>CAVEFO010000017.1:29621-32574 GCA_963615055.1 Lachnospiraceae bacterium
CTTGATGAGGCGACCATAGAAGGAAAGTTGGACGTCCAAGCAGACAAAAATATTTCCATTGACAATGCGACGGCGAAGGATGCCGATGTGCAGGCGGGGCAGACGCTGTCTGTGCAAAAGCTGGTGACGGAAAATGATGCGACACTTTCCGCCGGCGATTCGATGACGGTGTTGGAATCGGATATCGGGAAAACGCTTTCGATGAATGCCGGAAAGGATATCGTCGTGCATCGGTCCGAATCCGTCACGCTCGACATGCAGGCGAAGGGCACGATTTCGACGGAAGGCGCAGGCGCTTCGATTGCGGCTGACAGCGCGACGATGACGGCCGGCGGGGACATCCGTCTGACGGATAAGAAGAATGTGAAGAAACTGGAGGGCGTCAATACGTCGGAGCCGGCATCGAAGACAACGGGTGTCGGGCATTCGGGGAGTATTTTCTTCGGGGATGCCGAGCCGGAAGGGTTTGACGTCACGCAAAAGGGCGGCGCCGTCCTTGCGGTGAAGAAGAATTTGCAGCTCAGCGGGAAGACGGTCGAAGCGGATACAATCAAGACGGATTCGCATGTGGATATCACGGCGGACAATCTGGGCATCGACGATCTCCAAAGCGAGGCGAAGGAGCTCATCGTTTCTGTTCGGGGACAGGACGGAAACCAGGCGCATTATGTCGGTATTCACACGACGTCTTCGGGCGCGGTCACGATTCAAAACAGCGCGATTGAGCATCTCAATTTCACCGGCATCGATGATATCGGGATTGCGGATACGGCGCTCGGCGGAAACAGCACGATGCAGACGGAGCGGGTGTATTTCTCGCTTCGGAAGAATCCGGCCAACGGAATGGCCGAGTGGATCGGGCGGCTGCGTCTCAAAGGGATCGGAATTGATACGGATGTGCCGTTTACGAGAGCCGATGATGGGATTTTGATCAATGGGGAGTCGGCGGATTCCACGGCGTATGCGACGATGAATCGTAGCCTGTACGGATTGCGGGGACTCGGGAAAGACGGCGCGGAAAAAGAAGAGAAAGAGGAAACGAATGTGTCCGGCGGTATTCGCTTCGGGAGCGTTTCCGAAACGGAATCGTATCACTCTGTGGATCCTGCGTAACGGAGAAAGAAGGAGGACGGCATGAGAAGAAGTCAAAGAGTCGGCGCACTTTTGCTCGTTTTCGGTATCTTGGCGCAAGCGGGGTACGCGGTACAGGCGGAGTCGTCCGTCGAAGATGTCGTGCGGCGGGCGCAGCGAAGCGCCGAGGATCAGCAGGCGATGATGGCGTATTATAAATACAGCCGGGAAGAGGAAACACGGGAAAAAACGTCGCCGCTGACGGTCCGTGCGACCAGAGAAGAGGCGCCGGAGTCGGAGATTTCTTTTGAGGTCAAAGAAGTCCGCGTGACGAAATCGCAAATTCTGACGGATGAGGAAGTTCAGGAAGCCGTCCATTTCAAAGGAGCCGGCGCAAGCAATGTGTCCGAGCTGCAAGAAATGGTGAATCGGCTGAATGCGCTCTATGTCGAAAAAGGAATTCCGACGGCGCAAGCGGTGCTGCCGCCGCAGACGGTGAAGGACGGGATTGTCTACATTCGTCTCATCGAAGGGACATTTGGGAAAGTGGAAATCACGGGAAATGATCGGATTTCTCAAAAATCGATCCGCGATCGGATCCGTGCCAGATCCGGCGAATTGGTGAATGTGGATCGCTTGCGGGATGATTTGCTGCGGTACAACGCCACCAATGTGTATCAGATCCAGGCGGAATTGGTGCCGGGAGAAGAAGAGGGGACCTCCGATCTGTATCTCACGCTTCACGAAAATAAAAATCCGCTCACGACATTTCTTTTCGTCGACAACGCGGGACAAGGGGAGAGCGGACGCACGCGTCTCGGCCTCTACACGGAGTACCGCGGCCTCAATGGGCGTGATTCCGCATTGTCCGTCGCGCCGATTTGGACGCAGGGCATCTGGGGCGGTTCCGTTTCCTATGACACGCCGATTGGCACGCGCGGGACGAGAATGGCTGTTTCTTATTCTCGAAATATGGTCAATATCATACATGGCGTGTTCAGAGATTTTGATATAAAAGCCAATTCCGACGATCTCGGTATTTCCCTTTCACATCCGCTTCGCACGACGTCGCGCATTAAGACGGATCTCTTTTTGGAAGTACACAAAAAATCGTCTCAAACGCAATATTCAGGGATAGATATGGGCGACATTGAGACGAAGACGTTGAAATTCGGAATCAGCCAAAGATCGTTTGATCGGCGCGGGCTTTGGTTCTTCATGGGGAGCGTCACCGGATACGACAACGATGACAATTACAGGAACAAGGAAAAGAACGGATCGTATTACAGCGCGTATTTGCTGCGGCGGCAAAATCTGCCGTGGGATCAATATCTGTCGCTGCGCCTCGTCGGGCAATACACGTCGCATCAAGAGCTTCCAACGACGGAGCAATTTACGTTGGGCGGGTTTTCGACGGTGCGGGCTTTTCAGGAAAGCGCTTTGTCCGGCGATAAGGGCTGGCTGGCGAGTGTGGAGTACGGGTTTCCGCTGAGTGAGGACCACAGAACGGTGCGCGCTTTTTTGTTCTGGGATTACGGCATGGCTTGCAACAATTATTCCGTGCGGGAAGATAAGGCACGGATCGCCAGTGTCGGCGTCGGTCTCGAAGTGGCAAGAGGCACTTGGTATGCCAAAGCGGTGCTGGGTTTTCCGTACATCGATTCGAAATCCAAATTTGATCGCGAAGGGGGATTTCATTTCTACTTACAGAAAAGCATTTGAGATTGAAAGGGAGTTGCGAAAAGTAATTCGCGACTCCTTTTTATATTGAATCACGCGGGGCGGTTCCCCGCAGAACTCCTGTCGTTTTTCATTCTCTTTCTTCCCCGTGGAAGAAAGAGAACGAAACAAGAGAAAGAAGACGCCGCCAGATTGAAATTTT
>CAVEFO010000018.1:0-32065 GCA_963615055.1 Lachnospiraceae bacterium
TCCCGTGATCGACGTGGCCGATGGTGCCGATGTTGACATGCGGCTTGGTTCTTTCATAATGTGCTTTTGCCATTTTTCTGTCTCCTTATGGAAATATAGAAATAGGTCCGGTTTCCGTTCCTAAAAGCGGAATCCGATTCAAAATTATTTTCCGAGGCGCTGCTCGGTGATTTGCTGCGAAATGGCCTTCGGTACTTCTTCGTAATGATCGAATGTCATCGTGAAGGTGCCGCGACCCTGCGTCGTGCTGCGCAGATCCGTCGCATAGCCGAACATTTCGGAGAGCGGGACGAAACCGCGAATCTTGGAGTCGCCGTTTTCGGTTTCCATGCCTTCGATGCGTCCGCGACGGGAATTGAGGCCGCCGATGACGTCGCCCATGTAGGATTCGGGGACGTCGACTTCGACTTTCATGTACGGTTCGAGAAGGACGGGATCCGCCTTTTTCGCACCGGCTTTGAACGCCATGGAGCCTGCGACCTTAAATGCCATTTCCGAGGAATCGACATCATGGTAGGAGCCGTCAAATACGGTGACTTTGATATCGACCATCGGATATCCGGCGACGACGCCGTCTTCCATGGCTGCTTCGGCACCGGCCTGGACCGGTCCGATGAATTCCTTCGGAATGACGCCGCCGACAATCTTGTTTTCAAAGCTGAAACCGGCGCCCGGTTCCTGCGGTTCCAGACGGAGCCAGCAGTGGCCGTACTGACCGTGGCCGCCCGTCTGACGGACGAATTTGCCTTCGGCTTCGACTTGCTTGCGAATGGTCTCGCGATAGGCGACCTGGGGTTTCCCGACCGTCGCATCGACATTGAATTCGCGTTTCATACGATCGACGATGATGTCGAGGTGAAGTTCGCCCATCCCGGAAATGATCGTCTGATTCGATTCCGGATCGGTATGGACGCGGAACGTCGGATCTTCTTCCGCCAAACGGGAAAGCGCGACGCCCATCTTTTCCTGATCGGCCTTCGTCTTCGGTTCGACCGCGACGGAAATGACCGGATCCGGGAAGACCATCTTTTCCAGAATGATTGGATTAGCTTCATCGCAAAGCGTATCGCCCGTCGTGACGTCCTTGAAGCCGACAGCGGCTGCGATGTCACCGGAATACGCAATCTCGATTTCCTTCCGATTGTTCGCGTGCATCTGCAGGATACGACCGACGCGTTCTTTCTTTCCTTTTGTGGAATTCAAAACGTAGGTCCCCTGATGCACTTCGCCGGAATATACGCGGAAATACGCGAGTTTCCCGACGTAGGGATCACTCATAATCTTGAAGGCCAATGCGGACATCGGCGCTTTGTCGGACGATTCGCGCGTCAGCGGCTCTTCCGTCTTCGGATCGATCCCATTGACCGGCGGGACATCGGTCGGAGCCGGCAGGTAATCAATGACGGCATCGAGAAGCATCTGGATGCCCTTGTTCTTGTAAGCGGAACCGCAGAAGACCGGATAGACTTCACAGGCGATGACCTGCTTGCGGAGCGCCGCCTTGATTTCTTCGATCGAGAGCTCTTCGCCTTCCAGATATTTCTCCATCAGAGCTTCATCGCCTTCCGCCGCCGTCTCGCAAATGATTTCGCGATACTTCTCGACATCGGCTTTCATCTCTTCCGGAATATCGGTAATCTCGATTTCCGTACCCTTGTCGTCCTTGTAAATCTCAGCTTTGCGGGTCAACAAATCCACAATGCCGACGAACGTATTTTCCGCACCGATCGGCAGCTGCATCGCAATCGCATTCGCATGGAGGCGATCCTTCATCGTCTGGACGGCATGAAGGAAATTCGCGCCCGTGGTGTCCATCTTATTGATGAAAGCGATACGCGGGACATGGTACGTGCTGGCCTGTCTCCAGACCGTCTCAGACTGCGTCTGCACGCCGTCTTTTGCACTGAATACGGCCACAGAGCCGTCCAGTACGCGGAGAGAACGCTCTACTTCTACCGTGAAATCCACGTGACCGGGGGTATCGATGATATTGACGCGATAGCCTTTCCAGTGGCAGGTCGTCGCAGCGGATGTGATCGTAATGCCGCGTTCCTGCTCCTGCGCCATCCAGTCCATCGTGGCTGCGCCTTCATGGACTTCGCCGATCTTATGATTGACACCGGTGTAGAAGAGAATACGTTCCGTGGTCGTCGTTTTGCCGGCATCGATGTGTGCCATGATGCCGATATTTCTTGTTTTTTCAAGCGGAAATTCTCTGCCCACGATAGTTCTCCTTATTCCAATTACCAGCGATAATGAGCAAAGGCCTTATTGGCTTCTGCCATTTTATGGGTATCTTCCTTCTTTTTGACGGCTGCGCCCGTATCATTGAATGCATCCATCAATTCGCCGGCCAAACGTTCTTCCATCTTGCGCTCACTGCGCTTTCTGGCAAAACCCACCAACCAGCGGATACCCAGCGTCAGGCGGCGATCCGCTCTGACTTCCACCGGCACCTGGTAATTCGCGCCGCCCACACGACGGGCACGGACTTCGAGGACCGGCATGATGTTGTTGAGAGCCTGTTCAAAAATTTCCAGCGGCTCTTTGCCCAGTTTCGACTGAGCGATATCGAATGCCCCATAGACAATCGATTCGGCGACGCCCTTTTTCCCATCGAGCATCACCTTATTGATAAGACGAGTGACCACCTTGGAACCGTACACGGGATCCGGCAGCACGTCACGTCTCGGAACTGCACCTTTTCTCGGCATGTAAGTTTCCTCCTTAAACGATGTTGGTTATCAAAATTTTTCAAATGAAAGAAATATTATTTCTTGTCACCCTTTGCGCCGTATTTGGAACGGCTCTGCTTGCGGTCCTTGACACCTACGGTATCGAGCGCCCCACGAATGATGTGATAACGAACACCCGGAAGATCCTTGACACGGCCGCCTCTGATGAGGACGACGCTGTGTTCCTGCAAATTGTGTCCTTCGCCCGGAATGTAAGCGGAAACTTCGATTCCGTTCGTCAGACGCACACGAGCCACCTTACGAAGCGCAGAGTTCGGCTTCTTCGGGGTCGCGGTGTACACTCTCGTGCAGACGCCGCGTTTCTGCGGGCACTGCTTCAGTGCCGGGGTCTTTGCCTTATAGGTCAGGGTCTGTCTGCCCTTGCGAACCAACTGATTGATTGTCGGCAATCTTGGCACCTCCTTTCTCAAATGGAAATTTATAATGGATCCGCAAAAACAAGGTCTTTGCGGATATTACCGGGATAATACGGCCGCCGCCGCAGCCTTCACTTTGATGCCGCAGGCTTTGCCCAAATCCACTTTGGAAACATCCGTCGTCATCGGGACTTTCTTTTCGGCACAAGCCTCTTTCAAAGGAAGCGCGACACGATCATCGGCGTCCGCTGCCACAAAGACATGCACGGCCTCACCCTTCTCGATGGCCCGCGCCGTCTCCTTGATTCCCACCACGAAAACGGATTTTTTGAGTTCTTCCAGCTTCATCTTTTCACCTGCTTTTGCGCGCAAAAAACCGGCGCAACGCCATTACTATATCATTGCACCGGTCTCCTGTCAATAAAAATTTTTCAAAACTTTCCCCAAAGCAAGCCGACTTTTTCACTACGCATCCGGGTGTATCGATAGATGCAAAAAGCCGCCCCCTCCCAAGCCTCGATCTCCGGTTTCCTTTATCAATTCGCCGTTTCCGGTTCGCTCTTACGAAGGATGGGATGCATGAAGCGATCATAATCCTTCCACGTCGCGATAAATTCTCCTCCCATAATGATCACCATGGCCGCCAAGTGGAACCAGATGAAGAGAACGAGCAGCCCGATGAGCGAGCCGTATGTCAGCCCCATGGAGGATAAATTCAAAATATAATAACTGTAACCGCCGGTCAAAAGGAGCCAAACAAGCGTGACGAGGACGGACGCCGTGAAAGCGCGCGACCATTTCGTCCGGTAGCGATGTGTGGCATAGCGATAGAAGACGGAAAGGGACAGCACCAAAATGAAAAACGGAACCGCATATTTCAAAAGGTTCCAAGAGTGAAGAAACATCGCGGGCAGCGTAAAATAGTAATCGAGCGCATAGACGACGGCGTTTCCGAAGACGGTGATCCCGAGCGAGAGCACCATGGCAAAGACGATAAGAAGCGTGAAGAGGAGGGATTTCGCTTTCACGGTGATCCAAGATTGCCGGTTTCTGTCATTGCTCATAGCCTTGTCGGTGGAACGAATGACGACATCGATGCCCTGCGCGCCGGACCAAAGGGCGGCGACGAGCCCCAAGACGAGCCAGATGCTGCTTCTGCCCGCAATGATTCGATACACATAGCCTTCGAGCGCCACGGCAAAATCCGAAGGCAAGTAAGACAGTAGCTGCATGACGACGGAGATTTGCGGCGCCATAAAAAAGAGAACGGCATTGACGAGGAAGATCATGAACGGCACGAGTCCCAAGATGAGATAGTACGTCGTCTCGGCGGCAAGCGCGCTGACATCATCAGCCATAAACCGCTTCGCCAGACCGAGCGCAAAAAATTTCACGGTCTTTTGGATCCCCATCGATGCCTCTCCTTTCTTTTGTATTTTCGTTTATTATAACATATATTCGCGAAACGCTTCGGGAAACTGCCGCTCCGATTGATTTTTGTCCTTGCCTTCCGCCGCCGCAACGTTTATAATATCAAAATAATCATGCGGCCGTGGCGGAATGGCAGACGCGCTACTTTGAGGGGGTAGTGATCGCAAGATCGTGTGAGTTCAAGTCTCACCGGCCGCACCAAAGAGCTGCGAGAAATTTTTACATTTTCTCGCAGCTCTTTTTTTTGCGTTTTTCCAATGCCATGTGCAGCGGAAAACGCAGCGATACGTTTTTATCTATCCATCGACGAGGATAAAATTGATTGGGAAACCCTTTGTCCGTCGGCTGCAAACCGTTGACCGCGCGCCGTATAGGAGGCAGCGATTTACACCCCATGCGCAGCAAGAGCGCAATCAATCTTTCTCAGGCAACAAAAAAGAGGCTGCAAAATGGTGAAACATTTTCGCAACCTCCTCCCAAACAGGGAAATCAACACGAACTTTACGATTTCTTGGCACTCGATTTTTTGACTGATTTTTTCTCCTCTTTTTTCTCCGGTTTCGCTTCCTGCTTTTTGGCCGATTTTGTCTCGACCTTTTTCTCCGATTTTATTTCCGATTTCTGTATCGATTCTTTCACCGTCTTCGACTCCGTTTTCGATTTCGGCTTTGTTTCGGTTCTTTTCACAGCCTTGGTTTCCGATTTTTTCTCGGATTTGGTTTCCGCTTTTATTTCTTCTTTCTCGGCCGCCTTCTTTTCCGCCGCTTTCTTCGCCGGTTTTACTTCTTTTTTCTCCTCAGCCGGCGTTTCTTCTTTTCCTGAAGATTTTTGTGCCGCCGCTTCTTCTTCCCACGTCTTATAGAGCTCTTTCGCCACAGCCTCAATAATCGTCGCGCCTTCCAAATGCGATATCCAGTAGTCCGGTAGAAACGCTGTGCCGAGCCGTGCCCCTTCGATGGCGCCGACAAGAGACGCCGTCACAGAACTCTTTCCGTCGTGATGCGCCGCGGCCAAAATCGCCTCAAGGGGATCGTCATTCGCCAGTGCGCAATACACGCCCATCGCCAAGGCTTCCTCTGCCTTTTTCCCCGTCCCCAGAGAATGCAGGCTATCCACATGATCAAAAGACTTCCCTTTCCCGGCCGGATGTGCATTCGCTTGCGCGATTGCCGCTGAAAGCATCGCCGTCAGGACTTCCGTATGCTCGGATTTATTCAAAAGCGCCATGACCTCATCGAGCACTTTGGGTAGCGTCGTCCGTTTCCCGGAAAGTCCTGCGATAATGCC
Organism: Lachnospiraceae bacterium; assembly: GCA_963615055.1. GTDB lineage: Bacteria > Bacillota > Negativicutes > Veillonellales > Dialisteraceae > UBA1822. The sequence continues at coordinate 5,831 of CAVEFO010000018.1, forward strand.
GGCAAAAGCGGCCGCCGCCTGGTATGCGACGGGATTCGTATGTGTCAAGACTGCGGCGCGCACCGCTTCGTAATAAGCGTCCCGCACATTTCCGGCATAAATCAGACCGATGGGGCCGCTCCGGATGAGCGCCTCACTGTCATTGTCGTCATTGATTTTATTTTTAAGCGAACCGGGCGTCTCGCTGGCAAGTGCCACCAATGTCGATCCCATACCTCTTTTGGCACGCATGAATTTTTCGCGAGCCAAGCAAAATTCCCGTTCATGCGGCTGTCGACGCATCCATGTCCGCTGCCCGCGCCGCGCCTCTTCGCCCGTCTGTCCGTAATACCAGCGCATGTACCCGCGATACAGTCCTTCCGTCCGATCGATTTTCTTCGCCGAAGCCCACAAAAGTCCGTCGGCCGTCGCCAGCATCATTTGCGTATTTTGCGAAAACGGCGCCAAAAAATCCGTCTTGGGAGAGCGCACGAGCGTCCGAAGACCGAAAGGACCGAATTGGCGCTTAATCGTCGCCACCGACAATACATCCAGCGGAGCGCCCAAAGCGTCCCCGGCGGCCTGCCCCAAGAGCATTCCGCAAAATTTATCAATCCCCGTCATCCGAATCCCTCCTCACCGTACCTATCGGAAACTGTCCGTCTCCGCCTGCTTTTGCTTCTTTGCATTTATTATAGCATATCTCCATAGATTTTATGAATATATAAATTTATTTTTTCCTGTTTTGTTCAGAAACACTCTTCCAAAAAATACCGCAAAAAAAGAGCGGACATACCGCTCCTCATCCCCGTTGGCCAAAAATCGAGAACGCCGCAAAAGAAAAACACAAATTCGATTTCGCTCCTCTGCCCTTATCGCTCGTACCGCACGAAACGATACCCCTCGTGCGCCTCCGACGCCGTTTCCTTCCATTCTTCTTTGGAAAATTCCGGGAAATACGCATCGCCTTCGTACTCCTTGTCGATTTCCGTCAGCTCCATTGCCTTCGCGTAGGGCAAAAGCGTCTGATATACCGACGCGCCGCCAATGATAAAAGCCTCTTCGCCCGAAAGGTGCGCCAAAAGTTCCGAGACACTGTGGCAGCAGATGACGCCCGCCGGTACCACGTAATCCTTGTTTCCCGTCAAAATATAATGCGTCCGTCCGGGTAAAACGCCGGGGAGACTTTCAAACGTTTTACGCCCCATGACGATGGGATGCCCCAGCGTGAGCGCCTTGAAGCGTTTCAAATCTTCCGGAATGTGCCAGATGAGGCGATTGTCCTTCCCAATCACGCGATTTTTCGCCAGCGCACAAATCATCGTCAGCATCAGACAGAGACCTCCATCGCCAGTTTCCCGTGATGCCGATAATTGTCAAGCGTGATGTCCTCGGGCGTGAAGGCATAAAAATCGGAAACATTCGGATTGATGCAAAGCCGCGGCGCTTCATAAGCATCGGGAAGGCGCGTGAGCTGCTCGCGGAGGGCGGCTTCATGATTGGCGTAAATATGCGCGTTGTTGATGACGTGCGTGAAAAGACCGGGGCGCCATCCCGTCGCGCGGGCGATGAGATGGACGAGCACGGCATATTGCGTGAAATTGAAGGGGATGCCGAGACCCATATCCCCTGAGCGCTGGACGAGCATACAATTCAGCCGCCCGTCTGCGGACACGTCCCACATGGTGAGAAACGCGCAAGGCTGGAGCGCCATGTCCGGCAAATCTTCGATATTCCAAAGGGAAACGATCATGCGCCGCGACTGCGGATCGGTCTTGAGTGTCTCCAAGAGTGTATCGACCTGCCGGTATTTTGCAATCTGGTAGCCGTAGGCCTTCCCGATTGTACCGTCTTCTCGCATCCATTCATCCCACACATAGACGTTCCAATCTTGCAAGACGCGGACGTCATTGGATTGCTTTTGCCAAATCCACAAAATTTCCTTGACGGCGGTCTTAAACGCGACAAATTTTGTCGTCAGGATCGGAAACTCTTTCTCCAAATCGAATTGCAAAATCTGGTGCGGCAATTTATAAGCGGGCATCCCCGTCCGGTTGTCCCCCAAAGCGCCGCTTGCCAAAATCCTTTGCACAATATCCAAATACTGCGTATCCGCGCTACTCATACTTTCTCCTTTCTATATCCGCTGTCCGTTATCCGTTTACCGTTTACCGTCCGTCATGTGGAGAAAAAGGCTTGATCAGGCTTGATAGATTACGCTGCTTTACCTTTTCGCCTTTTCCATTCTCGCCTTTTTCGTCAAATCATAAAAAAACTTAAGTCGACAAACGGCTCCGCATCAAGCCCTTTCAAGCCCTTTCAAGCCTTCTCAAGCTTTTTCCCTCATTGTGACGCTCGGTCAACGGTTCACGGATAACGGACCGCACCACCATGTGCCCCCCGCAAGCCTTTCAAGCCCTTTCAAGCCCGTCAAGCCTTCTCAAGCTTTTCCCCCATGTGACACTCGGTCAACGGTTCACGGATAACGGATAACATCTCTATTTTACAAGATCGACCGATACACCTCAGCCGCCTGCACCAGCGTCGGGCCGTATAAAATTCTGTACTCCGGTGCCATTTCCTTCACCGCATTTTTATCCCGTAAAAGCGCCAAGAGCATGTCTTCGCTACACAGTGCATCCGGCGCGACCCCCGCTTTCTTCGCGAGCCTTGTGCGCACCGTGTCCATATACGTCAAAAACGCCGCTTCGTCGAAAGTTTCCGCTTCGGCCATCTCCTTTTCATGCACTTGCGGCAATTTTTGCGCGCCTCTGGCCGGGACAGTCCTTCCCTCTGTAGAATCCGGCAGCGGTGACGGCTCGCCTTCGTATCCCAGCGCTCTTAGGAAACGTGCGCCGTATTTCCGCAATTTAAAAGCGCCGACGCCGTGAACATTCGCCATTTCCTCCATCGTTTTCGGCCGCTTTTTCGCCATATCCTCCAGCGCCGCATCCGTAAAGACAACAAATGGCGGCACCCCCTCTTCCTCCGCAATTTGAAGCCGCAATACACGAAGCGTCTCGAAAAGCGGCGAACGTTTCTCCTTTGTTCTCGTCTTTTTCCGCGTCGCCGCATGGGCCACCGCTTTCTGCCCGCCGATGGAAATCCCGTACACATCGGCATTCCCCGCGATGACCGCCTTTCCTTTTTCCGTCACGGCAATCGTCGGATATTGGCCGCCCTCGCGCAAGAGATAGCCGTCCGCCACATAGCGTGCAATCGCCTCGCGAATCCCTTTCGCCGTCTCATGCGCCAGTTTCCCATATGTCGGAAGCTCCTCGAAATGCCGGCTTATCACCTTCTCCGTCCGTGCCCCCTTCAAAATCTCCGCGATGATCCCCGCGCCGAAACGGCCGCCGATCGCGTCTGCCGTGCGAAAAATCAGCGTCGCCTCATCCGTGACGCAAGAGCCGACCGCCGCCGCCTCGCAATTTCCGCAATGCCCGCATGTCGCCTCCGCTTTTTCCCCGAAATAATCAAGCAGAAAATTCCGCAAACAGCCCGACGTGCGACAATAATCCTCCATGCGCCGGAGCCGCTCATAATCCAGATCAGCCTTCTCCTCATCCGATTCATTTTGGCCGATCAAATATTCCTGCGTCCGGACATCGCGCGCGCTGTAGAGCAAAATACAATCCGCCGCCGACCCGTCACGTCCCGCGCGCCCCGCCTCTTGGTAATACGCCTCCGGACTCTTGGGCATCGCATGATGAATCACATAGCGCACATTGCTTTTATCGATTCCCATGCCGAATGCATTCGTCGCGACCATCACCGTCGTGCGATCGAATGAAAAATCATCCTGCGCCCGTCGCCGTTCCTCATCCGCCATCCCCGCATGATAACGCCCGACCGCGATCCCGAGACCGTGCAGAAACTCATACGTTTCCTCCACCGCCTTTCGCGTCGCGCAATAAATAATCCCGGCCTCTTTCGGATGCGCCTCGATATACTCGCGAATGAAATCCTCTTTATCGACGCCGCGCATCACACGAAACGACAAATTCGGCCGATCCAGTCCCGTCCGAAAAAGACGCGCACTGAGCAAATCCAAATTTTCCCGCATATCCCGCTCGACCAGAGGCGTCGCCGTCGCCGTGAAAGCCGCCACGACGGGCCGCACGGGCAATTTCTTGATAAACTCATCGATTTTCCGATAACTCGGCCGAAAATCATGCCCCCATTGCGAGACACAATGCGCCTCATCGATTACCACGAGTGAAAGCGGCACCTGCCGAAGACAATCCGTGAAATACCCCTGCTCCAATTTCTCCGGCGCCATGTACAAAAGTTTCAACCGCCCGCGATACAAATCCCGCAACCGCTCGATCGTTTCCTCCAGCGCGACCGTGCTATTCACGAAAGCCGCCGGAATCCCCTGCGCCGAAAGCGCCTCCACCTGATCCTTCATGAGCGAAATCAAAGGCGATATCACGACCGTCCCATGCGGCAGCGCCAGAGCCGGGATCTGAAAACAAATCGACTTCCCCGCGCCCGTCGGCATGATCGCCACGACATCGTCCCCATGCAAAATCGCCCGCGCGATCTCCTCCTGCACGGGACGAAACGAATCATATCCGAAATACCGCTTCAAGAGCGCCTTCAAATCCATACCGTCAAACCTCTCCGAAATTTTTCCTCCATTATAGCACGAAACGCGCCGGAAATTTTGAGAAACAAAAAAGAGTTGTGATTACCATTGGTATCACAACTCTCTTTGGACCGTTTTCCGTATAACCGTAAACCGTTTACCGTACGTGACTGCCTTTGTGATTCACTAAGATGTGACAAGCGGTAAACGGTGAACGGACAACGGATAACGGCACCTCCGATTTCACTTCGTCCCAAAAATACGATCGCCCGCGTCGCCCAGACCCGGCACGATATAGCCGTGATCATTCAGGCATTCATCCAAAGCCGCCGTATAAATCGGCACGTCCGGATGCGCTTCATTCACCGCTTTCACACCCTCCGGCGCCGCCAAGAGACACATGAATTTGATATTTTTCGCGCCGTGCTTTTTCAGCAAATCGATCGCCGCGACCGCACTGCCTCCCGTCGCCAGCATCGGATCGACAATGATGAAATCCCGATTCTCCACACTCGGCAACTTACAATAATATTCGACCGGCGAAAGCGTCTCCGGATCCCGATACAGCCCGATCACGCCGACACGCGCCGCCGGAATCAATTTCAGCATCCCGTCCACCATGCCGAAACCCGCACGCAGCACCGGGACGATGCCGAGTTTCCGCCCGGCAATCCGTTTCCCGACCATCTTACAAATCGGCGTCTCGATTTCGATATCCTCCAGCGGCAAATCCCGCGTGAGTTCATACCCCATGAGTACGGTGATCTCCTCCAAAAGCCGTTTGAAATCCCCGGTCCCCGTTTCCTTTTTACGCATAATCGTGAGTTTGTGAGCGACAAGCGGATGGCGAATAATATGGATCTGCATACGAAACCTCCTCCTAAAAAAAACAAAATTTCCCCGACACTGTTTTCTATATAATAGCACAACTGCGATAAGATTTCATTTGCCAAATTTTCCTGCTCGACCGGCCGATCTCCGTTTCATGTGAAACACGGCCACCCTGGCCGCACACTCTTTCCAATTTTTTCTCTTTGTGGTATCGTATGCGCAACATCGGAAACAAAAAAATACACGACAATAGGACGTCTTCAATTGCAGAGATACGGAGGAAATCCAAAATGAATCACAAGAAAAAAAGATTGCCTGCATCGGCAACAGCTTCGGAGCGGACGTACCCACTGACCGCGCGGGGTGATTTCTGATGCACTACGCATTTTGTGTCGCCTATGACGGCACGCGCTACGAAGGTTGGCAGCGACAGACAAGGACGGATGCGACGATCCAAGGGAAATTGGAAACGACGCTCCGTGAGCTGACGGGCGAAACCGCACAAGTGATAGGAGCAGGGCGGACAGATGCCGGCGTACATGCGCGGGGCCAATGCGCCGACGTGCATCTTTCGGCGGTGCTTCCGCCCGAAGAACTGGAAGAATCCTGGAATCGTCTTCTTCCGGATGACATCGCCGTATCATCAATGCATGTCGTCCCCGATCGGTTCCACAGCCGTTTTGCGGCAAAAGAAAAATGGTATCGCTACCGCATCCGCACCGGTAGCCTCAAAGATGTCTTCTCACGCCGCTATGTGTGGCAGTTGGGAGAGCCACTCGACACAGACGCCATGCGCCGCGCAGCGAAAGACTTGAAAGGCACGCATGACTTCACATCCTTTTGCGGCAATAAACGCATGAAAAAATCTGCGGTTCGCACCGTGCGAGAGATTCAAATATCCGAAAAAAACGGCGAACTCATCCTCGATTTCCACGGAAACGGATTTTTGCAAAGCATGATCCGCATCATGGTCGGAACTCTCGTCGAAGTGGGAGAAGGAAAACGTGACGTGTCTGGTATCCCGCAAATTTTGGAAATGCGCAATCGAAGCCTTGCGGGCTTTACGGCGCCGGCCAACGGCCTGTGCCTCATGGAAGTGCGGTATTAAAAAGAAGAGAACTCTCTCCGCTTTTCGCGGATTGATTTCTCTTCTTTTTTTATGAGCGATGGGAGTAAGGATGCGGAAAGTAAAGCAGCAAATAATTTTTCGGCTTTTTTCTTCAGACGTAAGGGTATCACCAATATCGGTGCTCTCCGGCAAGAATTTTTGTAAAAAACAAAGCCGCACCCCTTTTCTTTGAAGTCCGGCCGCTGACCGCTGACAGTGATCTTCCGGCTGGCGAAAAAACAAAAAAAGCACCTCCGAAGAGATGCTTTTCCGTTTCCGTCTTATTTCTGCGCATTCGCCACGGCAAGCGCTGCGTATTCCTGCGTCCATTTTTCGAAATCGCCGGTTTTTTTGCTTTCCGCGATGACTTCATTGATGATCTTCAGGAGATCCTCGTTTCCTTTCGGAAGAGCGACGGCGCTGGTGCTGTCGGTGCCTTCGAAGATGACGCCGGAATCTGCGATGGCCGGATGGGTGATGAGGTACTGCGCCGAGACGACTTTCTGCGCCGGGACGCCGTCGACTTTACCCTGTTCCAGCTCCATCAGTGCATTGGCGACTTTGTCGAGCGCGGTGACTTGCGCGTCTTTCAGATGATCCTTCGCGAGCTGCTCTTGCTGCGTGGATTTCTGGACGGCAATCTTTTTGCCGTAGAAATCGGAGAGACTCTTGTATTTCCCTTCGTCTTCTTTGCGGATGAGAATGATATTTTGGTCATTCAGATACACGTCGGAGAAATCGACGGTCTTCTTGCGTTCATCGGTCGGCGTGATGCCGGAGAGCGCGATGTCGACTTTATTTGCCGCGAGCGAGGAGAGAATCGCCGAGAAATTCATATCCTGGACTTCGAGCTTCACGCCGATCTTGTCCGCAATTTTCTGCGCGAGCGCGATATCGATGCCGACGACCGTCTTTTCGGATTTCGATGTGTCGATAAATTCATAGGGCGGGAAGCCGGACGCCGTGCCGACGACGAGCTTGCCGCGCTCTTTAATCTGGGACAAAATTTTCCCTTTCGGCGCATCGGCCGCTGCCGCTTTCTTCTCGTCGCCCCCGCCGCAACCGGCAAAGAGAGCCATCCCTGCAACCGCCACCGCACACGCCGCGACTTTCCACAAATTTTTCTTTTGCATTCTGTTTATCTCCTTTCGAGAAATATTTTTTGAAATATAAGAACTGCCGTCAATTCCATTCACTGACAGTCATTCGCTTACTTTGCGTTTTCTACGGATTTTTGGACGTATTCATCTTTCCATTTCTCAATATTTCCGTTTTCCGTATTTTCTTTCAGCACTTCATTGACGATTTTCAGCAAATCTTCGTTTCCTTTGGCCAGTGCCGCAGCAGACGATTTCTTTGCATTTTTGAAATGAATATCGGTGAACATGAGATCGTCATTGTAAACGAGGTACTGAAGGCCGCCGATGCCTTCCGCGATGACGCCGTCCACTTTCCCTTCTTTAAGCTCCAGAATGGCGTCCGGCACTTTGGTGAGAGAAACGACTTTCGCATCTTTGATCTCCGTCTGCGCGACGTGCTCCTGCGTCGAAGATTTTTGGACGCCGATGGCTTTGCCGGTGAAATCGTCCAACGTTTTGTATTTGTCCGCATCGGCTTTCCTGATGATCAGCCGCTGCTCGGTGGGCAGGTATTCATCGGAGAAATCCATCGTCTTTCGACGCTCATCCGTCGGATTGATCCCGGCAATGGCGATATCAATCTTACCGCCGACCAAAGAAGAGAGCAGTGCTTGGAAAGTCATGTCTTGGATTTCCAATTTCACGCCGAGCTTTTCGGCCAATTTCTTGGCAATCTCCACATCGATGCCGATCACCTGCTTTTCTGCGGCACTCGCATCCCAAAATTCATAAGGCGGATAGCCGGGCGCCGTCCCGACGACAATTTTCCCCTTTTGCTTAATTTGAGAAAGGACTTGCCCCTTGGGCGCCTCTCCTGCCGCTTTCTTCTCATCTCCCCCGCCGCAGCCGGCAAAGAACGCCATACCGGCGAGGGCTACCGCACACGCCGCGACTTTCCAAAGATTTTTCTTCTGCATACTTTCTCTCCTTTTCTGATAGACAAAGGAAACCCGGAGTGAAATTCTTGCACGATACGTCTTGTAAACGTCCGCATTCCTCTACACCCGTTTCTGAAATAATTGAACGCATGATAGCATATTTATGCATTTCTGTCAAATATTTATGCAATCAAAAAGCCGTCACTGCCCATGCAAGGACGGCTTCCTTTTTATGGATTCACTTTCATCTCATCCAGCGTCAGGCGGAAACTTTCGGCAAAGTGCGCCAAAAACCAATTGACTTCCGGCATGTTTTTCGCACGAAGTTTCGCCTCGATCGTTTGCGCGGCGTCGGAAAATTCTCCGTTTCCGGCCGCTTCTTCCTCCACACATTTGAGATAGGCCGAGAGGGTATCGGCGGCTTTGGCAAGCGGCCAGAGAGGATCCTCCTCGGGGCAAATGACGTAAGGACGATACACGCCCCGAAGCTCTTCGGGAAGGGTTTCCAAAAGTTCCTGCCGCGCCATGGTTTCGATTTTTCCATACGCATCCCGAAGGGTATCATCGAAATATTTGACGGGCGTCGGCATATCACCGGTGAAAACTTCGCTCGCGTCGTGATAAAGCGCCAGCGCCGCCGCATGGTCCGGATCGCAATCCTTTCCGAAGATTTCCTTTCGGATGAGAGCGAGCGCATGGGCAATGGCCGCCGTCTGCATCGTGTGCTCCGCGTCGTTTTCCGGAATGGCGCTTCGCATGAGACCCCAGCGCTTGATGTAGCGCATCCTGGCGAGATACGCAAAGAAATGATTCACGGAATCCGCCCCCAATCTTGTCCATAATTCCAAAAATGATGCACCGGTCCGTGCCCGCTGCCCACGCTGTCCGTCACAGCGGCGCGAATGGCTCCCGTGATATAGCGTTTCGCTTCGGAAACAGCCTCTTCCACCGCATAACCCTTTGCCAGAAACGCCGCAATGCCTGACGAAAGCGTACAGCCGGTGCCATGCGTATTTCCCGTCCGGACGGCTTCGGCGCGGTACGCCCGGCATCCGTCTTTTGTACAAAGGAAATCCGTCGCCGTGAGGTCTTCTCGGTGTCCGCCCTTGATGAGAACGGCCGCCGGTCCCATAGCCAGCAAAATCTCGCCGGCTTTTTTCATATCTGTTTCTGTTTCTACTTTTATCCCGGAGAGTACTTCCGCCTCGGGCAGATTCGGCGTGATAACGGTCGCGAGCGGAATCAATTTCTTTTTATAGATTGCAATCGCTTCCGGCGCCAGCAGGACATCGCCCGACGTCGCGACCATGACGGGATCGATGACGAGCGGGCCAATCGGATGCGCCGCCAAAAAATCGGCGACGGTCTCCGTGATGGCCGGTGTCGAGAGCATCCCGGTCTTCACGGCATCGGGCGGGACGTCTTCATACACGGCGGCCAGCTGTGCGGCGATCATCTCCGTCGAAACATCGAAAATCCCGCTGACGCCCCGCGTATTCTGCGCCGTCACGGCACAAATGCAGCTCATCCCATACGTCCCCAAAGACGCAAACGTCTTGAGATCCGCCTGAATCCCGGCACCCCCGGAAGAATCCGAACCGGCAATAGTCAAAAGTTTCTTCATAGTTAGCAGTTAGCAGTGCGCAATGAGCAGTTGCGCGACTAACTGTTTCCCCCTTTCTTTTTCAATTCCTCTTCCGTTCAGAAACTTTGGATGCTTTCGTGATGGCCGTCAGCATCTTGATGAGTTCCTTGCAATCCCCGTATATGCTTTCAAATGCCTCTTCTTCAATATATTCGCTCTCATGCAATAATTCCAGCCAATACGCCGTCTCGTTAGCCTCCTTATAAGAAGCATACATCTTCGCAAAAAAATCTTTCCGACTCTGTGCGTGAAGCGCCTCTCTGATATTAGCTCCGATACTCGTGCCGCTTGCCAAAATCTGCTTGGCCATCACGTATTCTCGCTTTTCCGCTTCAAGATATTGATACAACTTGATAATCCGTAATGAAAAAGCCTTACTTTTATCCGCGACAACACTTTCTTTCACGATTTAGCCTCACATCACCGCATACGACAACAAATCTTCGCACGACAACTGCTAACTACTCACTACTCACTGCTAACTGCTAACTCTCCACATCCCGTCCGTTCATTTTGATATCCTCATAGACCGTCTTCCCGTCCTTGATCCGAATCGTCGCCATGAGTTCGTTTTCCAGATGAGACACGACTTTATCGGTGATGTAGTCGCGAATCGGGACGCGGCGGGTGAGTTCTTCGACTATTTGTTTCTTTTTCTCGACACCAGCAATATAGATTCGATCGGCCGGCCACACGAAATGAATGGTATCCTCATCCGCCTCCGTCACGCGCACGGTGATGTAGTCTCCCCGCGGAATATCGCGCTGCGCGTGGAGGACATTGAGCGTCCCTTTCTCTTTATCTTTCGCGATAATGAGCCGGACCGCTTCTCCCACTTCCGCGATGCTGTCGCCCGCCCATGCCGCTTCGTCAATGGGATTATCCAGAAAAATACAGCCGCTTTCCAAATCATTCTTCGCTACATCGATTTGAACGGGCGTTTCATAGACGACCCCTTCGGCCAGCGTCGTCTTATACGCGCCGCGCATCCAGACAAGGCCCGTGATTTCCGCGACGCCCACGGCCAAAAGGACGAGGTACTTTGCTATCTTATTCATGATCTTCCTCCTCCGTTTCCACCGTTTCCTCCGTCGGATCTCCATGCCGAGACAAAGCGCGCCGCGCCGCCGCCTCAATCGCAAACAAAATGAAAATCGCAATCGCTCCGAGCGCCAGGAAATATAAACCCCTTTGCGTGAGCGTGAGCGTCGAATCCAGCATCCGGACGAGACCCGTCGATGCCAAAATCACAAGCCCGACGATGAGACGCCGTTTCTTCCCGACTTGAATCCCGGATAGAATCGTCATCGACGCCAGCCAAAGTGCGTAGAGTGAGACGATGATGCCGGAGGAAACGCCGGACGCGTCCCAGAAAACCGCAATCAGCGCCGAAACGGCAGCAACGAAAGGTGAAATCCCTGCCAGTGACGCCGTCCACTCTTTTTTCGCCAGCGTTTTTCGAATCAGCAGGGCGTCCGCCGCCAGAAACGCCGCCAAGAGCGCCCACAGGAGAATATTTCCCGAAGGCGCCCGCCACGTAAATGACACCGAATCGACAAACAGCGCCAAAATTGTGAAGACAGCACCCAAAAAGCAAAGTGCCTCCCCAATCCAGCTCTCGCGTTTTTGCCCCGCGCCGACGAGCCAAGTGAGCGAAGCCGCCACCGTCAAAAAAATCGCCTGCCACATTATTTCCATGCCCGTCGCGTGCGTCAAAAGGAGCGCGACCGCCGTCCATCCCCATGCGTAAAGAATCGACGTCGTCTCTCGATTCTGCGCGATTAAGAAAAAGAGCTGCGGAAGCGACAGCGCCAAAATTCCCCACGCCACAGCCCCCGGCCAAGATTCCGCCGCGCCGTTCCAAGCCGCGTACACCGAAAGCAATACCGCGACAAGCGACAAGGCCGCCGACCGCGTGACATACGACAAAACGAGGAGCGCCGCCGCAAAGACGCTCGCCCAAAGATACAAATCCACGTCCAGCCGATACGTGTCGTGAATGAGCCACAGCGCGACGCACGCGATTCCTCCGTGCAAAGCGCCAATCGTCTCGCGAATATCATCGGGCAGCCGCCACGGCGAAATGTCCGCAGGCTCCACCGTACTCGCCGCACCGTCTTCCGCCGAAGAAACGGCATTTCCTTTCACCGTTTTTTTCTTTTTCGGCCCGCGATCATGGTCCGCCGCTATCAAGCCCGCAATCGCCAGCCACGAAAACACGAGCGGTACCAGCGCCAAGAAGAAACGGCGATCCTGCGAAATCTCATTCCAAAACGAAGCGCACAAAAAGAAAATGCCGGCCAAAATCCCGACCGCCGCCACAAAAAAAAGCGGCTTTTTGACGGAAAACCGTATGGGCGCCGTGCGATACCGAAGGCGAAGCGTGCGCGCGACACTCTCATCGATGAGCCCTTCACGCTCCCACGCCTTTGCCTCCTCCTGCAGCCATTTCCGATGCTCCATATCGGCCTCCTTACCAAAAAACCGTTTCTGGCAAACAATCGGCGGACAAAATGTTCATCCCATCCGCATTTCTGCTATAAAAAAGGAGCCGCCCGAAAGCGACCCCTATTTCCGAATCCATTTCAAACCGAAAACGCACAAGGCGAAAATCGGGCGCCGTCCGCGTTTCTTATTTCACGATCAAAACCGGGCAATTCGAGCGACTGACGATATAGCTCGATACCGATCCCATGAAAATCCCCTTGAGCGGTCCCAGCCCCCGGCTGCCCATGACAATGAGATCGCTTCCGATATCCTCGGCAATCTGCAGCAGCACCGGTCCCGGAGACCCGACTTCGTAACGCAATTCCTTCTCGACACCCTCCGGAATCATGGCTTCCGCATCCGCCAAATCCTGACGGCACTGCGCTTCCAAATCCTCCGAAAGCTCCGCATTGAGATACCCCTCCGCAATGGAGACCTGATCGAAATTGCTCATCACGGCCACGATATTGCAGACGCTGGCCACATGGAGCTTCGCCCCGGCCGCCGTCGCCAAATCAATCGCCTGCGAAAGTGCTTTCTTCGCGTGAGCCGACCCATCGTACGGGACGAGAATATTTTTGTAACTAATCATTTCCGCACCATCCTTCCAAACCGGAGAGAAATCTCCCCTATGTTTTTCTCATTATATCATAGAGCGCGAAATTTGGGCATAGTTTTTGCGAATGGAAACGAAATCGCCGCCATCCGTTTTCCGTTCGCCGTTTACCGTTTACCGTTTACCGTTTACCGTTTCTCACATCGCATGAAAAGCCAAAGCGCTCACACAAGGTCAAGCCCTTCACAGCCGGCACCGCTATGTACACCAAGCCCTTCAAGCCCTTCAAGCCCTTCAAGCCCTTCAAGCCCTTTCAATCTTCGTGCCAAGATCCTCCTTTCCCGCTCCCGCATTCTCTTGCCTATCTTCTTTCGGATTTTTAGTAAATGCTACCGCCAACAGAAACGGGAATCCGCAAAAGAGGGCATACGCATATCGAAATTCCGCAAATACAGGCGTCGCAATGAGTAGTGTCGCAATAACAGCCAAAAATGGAATCATCACGAACAATATTCTTTTATTTCTCCGCATCCATGCACGATAGGAAAGAATCAAAATTCCCCAGACATAAACACCGATACTTAAGAAAAGTTGCAAGAAAGGAGAGCTCTGCCAAATTGTCAAATATTTTTTCAGCGCTTTATCCAAAAAACGACTTTTCACCGTCCGCTTGATTCCCAAATTATTCTTCTCCACTTCGGTCGTCCAGCGCCAATAGGAATATCCGCCGTTCCAATACCCTCGCGTCTGATCGATCCAAGCCTTGATATATTTATGCGGATATCGCAATCCCAACTGCCCATACAACTTCAAAAATTCTATCGGATGTCGCCGCAAATATTCCTGATTGCCCTTTTGTCTGACCAGATGTTTAACCGGGTCAGAAATAAAATCTTTGTATTCCTTCGGAATCTGCTCTATGTCAATGATTTTATTTATAATTTCCTTCTGGCCTTCCGTCAGCTTCTTTCCGTCTGCCACCACACGAGCTATTTGCTGCGCCGGAATCGACAGTGACTCAATCGTATCCGGCTGCGTGACTTGCAAATAGCTTAAAACCGGATGCTTTAAGATAAACGTCGACAGCAAAACTGCAACGAATAAAAAAATCATTTTCTTATATGTTTTCCGAAACAGCGCGATGAATGCAATCGTGCTGATGAAAAAAACAATCCAGCCGTTGCTTCTCAAAAGCCCCATTCCCAAAGACGACAACAGCAAGATTATCCAATTCTGTTTTCCGTTTCCGACAGATTGTAAACACCGATAACACGACATCACAAAACAAGTCACCGCCGCTCCGAAAAATACATCTTTCCACATCGTCATGCTATATATCAAATGAAACGGCATCACGAGATAAAAAAGGAAAACCGCAAATGCTATTTTAAAATTTTGCGTGCAAGTATACACCGTCTCAACGACATATAAAAAAAAGAAAGACATAACAAAAATCGAAAAAGCACTATACAAGGCCACCGCTTGATTAATTTCCCCGAAAATTTTCAATCCGACGGCAATAATGGCGTGAATGATTTGCGTGTGATAATACGGATGATGATTGGAATAAGAATGTGTCAATAACTGTGTCATCTGCGAAATGGAATCCGGATTCAGTTCTCCCGGATACTGAGAGCCGAATAAAACCAATGCGTACACCGCCACCAACACGCCCCAACAAATCCAAAACATCCTCTTCGGATGCTTCAAGCCCTCTTCTTTTGATTTGATTCCGTCCAGCCGTGCCACGCCAATCAGAATTTCTTTAAACAGCCAAAATCCGATACCCCAGAGTAAGAGCGCTTCTGCGATTCCTTGATATGCCGCAAAACGACCGACTGCCAAAGCCGCCAAAAATCCGCCGTCATCCGCTCCCACAAATATTCTATAATTCGCCGACACCACCATACTCGCCAGCAAAAACGCATATCCATCCGTCACGCGCGTTTCTGATTTCCCCATCATTTCCTCATCCCCGAAACGTGAGCGCACGACAGCAAAATATAAAGCCAACAAGCCCACCAAAAGATACGGTGCGGTGTAGGCGTCCGATTTCGACAAATACGCGCACCAATACAAGATGAGAACCAATTCTGCCCAAATATGATTCTTAACCCAATTCATCATTACCTCTCTCCTTTCAGCAGCATTTTCTTTTCTGCCTCAATCGCCAAGAGGCGCATCTCAAAATCCTGCCTATTTTTCAAAACGGAATTTTGCAATTGCAACCCCGCAAAAAGAGATGAAATAGCTGCCAGCATCGTGAAGCCGCAGACAATGAGCGTCGGGAAATTCGGAACCAGACCCGTCTCCCAATACGTCCAAAAGACTGGCACGGCAAAGGCGACGGCCAGAAACGCCAAGACGGCCGCCGCGCTTCCGAAAAACGCCAGCGGTTTGTAATTTCGATACAGCCGAAAAATAGTCCGCAAAACTTTGGCACCATCCACATACGTATTCAATTTTGACTCGCTTCCCGCCGGCCGATCCCGGTAGCCGATCACCACGTTTTCTACCTGCATATTTTTATCGACGGCATGGATGCTCATCTCTGTCTCAATTTCAAATCCCCTCGACAGCACCGGAAACGATTTCACGAATTGGAAACTAAACGCACGAAAGCCCGTCATGATATCGCGGATGTCCGTCCGGAATAAAAAATTGATGGACGCACGCACCAGCGAATTTCCGAAATTGTGAAACGGTCGTTTGTTTTCTTCAAAATATGTCGACGACAATCGATCCCCGATGACCATGTCCGCCTGTTTCAAAATCACAAGATCCACCATCTCGCGCCCGTATTCCGCCGGATACGTATCATCGCCGTCGACCAAAAGATACGCGTTAGCATCAATTTCGCGAAACATACGACGAATGACATTTCCCTTCCCTTGCTTGTATTCATACCGCACGATGGCACCTGCCGCTTCGGCAATCTCCGCCGTGCCGTCCGTGGAATTGTTGTCATACACATACACCACCGCTTCCGGCAAAGCCTGTCTCCAATCCGTCACGACTTTTGCAATCGTCTGCGCTTCGTTGTAACAAGGAATCAAAACCGCAATCTCATCCATTCGCTTTCTCCCATCCCGCACATCTTTTATAAAACAAACCCGAATTTATGTCATCCGTAATAATTCTACCACTCCCCCCCCTATCAGTTGTCAAGAGAAATTTAACGAGGAAACACCGATAAAGCCTTTAGATCTTCGACAGAAATAAAAAATACTACCGAAAAAGGAAAACAGAATTAGAAAATAGAATGGTGATCGATAATATTTTCCCAAAAATTTCTCGCCGACGAAATTGTTTTTTGTCATTTTCGTCGCATCGGCTCATTTCAAAATGATTTCAAAAAATCTAGTTTCCTAAAAAAATCCCTCTTGCATTTTGAAAAAATGTTTGTATAATGGAAACATGAATTAGCACTCGCAGAGAGTGAGTGCTAATAATTTTTCAAAGGAGGATTGCAACTATGTTAAAACCATTGGCAGATCGGGTATTGATCGAAGTCAAAGAAGAAGAAACGAAGACAAAGGGCGGCATTCTGCTGCCGGATACAGCACAGAAAAAATCGCAGAAGGGCGTCGTGATTGCTGTCGGCACAGGGAAACTCACCGATGACGGAAAGCGCCTTCCGCTCGAAGTGGCTGTCGGCGATGAAGTGCTCTTCGCCAAATATTCGGGCACGGATATCGAGGAGGACGGCAAAAATTTCCTTCTCATTTCGGAGCGAGACATCCTCGCCGTTTTCGGTAAATAATCTAAAGGAGTGATATACCATGGCAAAAAAAGTTTTATACAATGAAGAAGCCCGCGCGGCGCTGCTTCGCGGTGTCGATCAGCTGGCGAATGCGGTCAAAATTACCCTCGGACCGAAAGGCCGCAATGTGGTCCTCGATAAGCACTTCGGCGCGCCGAACATCGTAAATGACGGCGTTTCTATCGCCCGCGAAATCGAGCTCAAAGATCCGTTTGAAAATATGGGCGCGCAGCTGGTGAAAGAAGTCGCGACGAAGACGAACGACGTGGCCGGTGACGGCACGACGACGGCGACGCTCCTCGCGCAGTCCATGATTCACGAAGGGATGAGAAATGTCGCAGCCGGCGCGAATCCGATGGTCCTCAAGAAGGGCATCGAGCAGGCGGTCGCCACCTTGGTCGAAGAAATCAAAGCGATGGCAGTTCCCGTTTCCACCCGCGACGACATTGCGCAGGTCGCGTCCATTTCCGCGGCAGATCCGAAAATCGGCGGCCTCATTGCGGACGCGATGGAAAAGGTCGGCAAGGACGGCATCATCAATGTCGAAGATTCCAAGACGATGGAAACGCGCTTGAAATTTACGGAAGGGATGCAATTTGACCGCGGCTACCTCAGCCCGTACATGGTCTCCGATCCGGATAAGATGGAATGTGTCATGACGGATCCTTTCATCCTCATCACGGATAAGAAAATCAATGTGCTGCAGGATATTCTCCCGCTTCTGGAAAAGATTGTACAGTCGGGCAAAGAGCTCCTCATCATCGCCGAAGATGTCGAGGGCGAAGCGCTCGCGACGCTGGTCGTCAATCGTCTGCGCGGCACGTTCAAATGTGCGGCCGTCAAAGCACCGGGCTTCGGCGATCGCCGCAAAGCCATGCTGCAGGATATCGCGATTCTGACGGGCGGCCAGGTGATTAGCCAGGATATGGGCCGGAAACTGGAAACGGCGACGGTCGAAGATCTCGGCACGGCGCACCAGATTCGCATCACGAAAGACAATACGACCATCATCGTCAGCGACAAACAAGCGGAAGAAAGAAAAGACGCCATCCGCGCTCGCGTCGGCGAAATCAAGAGCCAGCTCGCGGAGACGTCCTCGCAGTTCGACAAAGATAAATTGCAGGAACGTCTGGCGAAACTCGGCGGTGGCGTGGCCGTCATCGAAGTCGGCGCCGCGACGGAAGTGGAAATGAAAGATAAGCGCCTCCGCATCGAAGACGCTCTCAATGCGACGCGCGCAGCCGTGGAAGAAGGCATCGTTTCCGGCGGCGGCACCGCGCTCATCGATATCCAGTCCAAGCTGGACGCTCTCAAAGCCGAAGGCGACGTCATGACCGGCATCAATCTCGTCCGTCACGCCATCGAAGCGCCGGTCCGTCAGATCGCGGACAACGCCGGCACCGAAGGCTCCATCGTCGCGTCCAAAGTGAAAGAAGCCGGCAAAGGCATCGGCTACAACGCAGCGACGGATACCTATGAAGACATGATCAAAGCCGGTATCGTCGATCCGGCCAAAGTTACCCGTACGGCTCTCCAAAACGCCGCCTCCATCGCCGCTCTCGTCCTCACGACGGAAGCGATCGTCGGCGACGCGCCGGAAGACAAACCAGCCGCGCCGCAAATGCCCGCCGGCGGCATGGGCGGTATGGGCGGCATGATGTAATGTTCATCACTGCTTAGCACAAGAAACAAAAAGCATTCTCACTGCAATGTGAGGGTGCTTTTTTTTAGCGTGAGACGTAAAAAGTTAGCAATTAGCAGTTCAGGAACGCGCTTCGCGCGACATTTAAAAATGCGGCCGAAGGCCGGGCCGAAGGCCGCCACATGCTAGCCTTCCTTATCGGAGGAAGGTGGCCCGAAGGGCCGGATGATGGGACGCGAATGCGAAAATGTCGCGGAGTGACACCTGCCCCGAATTCTGTCAGCAAAAAAAATTTCACCGCAAACGCCGCAAAAGAAAAGAGCCGAGAATGTTGCACCGACCCCCAAAAAGTTAAACCTAAATTCTCAATTCTGTCTTATCCCATCCCACCGCTTTGATCCCGGCGAGTTGGCAGCACTTGTGCGCATACACATCGGAAATAATAATCCCCGTATCCTCGCGGATTTTGACATTAAGACGACGATAGCCGTATGCCGGATATTTCTTGTGATATTCCCGAAATAGCCGGACATTGCGCTTCCTTTCGGCGTAACCGGAGTTTACCATATCGTCTCTACAGTAATATCCTTTTCCACTTCCATAAAACTTTTTCCGTCGAAGCAAGCGATTTGCAATAAGCTGTCGATGGCCGCCGTATCATCGGCTTCGTTATTGATGACTTTTGCAATGAGTTTTCCCCCATGGGTCACATCCCAGATTCCAAAGCCGGAATGAGTCCCATCCCAATAAGGCTCCAGGGAAAATTCATTATTTTGATACCAAATTTCCAACTCATGACCATTGGACAAGAAATCGTATAGCTCAACCAAATTGATTCCTTTCATAAGATGGCTCCTCTGAATAAATTCTTATATTTTTCATAAAGTGGATGACCTTTTTTTAGGAAAATAATCTCATCCTGTTTTGCTCGTTTACCATTGAAAAAGTAATGTACATGAAGAGTCTTTTCCCCTCTGTGTGTTCCATAATCGATATCAAGCAATGGCGTACGATCTGCTTTGAAAACGCGAAGCTGATCGAAATCGCCATTTTTTCTGTACAGCACATAGCTTGTCCCAGGAGTGTTTGACCTTTCCGGTAAATTCATGCTTGCTTTAGGATTTTTGGGCGCTAATACTTTGATCCCGTCGACATAATCAACGGTATGCCATTTTGCCGGTGCACTGAAGCCACCACTTTCAAGAAAAGAACCTCTGCTCCCCATTATACCGCACGCTCCTTCCATCTCTGAGAAAAAGAAGGATAATCATGTATATTATCGTAAATGTCGAACCCGTCAAAATGTCGCCCGTTAAACCTTCTTCCGGAGGCGACCTTCCGGTGGACGGTCGCCTCCGGAAGAGGGCTAAGAGATACGCGGCCTTTTCGGCAAGCGCAAGATAGTTATTAGTTATTAGCTGCTAGCTGTTGGCTGTTCGTTTTGGTCGGCGCATAGAGATTCAGACGTCAGATACCGGCTCCGCTTTTGGCGCTCATTGACCTGCTGTCCGTAAACCGTGAACCGTGGACCGTGGACCGTGCGTGAGATACTTAGTGCTCCATGGGATGTTAGGAACGGATAACGGTAAACGGACAACGGATAACGGAAGACGGAAGACGGAAGACGGCTCCCCGCTATACACCAAACATCGCCATGAGTTTTTTGAAAGTATCCTGTCCGTCGAGGCAGGTGTCTATCAGGTAGCCTTTTTCCGTTTCCCATTCTGCCAGGCCGCGATAGTAGAAGAATTTCTTGGAATCCTCTATCAAAAACGGGACGATATTATGTCGCAGACATTCTTTGAGCGCGATCAGGCGGCCGACGCGACCGTTTCCGTCTTGAAACGGATGAATACATTCCAATTCGTAGTGGAAACAAATTACATCCTCGACAGAAACAGAATCTGTCGTCTCGTACGCCGAAAGAAGCGCCGCCATCCGCGCGTGAACCTCCTGCGGCTTCGCCGTTTCCCGACCGCCGACGACATTGGGACGCTTTTTGTACTCTCCGACCGCAAACCATTCCAAAGAAGAAGCTTTTGTCCCCTGCTTCAAAATGCGGTGCAATTCTTTGATGAATTTTTCCGTCAGCGGCGCTTCTGCGTGATCGATGACATAATCGATAGCGCGGAAATGATTCACCGTCTCGATAATGTCATCGACCGGAATCCCTTCCCCGACATCGACCGTGCTCGTCTCAAAAATCAATCGCGTCTGCTCTTCGCTGAGGCGACTGCCCTCGATATGATTGGAATTATACGTCATGCGGATCTGCAGCTCGTGATACAAACCGCCGGACAGCCGTATCCGCCTTTCCTCTCGGAGCCTTTTGAGCAGAATATTGTCCGGGCGCTCTTGATACAACTCTTTCGGATCGCACGCCAAAAAATCGGCCATTTTCAAAAGCACGGCGTCCGCGATTTTTTCCCCGCGCCCGATTTTCGCCATCGTGCGAGACGAAATCCCCGCTTTTTTCGCCAAAGCCGTCCGCGACAATCCTTTCTCCCGCAATTTTCGGAAAAGCCCGTCATAAGAAATCAAAACATTCCCCTCCTCTCCTTTTAGTATATCGTATTTCTTGAAAAAGTAAAGCAAGGGAAAACGCTTTACTCGAAAACGAAAGATTTTCCGCTGTTTTCTCCTAACCGATCAAAAAAGGAAACGGGCGCATGACGGCTCAGAATGGTATGATTCTGACAGAAATGGTATAATGATTAAAATTTGTTATATAGAGAAATGTCACAAATATCAAATGTGTTCCGGAAAATGGTTCGGCGAAGCGGTGAAAACCCAAAATATGTTACAGGGAGGCGAAGAACTTGGAGATTATCGACAACGTGACAAAGACTTTGAAAGACGATATTTCCGAAGAAATCAAGAAAGGCAGCAAACTTTCCGTCGCGGCGGCTTGCTTTTCCATTTACGCCTTTCAAGAACTGAAAGCGCAACTCTCCGAAATCGATGAATTGCGTTTCATTTTCACCTCGCCGACCTTCGTCAAAGAAAAGGCGAAGAAAGAAAAAAGGGAATTCTACATCCCGCGGCTGGCACGCGAAAGAAATTTGTACGGGACAGAATTTGAGATCAAGCTGCGGAACGAATTGACGCAAAAAGCCATTGCGAAAGAATGTGCGGACTGGATTCGCCAAAAAGTCACCTTCAAGTCCAATATCAGCGACAAGTCGATACAAGGCGGAATCGTCGTCGATGATGTCGGCTACACTCCGATTGCGGATTTCACGACCGTGACGCTCGGCTGTGAAAAAGGAAATGCCATTGCCACGACCATTGTAAAAAATGCATCGCTTGCCAAGAAATTATTGGATGATTTCAGTGAAATTTGGGATGACGAAAAAATTCTCCAGACCGTCACCGAAGAAGTCATCGACGGCATCACCGCCGCTTACAATGAAAACGCCCCCGAATTCATTTATTTCGTCACACTGTACAATATTTTCAATGAATTTCTCGAAGACATATCGGAAGACGTCCTGCCCAACGAAGCGACCGGCTTCAAGTCGAGCAAGATATGGGGGAAACTGTACCATTTCCAAAAAGATGCGGCGCTGGCCATCATCAATAAATTGGAGAAATACAACGGCTGCATTTTGGCCGACAGCGTGGGCCTCGGCAAAACATTCACCGCGCTTGCCGTCATCAAATATTACGAAAATCGCAATAAATCCGTCCTCGTCCTCTGTCCCAAGAAATTGGCCGGAAACTGGAACACCTACAAAGACAATTATCTGAATAATCCCATCGCCGCCGACCGCCTCCGCTACGACGTGCTCTACCACACCGATCTCAATCGAATGCGCGGCACGTCAAACGGACTGGAGCTCGGCCGTTTGAATTGGGGAAACTACGATCTCGTCGTGATTGACGAATCGCACAATTTCAGAAACGGCGGCAAGACGACCGATAACGAAGACGACGGCAAAGACAATCGCTACAGCCTTTTGATGAAAAAAGTCATTCGCGCCGGCGTCAAAACGAAAGTCCTCATGCTCTCTGCCACACCCGTCAACAATCGTTTCAATGATTTGAAAAACCAGCTGGCCCTTTCCTACGAAGGCTACGTCGCGTCCATGGACGAAAAACTCCACACGACCCGCTCCGTGGATGATATTTTCAGAAACGCGCAGACCGCTTTCACCGCATGGAGTAAGCAGGAACCGGAAGAACGCACGACGGCGAATCTCCTCGGCAAGCTCAGCTTTGATTTCTTTGAACTTTTGGACAGCGTGACCATTGCCCGCTCACGGAAACACATTCAGAAATATTACGACATGGCGGACATCGGCACCTTCCCGACGCGCCTTACCCCGATTTCCCACCGACCGCATTTGACGAATTTGGAAGACGCCATCAATTACAATGAAATTTTCAAAGCACTCACAAGTCTTTCTCTTGCGATTTACACCCCGTCGGAATTTATCTTGGACAGAAAAAAAGAGGAATACGAGGAACTCTATCGGGACAATACCGTGAATATCGGCTTCACCCAGGCCAATCGCGAGCAAGGCATCCGGCGCCTCATGGCGATCAATTTGATGAAACGGATGGAAAGCTCCGTCTATTCCTTTTCCCTCTCCCTGCAGCGCATCCACAAAACCATCGAAAAGACGATTGAGACGATTGAGAATTACGAGCGGAAAACCGGGATCGGCGCTTTTGAGACACTCGCCTCTCCCATCGAAGAATGGGATGCCGACGACCAAGACGGCGACGAATCGTACAGCTTCGGAAAGAAAGTCCAAATCAATCTGGCCGATATGGATTATCTGTCTTGGAAACAAAAACTTAAGTACGACGCCGAAATTTTATCGTACCTAATTGAGCGCGTCCGCGTCATTACGCCCGAGCACGATGCCAAGCTGCAAAAACTTCTCTTTGTCATCGACGAAAAAATCGAGCACCCCATCAATGAAGGAAACAGGAAACTGCTCATTTTTACCGCCTTTGCCGATACCGCCGATTACCTCTATCGGCACATTTCCATCCATGTGAAAAAACGCTACGGCCTTGAGACCGGCATGATCACCGGCACCGTGGACGGCCGCACCACCTGCCCGGACCTTCCCGCCGATTTCAATACCGTCCTCACCTGCTTTTCGCCGATTTCCAAAGACAAAGCCCTTTTGATGCCACACGATAAAAAGGACATTGATATTCTGATTGCGACCGATTGCATTTCCGAAGGACAAAATTTGCAAGATTGCGATTATCTCGTCAATTACGATATCCATTGGAATCCCGTCCGGATTATCCAGCGCTTCGGCCGCATCGACCGCATCGGCAGCCGAAACAAAGTCGTGCAGCTCGTGAATTTCTGGCCGGACGTGACACTGGATGAATACATCGATTTGAAAGCCAAAGTCGAAAGCCGCATGAAAATCGTCAATATGACAGCCACCGCCGACGACAATCTTTTGAGCCCCGAAGAAAAGACAGAGCTCGCCTACCGAAAAGAGCAACTCAAGCGCCTGCAAGATGAAGTCGTCGATATGGAAGACATGACGACAGGCATCTCCATCGTCGACCTCGGCCTCAATGAATTCCGACTTGACCTTCTGGAATACGCGAAACAACATCCCGATATCGACCGAGCACCCTTCGGCCTCCATGCCGTCGTGCCAAGAACCGAAGACACACCGCCCGGCGTGATCTACGTCCTGAAAAACCGATCCGACGGCGTGAATATCGATCACAAAAATCGCCTGCATCCTTTTTACATGGTCTACATTCGAGACGACGGCGGAATACATTGCGATCACCTCTCCCCGAAACAAATGCTCGATACCGCGCGCTACCTCTGTAAAGGGAAATCAGAGCCGATAGAAAGCGTCTGCCGCCCCTTCAACCGAGAGACGCGCGACGGGAAGAAAATGGAGAAATATTCGAAACTCTTATGCGGCGCCATCGCCTCCATCATCGACGTGAAAGAAAAAAGCGACAACGAAGCTTTCCTGTCCGGCAGCGCCATCAGTTTTTTGCGAAACACAATAAAAGGCCTCGATGATTTTGAATTGATTTGTTTTTTGGTCATTCGCTGAGGTGTACCATGCTCGGACTGCCGAAATCGACGGAAATTTTTCGTCGCCTGCCCAAAAAAGCGCTGTATGAGACCTGCCCCTTGGCGCCAGCCGTGCGCGCCAAAATCGATGCCGCCGTATCGAAGATGATTCTCGTGAATGAGATCCGCGCGGACAATCCCCAAAGCCAAAGCATTTTCGTCTTGCAAATCCTGCTCAAAACGCCCAATCCGGACGAAAAAGCCATCGCC
This sequence comes from Lachnospiraceae bacterium, assembly GCA_963615055.1. Lineage (GTDB taxonomy): Bacteria > Bacillota > Negativicutes > Veillonellales > Dialisteraceae > UBA1822. The sequence goes on from CAVEFO010000018.1 coordinate 30,736, forward strand.
GCCATCCCGGCCGCCATCCCGCAGCGGATCGTCTGCGTCCTCACCTACGGTGCCGAAAGCCGCCTCGCCGTCTACCACACGACATGGCTGGCAACCGAGCGGAAAAAGACGGACACTTGGCCGCTTTCCCTCCGCGGGACGACGACGGATGCCCTCTGGGAACACATCGTCGCCGAGATCGGCGGGATCGCCGAAACGCGGGGAAAGACACTCGAAGAACGGATTGCGCAAGACGCGCGACGAAAGAAACTGGAAAAAGAAATCAAACACTTGGAGAGACAAGCGCGCGCCGAATGTCAGCCGCACCGGAAATACCGCTTGGTGGAAACCATCAAAGCCGCCCGGGCCGAATGGGAACGCTTGGGCGCATCATCCGAGCCGAAGGAAAATACTTGAGAGAATAAAGGAGGAAGATACAATGGAAAATCTGGCTATGCAGACGGCGAATCTTGCCGATGAGAAATTCAGAGCGCTTGTCGCTCTTTTCCCGAATGCAATCACGGAGACGACGGACGCGGAGGGGCGGGTCGTGCGCGCCATTGATAAGGACATCTTGGCGCAAGAGATCGCCACGGCCGTCGTCGAAGGACCAGAGGAGCGCTATCGCTTCACGTGGCCGGACAAGAGGGCGGCGATGGATCTGGCGAATACGCCGACGACGCAGACGCTCCGCCCCTGCCGGGAAGAGAGCGTCAATTTCGATACGACGGAAAATCTCTACATCGAGGGCGACAATCTCGACGTCCTGAAGCTTTTGCGCGAAAATTATCTCGGCCAAGTGAAAATGATCTACATCGATCCGCCGTACAATACGGGGAGCGATTTCATTTACGATGACGATTTTTCCCAAAGCACGGAAGACTATCTCGCGGAAAGCGGCCAATTCGACGAGGCCGGCAACCGCATGGTGAGAAATACGGAAACAAACGGCCGCTTCCACACGGACTGGCTGAATATGATCTACCCGCGTCTGAAATTGGCAAGAGATTTGCTGACGGAGGACGGGGTTATTTTTATATCGATTGATTACAATGAAAATTACAATATTCGAAAAATATTGAATGAAATATTTGGAGAGTCGTCTTTCGTTGGAGAAATTTGTTGGGAGTCAAAAACAAAGTCGCAAAATACAGTGACATCATTCAATAAATTGCAACCAAAGACAGAAATGATTTTAGTGTATTCAAGACTCAGAAAAAAGAGATTTAATTTGATAAAAAAAGGTGATCGTGAATGTTGTGACCCCCAAAAGTTAGACTTTGTTAGCGAGACACTTTTACTGTCTCGCTAATTTTATTTAGCCATGAGCTTGAGCCGATATTGGGCCGGG
>CAVEFO010000019.1:0-30305 GCA_963615055.1 Lachnospiraceae bacterium
AGCGGTGTCGCCTTGCGGCGACGATTTTTATAACGCCTTCGGCGGCCCATCATCCGGTGCTTCGCGCGATTATTAAAATGCGGCGGAGGCACTACCTATCAACCCTCTTCTGCAGACTGACGCAGAAAAGGCGGCCGCAAGGCCGCCTTATTTTTAAAAAATCGTCGCCAAAGGCGACACCGCTTTCAACTAAAAACTAACAGCTAACAACTAGCAACTATCTTGCGCCTGACGAAAAAGCCGAGTAATCATCAGAACGAAAAAGCCGAGCAATCATCAGACATCTCGATGGCCACGAGACACACAGCGCCTATTTCACCGTATTTCGTAATGTCCCGATGGCGTCAATCGTAATCTCCACCACATCTCCCTTTTGCAGAAATGCCGGCGGATTTTGCCCCATACCGACGCCTTTGGGCGTGCCCGTCGCAATGACGTCGCCCGGAAGGAGCGTCATGCCTTTCGAGAGCACCGAGATGAGTTTCGGAACGGAAAAAATGAGGTCCTCCGTATTTCCTTCCTGGCGCAGATTTCCATTCACACGCGTGTAGAGCGTGAAAGGCTCCGTGCGGGCGCCGACGAGGACGAAGGGACCGATGGGGCAGAAAGTGTCGAGCGATTTTCCCAGAAACCATTGCGCGTGTTTCTTCTGGAGATCGCGCGCGGTCACGTCGTTCAGAATCGTGTAGCCGTAAATATAATCCGCGGCGTCTTCGGGCGCGATGTCCGTCCCCTGCTTGCCGATAATCACGGCGAGCTCACCTTCGTAATCGACTTCGCGCGTCACATCCGGATGCGAATCGATGGCCTCTTCGGGGCCGATGACGGCCGTCGTCGCTTTCGTGAAGAAAATCGGATCGTCGGGGTCTTTCGCCTTCTCGTCCTTTTCAAATTCGCGGACATGCTCCTTGTAATTTTTGCCGACGCAGAAAATATTGCGACGCGGCCAAAACGGGACACCGATTTCAATATCGGCAAGCGGGACGAAGGAAACTTCCGCTTCTTTTTCATTCTGCGAAAGCGCCTGCGCCAGATTCAAAAGTCCTTCCTCGCCCGTTTCAATGAATTCGGCGAGCGTGCCGCCGAGGAAAACGGAATAGACTTCTTCCAAATCGTAAGCGGAAATGACGGCCGCCCCCTCTTCGGAGAGAATGCCCCACTGCGGGAGGCCGCGATGCGTATAGGAAACGAGACGTAACATGTTGCAATCATTCCTTTCGGATTAAAAGCAGAATTGAGAATTGAGGGGAAAGGACAGAATTGAGAATTGAGGGGCGTGGCTGATTCGTGTTTTGTTTTGGCGGCGTTTGTGGTGAGGCGCTTTCTGCTGTCAGAATGGAGGAAAAGCGGAGGCCGCTGTTTCCGCTTTTAATAACTGCTCACTGCTAATTCCTAACTTCTAACTGTTTTACCTGACGCAAAAGTTCATCGCCCGATCATCACTTTCGATTCATTATATCACAATTTCATTTTCCGATTTGTACCGAGCGCCGTTTCCTTGTATAATAGCGGCAAGGAAAATCAATTTTAATTTCGGAGGGGACAAATGGATTTTGCATTGACGGGTGAACAAAAAGAGCTGGTGGCGCTCGCGCGGGAGATTTCGGAGAAGGAAATCATTCCGCGGGCGCTCGATATGGATAAAAAGGGCGGCATAGATGACACCTTGCTTTCCATTTTGAAACAATCGGGCTTCACGCAGCTGTCCTGTCCCGCGGAGCTTGGCGGGGCGGGGCTCGACCTTTTGACGACGGCGCTCATCGTGGAAGAACTCGGGCGGGCCTGCGCGGGGACGGCGACGGTGTGCTCGGCCAATTCGCTCGCGTCGTATCCGATTCTGCTCGGCGCGTCCGATGAACAGAAGAAAGAATTTTTCGGCTGCCTTGCCGAAGGCGGGATGGCGGCATTCGCCCTGACAGAGCCGTCCGCCGGTTCCGATGCGGGCTCTGTTTCCTGCCGCGCAAAGAAAGTCGACGGCGGGTATGTCATCAATGGGACGAAATGTTTCATCACAAACGGCCCGATTGCCGATAAGATCACGCTTTTCGCCAATGTGCGCGAAGGCGGCGGCGTGCGCGGGCTGACGGTGTTCCTCGTGGACGCGAAGACGCCGGGCTTCTCGGTCGGAAAAGAAGAAGACAAGATGGGTATCCGCGCATCGACGACGTCGGAGCTCATTTTCGACGATTGCTTTGTGCCGGAATCGTGCCGCGTCGGCCGTGAGGGCATGGGTTTCCGTCTGGCGATGCAGACACTGGAGCTGTCGCGTCCGGTCGTGGGCGCGCTGTCCGTCGGAATTGCGCAGGCGGCGACGGAATCCGCAATTCGCTACGCGCACCAGCGGAAACAATTCGGCGCGAAGATTGCCAGTTTCCAGATGGTGCAGGAAATGATCGCGGATATGGTCATGAAAACGGAAGCGGCGCGCGCGCTCGTCCACAAGGCGTGCGTGATGCAAATGGAAAAGAATCCGGAAGCATCGAAATTCTCTGCGATGTCGAAATGCTTTGCGTCCGACGTGGCGATGGAAGTCTCGACGACGGCCGTCCAAGTCATGGGCAGCAACGGGTATTCGCGGGAAAATCCGAACGAAAAATATATGCGTGACGCAAAGGTCATGCAGATTTACGAAGGAACAAACCAAATCCAGCGCCTCGTCATTGCCAACGCGGCGGGGTACTAAAGGAAACGGAAACAGAAAGGCGGCTCCGGCCGTCTTTTTTTGTGGCTGATTGTAAAGGGCAGAATTGAGTATTGAGGGGCTTGACTGATTTGTGTTTTGCTCTTGGCGGCATTTGTGGTATAAAACTTTCTGCTGATAGAATTTAGGGAAAGCGGAAGCGGCTGTGATGAAAAGCTTTTCTTGCACATAGTGCCGTCTATCTCCCGGCCCTTTGGGCCACCCTCTTTCAAAAGAGGGCTTGACTTGTAGCGGCCTGCGGCCGCATTTATTTAATCGCGCGAAGCGCGTTCCTGCTTAGCCTTCTTTTGAAGGCAACCTTCCGGTGGACGGTTGCCAGTGCCCCGTAGGGGCGGAAGATAGAATGCCTCGCAGAGGCATAACAGAAGCAGTATCGTTTAGAATGCAAGACGAGCAATTCGTTTTCATTCGATTCTTTGCACGTGGGAGATGGGCGGAAAATTCTTTGTACATTGAAAAATTTGGAACCGTTATAAAAATTTTCGATAAGTAAAATTGAAAAATTTCGATAAAAAACACTTGACAAAATAGGGGGGCGTTTATAATGGCGCACGTATTGCTTCGTGAAGCCTTCTTTGAGGAATTTGGAGGGGGATCGGAGTCGGTGGTGATATTGATTTTGGAATAAAAGGAGAAGTTTGTATGAATCGGAATCAGAATAAAAAATGGGCGCTTTTAACGGCGCTGATGCTCGCGTCGGGGTTGGCGGTCTTGCCGACGGCAATTCATGCGGCGACGGCAGTGAGCGGTACGGAAAAGGCCAATGAGAATGGAGCTGAAGCGACGGATGGAACTTCGGCCAACTCAACGGCGGTCGGGGACAACGCGTCGGCTAAGGACGGCGGGACGGCTGTCGGCTCGGGTGCCAGTGTGACTGGAAGTATGACTGTGGGTGACAAAGTCTTTACTGCAACGGCGGTCGGGTATGGTGCGTCGGCAGGAGATAGTGGGACGGCCATCGGGAGTGGCACGACAGCCGCATACTATACTGCGATAGCTGTAGGAGCCGGGGCATATTCGGACCGAGGTATAGCGATTGGATATGGGGCGAGAGCGGATGATACTAAAGCTATGCGTCCTGAGGAACATTCTTCCATTGCAATCGGGTGTGGTGCAACATCTGAAGGTGGGATTGCTATCGGACATAATGCGGTGGCAAATGAGGGACTGGCAATCGGAGTGGGATCGAAGACGGAGAATGGCGCTTTTGCAGCAATCGGATATGGGACAGTGGCTTTATCACCAGAATCGATTGCAATTGCTGGGAGTGTGGATGGTGGGAGTAGTGAGGATACACTTTCTATTGGCTCAATGGCAATAAGGGGTAGCGTCGGGAAGGGCTCAGGATCAAGTTTAGCTCTTTTAGGAACGGTAGAAGATAAGTCTCAGTGTTCAATAGCTATCGGGGGCCATGTAAGCGCTAGCAATACGGTGGCACTGGGGTATGCTGCATATGTTTATGGTAAATATTCAGTGGCTATTGGCTCCTATTCCGGAACGAAGGAGGATGTTAATGAGGCAGTTGCTATTGGATATAATTCAATTGCGGATGAAGAGAATACGGTTGCCGTAGGAAATGCGAAGCAAACTTGGATGGGATTGCCGTTCGAAGAAAATCGTCGGAGGATTACCTATGTCGCAGACGGTATCAAGGATACCGATGCGGCGACGTATGGGCAACTGGTCGATGCGCAGGCCGTGACGACGACGAGCGGTGAGGGCGAAAGTCAGACGACGACTACGACGTACACGACGTATACGCCCGATAGTGAGGGGATTGTCACGGTGCTCACGAATAACGGCGGCACGGCTTTCAAAATCAAAGTGGGGACGAGCGGCGGCGGTGGTGCGACGTATACGGGTGACAACAAAACCATCAGCATCTCGGATACGAATGTGATTTCCGTCAAAACGGACGGGACGGTCACAAAGGATAGCATCGGGATTGTGACGGGGCAGACGGTCTACAATGCGATGGTCACGGGTGGCAGCTACGATTCGTCCACCGGGAAATTGCATTTTACGAATGGAAAGGGAGAGGATGCTTTCAGCATCGCCATCGAAGGGAGCGGCGTCATTTATAAAGGCGATGATAAAACCATCGGGATTTCCGACAGCAATGAAATTTCCGTGAAATATGATGCGACCGATCTCACGGTGAATGACAATGGGCTTGCCGTCAAGAAGGACGGAAAGGTCGAAGCGGGGAATGAGGGTCTTGTGACGGGCGGCACGGTGTATGATGCCTTGCAGGATATGAATCATCGGACCGAGCAGCTCACGAATGATATCAACAAAGTCGGGGCGGGAGCGGCGGCTCTGGCTGCGCTTCGTCCGGAGGGATTTGATCCGGATGATAAGTGGAGTTTCGCGGTCGGCTACGGTCATTACAAGAATGCGAATGCGGGCGCACTCGGTGCTTTTTTCAAGCCGAATGCGGACACGACGGTTTCTTTCAGCAGCACGGTCGGAAACGGGGATCCGATGATGAATGCGGGCGTTTCCTTCAAGCTGGGACAGCGCGGTAAAAACGGCGGCGTCTATCGCCATGCGGTGGAGCTGGTCGCGCGTGTGGATGCGCTGGAGGCGACGGACGCAAGACATGAGGCACTCATTGTGGCGCAGCAGCAGGAAATTGCGTCGCAACGCCAAGAGATTGCATCACAGCGGCAAGAGCTTGCATCACAGCGGCAAGAGATTGCGGCTCTTCGCGCAGACAATGAGCAGATGAAGCGGCAGATTGCCACCATTCTTTCCAAGATGGAAATGTCGGATCAGGTCATGCCGTCGGCGAGATAATCGTCGGCGCGAATCCCGCTCCGGGTTTTCATATAGGAAGCGCCGGTTCAATCATTTCGGCGCTTCCGCACTTCTCCAATGTCGAAAACGACAGCAAAAGAGGCAGGCTTTTCGGAGCTGCCTCTTTTGTGTGGGGAAAAGGGCAGGATGGAGTATTGAGTATTGAGGGGCCGGGCTGATTCGTGTTTTGCTTTTGGCGGCATTTGTGATGAGGCGCTTTCTGCTGATAGAATGGAGGGAAAGCGGAGGCGGCTGTGATGAAAAGCTTTTTTCTCACATAGTGCCGTCTATCTCCCGTCGCTTCGCGACCCCCTCTTTCAAAAGAGGGCTTGACCGGTGGCGGCCTGCGGCCGCATTTTTAATCGCGCGGAGCGCGCACCGGTTTTGGCTAACAGCTAACAGCTAACAGCTAACAGCCAACAGCTGACAACTAACAGCTATCTTGCGCGTGAGCAGAAAAGCTGAGCAGCCATTTGACGTTTCGACCGCTACCAACCACGCAAATCCCCGTCCGCGCTTTCGTTTCTTTGGCAAACCGGCGGGGAAATGGTATAATATTTCTGTATTTATATTCATCAGACAGATAGCGTTTCTTGCAATCGATATAAATCAGACGAAACGAATAGAGGTTTCCATGAAAAAGAATGACAATTTGTTTACGATGGTCGACGGGTTTCGCATTCCGACCGCGAAGGCGAAGGAGTATGTGAAGATGCGCGACCGGATGACGGCGGAGGGCGAGAAGTTTCTTCGGACTTTTTGCGTGGATGTCCGTCGGCAGCCGCTCTTGGATCTCGTGGGGGAGGGAATCTGCGGATTTTCTGCTTCCGGCGAGATGCTGGCGCGGATTTCCTTGGATCCTTTTGAGTTGCAGGCGATGAATGTGGCGTGCGAGCGAAAGAAGCTCAAGGAGTATATTTTGGCGGCCAATGGGTACGATGAGGATGATTATCGGGCGATGTTGGCGGAATTTGAGGAAGAGAAGAAGAAAACAGAATAAGGAGAGGTAGCGATGATTCATATTGTCAGCGACAGTACGGCGGTGCTTTCCCCGGAGTTTTTGCGTGCGCATCCGAATGTGCATGTGGTGCCGCTCACGATTTCGTATGAGGGGGAGTATCGCGCGGAGAGTGAGGTCTCGGTCGAGCAGGTGATCGAGTATTGCGAGCGGGAGAAACAGAATTTGACGACGAGCCAGCCGTCGACGGGCGATTGGCTGAAGGTGTTTGCGGAAATACCCGCCGCCGATCCCATTTTGGTGCTTTGTATCACGCCGGCGGTCAGTGGGACGTATGGCGGGGCGCAGTTGGCTGTGCGGCAGTCGGGACGGGAGAATATCGTCGCTGTGAATTCGCGCACGACGGCAATCGGGATGGTGCAGCTCATCGAGGATGCGCTGGAATGGATCGAAGAGGGGCTTTGCTTCGAGGAGATTGCCGCCAATTTGCAGGATGCGGCGTCTAGGATGCGGACTTGCGTCATGCTGGATACGATTGAGTATCTTCGGCGCGGCGGGCGTATCGGTCGGGCGACGGGATTCATCGGCAGTATTTTGAAGATCAAGCCGATTATTTATCTGACGGACGATGACGCGGTGGATGCGCTGGAAAAAGTGCGCACGCAGAAGAAGGGATTTTCCGTCATTTTGAATTATTTGAAGGAAAACGCGCCGCTCAAGCGTATCGGCATTGTCCATGTCGTGAATGAAGAGGGCGGGCGCGATTTTATGGAGCTGGTAAGAGCGGAGTTTCCGGATGTCCCGATCACGCTTTCTACGGCCAATTCCGTCCTGGCGGCGTATCTGGGACCGGGATTGGTCGGCGCGATTTTTGAACGGGCAAAATGACGGGAGGGCGCAGGATGTATACGACAATCGACGGACAGGCTTTCAAAAATATGCTGGTAGGCGCCTATCAGATGTTTGAAAAGAAATATGAAATCATCAATCGGCTGAATGTATTTCCCGTGCCCGACGGCGATACGGGGAGCAATATGCTCAATACTCTTCGCTCGATGTACAGCATGATTGCCGAGGAAGACGGGAGTGAAAATATCGGGATTTTGGCGGAAAAAGCCGCGACGGGCGCCATCATGGGCGCGCGTGGAAATTCCGGCGTCATCCTCTCGCAGATTATTCACGGACTCAGCCGGGGTCTTCGCGGGAAACGGACGGCGAGCTGCTCGCAGATGGGGAAGGCTTTCCAATACGGCATTCTCTATGCCTATCGCGCCGTGTCGCAGCCGGTCGAAGGGACGATTCTTTCCGTCGCCAGAGGTCTCGCGCGCGGCACGCGGGAAGTCGTCCGCACGGAGTCCGATTTCTCGCGCGTCCTCGAAGCGTGCATTGCGGCGGGCGAAGAAGCCTTGGCGCTGACGCCCGAGCAGCTGCCCATTTTGAAACAGGCGAATGTCGTCGATGCCGGCGGCCAAGGTCTCGTTTATTTCCTTGTCGGTTGCCTGAATGGGCTCACCGGGAAGAACGAAGATATCGAAGTCGAAAATGTCACGCCGCTTTTCTCCAAAATGGAAGCGAAGGGCGAAGCGTTTTCGATTGAATTTCCGTATTGCACGCAATTTGTGCTCTCGCCGTGCAAGCTGAAAGGAAAGGAAATCCGGAAACGTCTGAACGCGTGGGGCGAATCAATGGTCATCGCCGAAGGGGACAATCTCGTCCGCGTACACATCCATTCGCAGCGCCCCGGTCACGTCCTCGATATGGCGGCCGATTGGGGGACGCTCCACGACATCAAATGTGATAATATGATTGACCAATTTGAGCAGAATAAAGAGCAGCAGGAGACCGTTTCCAAGAAACCGCTCGGCATTCTCTCCGTCGTGTCCGGCGACGGCTGGATGGATATTTTCCAAAATCTCGGCGCCGACGTCCTCTCCGGCGGGCAGACGATGAATCCGTCCGTCCAAGAACTTTCGGACGTGATCAAGCACGGGCATTACGAGAAATACATCATTTTGCCGAACAATAAAAATATCATTCTGGCGGCCAAGCAAATCAAGAAACTCATGGGCGAGACGATCACAATTGTCCCGTCCACAAATGCGATGGAAGGGCTGGCGGCGGCGATGGCGTTCTGTGCCGAGAAGACGGGCGAGGAAAACGAAGCGGCCATGACGGAAGCGTTGGCAACGGTCACGACCGGCCAGGTCACGACGGCGGTCCGCGATACGACGATTGGAAACGTGGTCATTCACACGAATGATTATCTCGGCATCAGCCGCGGCCACGACATCATCGCGACGCCTGATTTCAAAGACTGTGCGAAATGGCTTCTTGCGGAAATCGTGACGGAGGAAACGGAAGTCGTCTCGCTCTACTACGGCGAAGGTCTCACGCGAGAGGCGGCGGAGGCGCTCGTCGAAGAACTGGCGGATATCGCTCCGGATGCGGAATTTGAAATCTACGAGGGCGGTCAGCCGCTCTATCCGCTGTATCTGTCGGCGGAATGAGAGGGGAAAGGGAAGCACTCCTTGCGGGGTGCTTTTTTTGGTGGGAATTTGAGGTGCTCGGCTTTTTTGTCAGACGCAAGATAGTTGTTAGTTTTTAGCTGTTAGTTTTTAGCTGTTAGTTTTTAGTTGAAAGCGGTGTCGCCTTGCGGCGACGATTTTTATAACGCCTTCGGCGCCTTATCATCCGGCGCTTCGCGGCACTTTCTTCCGATAAAGAGGGCTTGACCGGTGGCGGCCTTTGACAAAAACGTTTCTCTCACATAGTGCCGTCTATCTCCCGGCCCTTCGGGCCACCCTCTTTCAAAAGAGGGCTTGACAGGTGGCGGCCTGCGGCCGCATTTATTAAATCGCGCGAAGCGCGTACCGCTTGTTTCTAAAAGCTAACAGCTAACTTCTGATAACTATCTTGCGCGTGCCGCAAAAGTAAAGCAAGAATCAAGCCATGCCCCTCATCGCTATCAGCAGAAAAGTTTTCATCGCAAACGCCACCAAAAGAAATAAGCAGAAAGCTCGGCTCCTCAACTCTCAATTCTCAACTCTCATCCCTCCTATCATATGCTATAATGTCACAAACGAAAAAGGAGGAAGAGACATGGAGCTTTTGGCACCGGCGGGGTCGCCTGCGGGGCTTTGGGCGGCGCTTTCCGCCGGAGCGGATGCGGTGTATCTGGGCGGGAAACAGTTCAGCGCGCGGCGTTTCGCGGGGAATTTTTCCAATGAAGAAATGGCGGAGGCCGTGGCGCTTTGTCATGCACTCGGCGTCGCCGTGTATGTGACGCTGAATACCTTGATCTCCGATGAGGAAATACCGGCGCTCTCAGCGTATCTGGATTTCTTGGGGACGCTTGCGCCGGATGGGCTCTTGGTGCAGGATCCGGGCGTGGCGAGACTGGCGCGGGAGCGGATTCCGCATGTGCCTCTTCACGCGAGCACGCAGATGACGGTGTCGGATGCGGCGGGCGTCCGTTTCCTCTCCTCGCTCGGATTTTCGCGCGTCGTGCTCTCGCGGGAGCTTTCGCTTGCGGAAATTTCATCCATAGCGCATGGGACGGAAACGGAAATCGAAGTTTTCGTGCACGGGGCGCTTTGCGTGTGTTACTCCGGGCAGTGTCTCATGAGTTCCTTTATCGGCGGGCGGAGCGGCAATCGCGGGGCGTGCGCGCAGCCGTGCCGGATGCCGTATACTTTGGTCGACGAGGCGGGGCGGCCCGTGGGGAAGACGCACGCCGAGCCGCTTTTATCGCTCCAAGATATGCTGTCGATTGATCGATTGGCCGCGCTTTCGGAAACGGGCGTCGTGTCGCTTAAAGTCGAGGGGCGTATGAAAGAGCCGGCGTATGTCTATGCAGTCATTTCAGCGTATCGGCAGGCGCTGGACGCTTTGGCGCGCGGGGAGACTTGCGACACGGAGGCGCGCCTTCGGACGATGCAGGCGGAATTTTATCGCGGCTACACGCACGGGTATCAGGATCGATGCATTTCCGGCGCGATGCGGACGAAGTATGCGCCGGGCAATCGCGGCATTCCGGCGGGTGTCGCCGCGCGCGTCACACCTCACCGTTTCTCCTTTGCGCCTTCGTTTCGTCCGGATTTGGAAACGGTATCCGGCGTGTCGTATGTGACGGACGCCGAGACGCTCGCTTTTGCGGATGCTTTGGCGCTTCGGAAAGAAAAGAACGGGCAAATTTCGGTCAAGACGGAGACACCGGCGCTTGCGGGCGGGGACGTCTTTTGGGTGATGCAGCCGAAAAAGGAAACGTTCGGGCTGAAATCGTTTTCGCGCCGCGTGCCGCTTTCGTTTGCCTTTTTCGCGCGGGCGGACGAGCCGTTTTGCCTGACGGCGACGGATGCGGCGGGGCATACGGTAAAAGCCGTCTCAGACTTTCCGGCGGAATTTGCGAGAAAGGAGCCGACGGGGGAGGCCGACATCGCAGGCGCACTTTCCCGTCTCGGCAATACCATTTTTTCGGCGGATACGATGGAAATCGAAAACGCGGGCTGTCTTGTGCCGATGAGTATCGTGAATCGGCTGCGGCGTGAGGTTTGTGACGAGATGATGCGGAAACGCCGCGAAGATTTTGAAACGAAAAGACCGGCGCCGCCACCCGTTTCCGCGACCTTCCGAAAGCGAGTGGAGAAACATGTTACGACGCGGCTTTTGGTACGGACGGACGACGCCGAGCAAGCCGAAGCGGCATTTTTGGCGGGAGCCGGGGTGATTTTCGGCGGAGAATCGTTTTCACACAGACTGATTCCGCTCTCGGCGTATGAAGCGGTGCTTTCGGCGGGGCGCAAAAAAGGACTTCCCGTCATTTTTGCTTCGCATCGCGTCGTGCGGGAGAGCCGGGCGGATGTGGAGAAAAAACGCTTCTTGGCGCAGGCGGCCTTTTTACCCGATGCGATGGAAATCGAGCGCGTGGGGCAGATGGATTGGGTACAAGACGTGCCGGACGGCGTCGCGCTCATCGGCGGCGCGGGGCTGAATCTTTTCAATGCGGAAGCGCTTCGCACGGTGTGGGAATGGGGATTTTCATCGGCGTTTCTCTCGCAGGAGCTGACGCTCTCGCAAATTCGCCGTATGGCGGAGGCGGCGCCCTTTCCCGTCGACGTCTGTGTGTACGGGCGGACGGCGCTCATGGTCTCCGAATATTGCGCGGTGAACGCCGTTTTGGGCGGCGGCGCGTGCAAGGATCGCTGCCCGGCGCCTTGCGAGCATGGCCGCTATGCCCTTCGCGACGGCGGCGGGCGTTTGTTTCCCCTCCGCACCGACGAGGCTTGCCATATGCATGTTTTGAACAGCGCCTGTCTCGATATGCGCCCCTTCATGGAGAAACTTTCCCGCGCCGGCGCGTCCCGGTTCGTGATCGATGTCCGCGGGGGCGAGGAGGACGTGGGAGCACTCGTTTCCTCTTTTACCGCGGCGCTTTCCGGGCGTGCGGAGAAGGGGCTGTCCTCCGGCGTGACGCGCGGACATTTTTTCAGAGGAGTTCTTTGATGAATTCGGATATTTTAGAGATATTGGAATTTACGGAAATACGGAAACGGCTGGCGGATTTTGCCGTCTCGACGCTTGCCAAAGAGCGCGCGATGTCGTGGCGGCCGTCCGTGTACCCCGAAGTCGTCGCGCGGCTTTTGACGGAGACGGAGGAGGCCGTGGGCGTGCTGCAGGCGGAAATCACGACGCCGCTCGGGGAGACGCACGATTTGCGCGAAATGTTGGAAAAAGCGGAAAAAGATGTCGTCCTTATGCCGCAGGAATTTTCGGATTTGGCGGCGTCTTTGGAAACGTATGAAAAAATGGCGCAATTTTTCGCGCCGCCGCGAGAAGAAATCTATCCGGTGCTGGCGGAAATCACGCGGCTCATCCACCCGGAGGGCGCGCTCATTTTCGAAATCCGCCGCGTTTTTTCCGACCATGGAGAGATAGCGGACAATGCGTCGCCGCGCCTCTTGCGCATCCGCCAAGACAAAGCCGCGAAGCGCGCGCAGATCCGTCGTACCTTTGAACGTCTTTTGGCGGATAAAGACCAAGCCGATTTCTTCCGCGACACGATCATCACGCAGCGGAACGGTCGTTTCGTCATGCCCGTCAAAGCGGAATATCGCTACAAATTCGGCGGCATCGTCCACGACCGTTCGCAGACGGGGCAGACGCTTTTCATGGAGCCGATGGCGTCCGTCGAGCTGAATAATGATTTGGCGGAGCTCGAAGCGGAGGAGAAGCAGGAAATCGCAGAGATTCTCCGCGCGCTCACGAAATCCGTGCAAAAGGAAACGCAAAATATCCGGGAGAGTTGCAAGCTGGCGACGATGACGGAGCTGATTTTTGCGCGCGCCGAACTCGCCGTTTCCATGGACGGGATCCGTGCCGGAGCGGGGAAAGCCGCCGAGCTCAAAAGTGCGCGCCATCCGCTGCTGGATTCCAAGACGGCCGTGCCGCTTACGATGACGCTCGGAAAAGACTGGCGGCAGCTCATTATTACCGGATCGAATGCGGGCGGCAAGACGATTGCCATGAAGACGCTGGGGCTTCTCGCGCTCATGAATCAGGCCGGCCTTTTCATCCCGGCCGCCGAGGGCACGTGCCTCCCCGTGTATCGCCACATTTACGCGGTCATCGGCGATGAACAGAGCATCATGGACAATCTGTCGACATTTTCCGGCTACATCACGCAGCTGGCAGCATTTATCCGGAAGGCGGGGAAATATGACCTCGTGCTCTTGGATGAGCTGGGCAGCGGCACGGATCCCGTCGAAGGCGCGGCGCTTGCCGAGGCCGTTACGGAATTTTTGGCGAAAAAGAATATCCCGGCCGTGATCACGTCCCATTTTTCCGAAATGAAGAAATTGGCGTATGAGACGGACGGGATTGAAAACGCGTTTGTCGAATTTGACGAAAAGACGCTCGCGCCGACGTATCGCCTCATCACCGGGATGGCCGGAAACAGTAACGCCTTTAATATTTGCCGTCGTTTCGGCCTGCCGGATGGGATTTTGGAGCGGGCGGAAGCCTTGAAACAGGCGTCGCCCCTGCACGAAATGGACACGCTCATGGCGGATCTCAATCGCGAACTCGCCGAGGTGCAAAAAGAACGGGAACTGTTGACGGAAAAAGTGAAGGAAGCCGAAGCGCTGCATCGGGATCTATCCGAGGCGGATCGTTTCATCCAAGAAAAAAAGCACGCCATTTTTGAGAAGGCGCGCGAAGAAGCGGAGGAGATGAAGCGCGAGCTGCGCATCCAAGCCGAGACGATTATTAAAAATTTGAAGAAACAGGCGGCCGATTTGGACAAGCAAACTCTCACGGCTGAAGTCAATACGACGCGGAAGGCAATCGAGGAAATTTTTGTGCCGAAAAAAGGAAGCGACCGGGAGCCGCTGGAGGCGTCGGCCATTCACGTCGGGGATTTCGTTTATATCGATAATTTGGACACCGTCGGGCGCGTGGAAGCGGTGTCCGGTAAAAAAATCACGGCCAATTGCGGCGGTATGGTCGTCACCACGACGGTTTCCCACTGCTTCACACCGCTCAAAAAAGAAATTCCGAAGAAGAAATCCGTGATGACGACAGTAAGAACAAAGAGTGATCATCAGACGCCTACGGTTCGCGAGATTCATGACAGTCTCAATATCATCGGCTGTACTGTGGATGAAGCGATCCCGGAAATTGATCGTTTCCTGAATGACGCGCTGCTTTCCGGTCTTAGCGCCGTGCGAATCGTGCACGGGAAAGGAACAGGCGCTCTTCGCCGCGGCGTGCAGGAGTACTTGGCGACGCAGCGCTATGTAAAAGAATTCCGTACCGCCGACGAGAGAAGCGGCGGCGCCGGCGCGACTGATGTGTATTTGTAAGGGCAGAATGGAGAATTGAGAGGCGGGCCGGCGCCTCTTTTTCTTTTGCGGCGTTTTGGGAGTGAAACTTTTTGCCGGCAGAATTGAGGGAAAGCCGGAAAACAGTGAGCAGTGAGCAGGGAGTAGTTGCAGGTTTCGCTTTTGCCTAAAAGCTGACAGCCGGCGACGAATCACGATCTTGCGCCTGACGAAAAAGCTAAGCACATCCATGCCCTCCCATATGATATAATGAGCGAGTGGATACGCTGGTTAATCTCAACGGCGTTAGAATTGTGTGGCTTATGGCTGACATGGACGGTCACACAAAAGAAGCCCTCACATCGCAAGCCACGCAAAAAGCAAAAACGATGAGAGAGCCACAGGAAAGAGGGCGAAAGCCCTCTCGTGCCTGTATTATATCACAGAAAACAGGAGGAAAGGAAATGAAAATTTGTGACATCATCATGATGATTGCGTTTGGGCTAGGATGCACCACGTTCAGCTTTGCAGGAGAAGTTATCCGTGCATTGATTACAGGTGGCATTGCGGGCGCATATTTGGCATGGAGACTGCGGCGATGAGAGCAATCGACGAAGTCATGACGACGGCGGAAGCGGCCAAGCGGTGGGGCGTGACGCAAAACGCGCTCTGCCAAAATTGCATGGGTCGTGTCAAAAACGGCTTCCGCGAAAGCGAGTTTCGGAAATCCGGCCGTACATGGCTAGTGACTCGCGTCGGCATGGAGCGGCTGTACGGCGAGCAGAAAAACGATTAACATTAAAGCAGGAAAGCGTCCGATAAATGGGCGCTTTTTTGTTGTCCTCGCATTGTCCGTACACGGTGGATTTTTAGCACTTTTTTGCAAATGCCATTTTTGCCCGTCAAAAATCCGTCAAAAATAAAACGGAGCAAAACACCCGTTTTATCACTTTTTGATTAACATTAACACCCGATTTTTCGCATAAATACGTAAATCGTTATAGGATTTGTAAGGATGTGTAAGTAAAGAATTATATGGTATAATAAGACGTGTTTCACAAAAAAGGAGTTTTCTATGAGAAAAAGCGGATCTTGGGATCGGGCCTTTTTGGTTGATCTGTTTCATTTGATCGCAGGCTACTGGAAAAGCGAAGAGCGGCGGTCGGCATTTTTGTATTTGGCGGTCATTGTGGCGCTGACGGTCACGGCGGTGTACATGACGCTGCTCATCAATGAGTGGTACAATTCGTTTTATTCGGCGCTGCAAAATTACGATACGGACGCGCTCTGGCACGGACTTTTAGTTTTCACGGGGCTTGCCTTTGCGTACATCGTCTTTGCCGTGTACGCGAGCTATCTGCAGCAGCTGCTGTCGCTGCGTTGGCGGCGGTGGATGACGGAGGCGTATCTGGCGAAATGGACGGAGGGCGACCGGTATTATCGGATGGAAATGTTCTCGCGCGAGTCTGACAATCCGGACCAGCGAATTTCTGAAGATATTGACACATTCACGTCGCAGACGCTCTCTTTTATGATGGGACTTTTGCGCGCGGTGACGACAATCATTTGTTTCATCTTTGTGCTCTGGTCGCTCTCGGGGCCGATTTCCTTTACGCTTTTCGGGGAAACATTCACGGTCGGCGGCTACCTCGTCTGGGCGGTGCTCGTGTACTCGATCGCGGGCACGTGGGTGACACATTATGTCGGGCATCGACTCGTCGGGCTGAATTTCAAGCAGCAGCGGCTGGAAGCGGATTTCCGTTTCGGCATGGCGCGGCTGCGCGAGGCGGCGGAGAGCGTGGCTTTTTACGCGGGGGCGAAAAGCGAGCGCTCGCTTCTCTCGAAGCGCTTCGCATTGGTGCTGGCGAATACGTATTTGATTGTGAAGAAACAAAAGCAGCTGTCGTGGCTGTCGACTGGGTACATGCAGGTCGCGGTCATATTTCCTATCGTCGTCGCGCTTCCGCGGTATTTATTGAAGGAAATATCGCTGGGCGGGCTGATACAGATTGTAAATTGCTTCGGGAGCGTGCAGGTGTCGATGTCGTATTTCGTGGAGGTGTACACGAGTCTGGCGGAGTGGCAATCGTGCGCGGAGCGTCTTTTGACATTTGACGCGCACATCCGCGAATTGTCGGCGGCGCAGGAAAAAGAGCCGCTGGTCAAGGTAATCGCGGCGCAGAATCTGCGTCTTTCAGGAGTTTCCGTCAAGCTGCCGTCGGGCGCGCCGCTTTTGTCGGATGTGAATCTTTTGATTAAAGACGGGGAGCACGTGCATTTGAAGGGACCGTCGGGCGCGGGGAAATCGACGCTCCTTCGGACGCTGGCGGGACTTTGGCCATATGCGTCGGGAGAGGTCGCGGGGCCTGCGCCTGCTGTTTCCATGTTCATCCCGCAGCGGCCGTACATGCCGATGGGGACGCTTCGGGAAGCGGCGGCGTATCCGGGGACGGGCGCGTCGGACGAAGAACTTTTGCCGCTCTTGTCCGCGGCGGGGCTCTCGCATTTGGTGCCGCGCCTTGATGAAGAGGCCGATTGGTCGCACGTCCTGTCTTTGGGCGAGCAGCAACGTCTCGCTTTCGTCCGTATTTTCCTCCGCCGTCCGAAATGGGTCTTCCTGGATGAATCGACATCGGCGATGGACGAGGATATGGAAGCGAAGCTCTATGAAATGCTGACGGAAATTCCGGGCACGGCGGTCCTAAGTGTCGGTCACCGCTCGACGCTCGCGGCGTGGCACGAGAGAACGATACGGATAGAGAACGGGCGGCTGGCGTAAGGGGGAGTGCTTGGCTTTTTTGTCAGGCGCAAGGTAGTTATCAGTTGTTGGCTGCTAGCTGTTAGGTAATTGCGGTACGCGCTTCGCGCAATTTAATAAATACGGCGAAGCCGCAACCAATTAAATTTTCCACCGATAAGGAAGGTTTGATTGGTAGCGGCTTTCGGGCGTATTTTTTGCCGAAGGTGACACCGTTTTAACTAACAGCCAATCACTATCTTGTGCCTGACGAAAAGAGCCGAGCAAGTATCTGACATCCGTCTGACAATCTGATATCTTAATTTCTGTGCGACGCCCGGAATTAACAGCTGACAGCTAATCACTATCTTGCGCATGAGCAGAAGAGTTTAGCAGTTATCTGACGGCTGATCATCTGAGGTCCCAATCTCTATGCGACGCTAAGAACTAACAGCTAGTAGCTAACAGCTAATTACTATCTTGCGCCTGAGCAGAAATGCCAAGCACACAATCTTGGCTCCAAGCACAAAAAAGAAATCCATCAGCGCGGTGGATCTCTTTTTTGTTGATGCCATGTTTTTTTTACAAGTAGTGCTCATCGATGCGCCGAAGGAGGTCTTCGGGAGTGATGGTTTTCTCCGTGTAGATTTTAGCGGCGGGATTGACAGTTTTCGGGACGGGGGCGCCTAGGGAGATGATAATTTCAGCGCGTCCGGCGAGGGTTTCCGTTTCTGTCGGATTGTCCGTCTTCAAGTAGGGGACTTGGTAGATGTTTCCGGCTTCGCGAAGGAGGCTGCCCTCCGGGGTGTAGGCGAGGCGGGGGCGGTAGCCGGAGAGGAAGAGGTGGCGGAGGAGCGTGATGGTGCGGGCGTCTTGGCCGAGGAGGAGGACGGTGCGCGGATCTGTTTCTTTTTTCCGATAGGTATCGAGTGACAGGTTTCCCGTGAAGGGATTTTGATAGACGAGGGCGTCCAAGTGGAAGGCGTTTTTGAGATTGTCCGCCGTCAGGACGTCTGCGGGTTTGCCGTCGGCGACGATGTGATGATCGGCTAAAATGACGAGGCGGCTGCACCATTTGGCGGCCATGGTGAGGTCGTGGCAAATCATGAGGACGGTCTTCCCTTCGGCGGCGAGATTCCGGCACAGGCGGAAAATTTCTTCTTGGTAGAGGAGGTCGAGCGCGGCGGTCGGTTCGTCTAAGAAGAGAATCGGCGTCTCTTGTGCGAGGACTTTGGCGAGCATGACGCGCTGTTTTTCGCCGCCGGAAAGGGCGCGGATCGGTTTATCGGCAAAGGCGGTCGTCCCGGTGTAGGCCATCCATTTTTCGGCGATGGCTTCGTCGGTTTTGTTTTCTTTTTCCCACCATTTGAGGTAGGGGTAGCGCGCCGAGAGCACGATTTCTTTGGCGGTGTAGGCAAAGGAGAGCTGGAAATCTTGCTGCATGAAGGCGATGCTTTTTGCGATTTCTTTATTGGAGAGCGTTTTCGTGTCGATGCCGCGGAGGGAAACGTGGCCGCCCGTCGGGGTGAGGAGGCCGCGGACGGTTTTGAAGAATGTACTTTTTCCCGCGCCGTTTGGGCCTAAGAATCCGATGAATTCGCCTGCGTCGGCGGCAAGGGAGCAGCGATCCAGCACGGTTTGCGTTTCTACGGCAAAAGAAATGTCTTTAACTTCCAAGAGGGCGCTCATCACGCATCACCTCCTTCTTTGCGCATGCGGCGGATGAGGTAGAGGAAATACGGCGCGCCGATGAGGGCGGTCATAATCCCGACGCGAATTTCGGAGGGGGGCATGATGCTACGGCCGAGGGTGTCGCAGAGGAGAAGAAAGAGAGCGCCGATAAGGGCGGAGGCGGGAATTAAAATGCGGTGGTCGGGTCCCATCAGGATACGCGTGACGTGGGGGACGACGAGGCCGACGAAGCCGATCATGCCGGAGACGCAGACGGCGGTGGCGGTGACGAGTGAGGCGGTAAAGAGGAAAATGCCGCGATAGAGGAGCACGTTCATGCCGAGGGATTTCGCTTCGTTTTCTCCGAGCGCGAGGGCATTGAGATGGCGGGCAAGGAGGCAGAGGAGGGAAATGCCGAGCACAATCGGGAGGACGGCGATGCCGACGTGTTCCCAGCGGCGGTAGTCGAGGCCGCCGACCATCCAGAAGAGAAATTCGCGCAAATTGTATTCATTCATAAAGGTGAGCAGGCCGTTTGTGACGGCGCCGAGAAACATGCTGACGGCGACGCCGGCCAGGAGCAGTGTCATGGGCGGGATGCGTCCGTGGCGAAATGCGAGGGCGAGCGCTGCGGCGACGGAAGCAAGCGCCCCGACGAGTGCGAAGAGAGGCATATAGTAGAGCGAGAGCGCGGTGAGGCCGAAGGAAATACAGATGACGGCACCGAAAGAGGCCCCGGCTGAGACGCCGATGATGCCGGGATCGGCGAGCGGATTAGAAAAAACGCCCTGCATCACGGCGCCGGCAGCGGCAAATGCGGCACCGGCCAAGACGGCGATACAGACGCGCGGCATCCGGATGAACCACAACACGGCCCTTTGATCGGACGCCGGCGCGGGGCCATCCGGAGAAAGCCCGACCGCGCGACTCCATTCATAGAAAATCGTACCGACGGAGACGGTGATCTGTCCCGTGTGCAAAGAAAAGAGCACGGCTAGGATGAGAAGGGCCGCCATCAATAGAAGAAACAGGCATTTGGCTTTTGCGGATTGCAGCATGGGATGTCCTTTCTGGAAATGAGATAGGTGCGTGCGTGGCTTTTTTTCAGGCACAAAAAAAGGTTCCGATGAAAGAATCGAGAATTGAGTGAAGAAAATTCCGGACAGGTATCGCCTTCGGAGACGATGACTAAAATGCGCCAGAAGGCCGCCACATCGTAAGCCCTCTTTATGGGAAGAGGAGGGCACGAAGCGCCGGGTGATGGGGCGCGAATGCGAAAATGCCCTGAAGTGACTTCTCTTTCTCTCTATCCCGGCAGCAGAAAGAGTCACGCCCCAAACGCCGCAAAAGCAAAACAAGAAACTGCCCTGCTCCTCAATTCTTAATTCCGCTGTTTCCCCTCAATCCTGTTTTTCTTTCACCAAAATCACAATTTTCGTGATATAGTCTTCCGGATTTTCCGTCGTCCAGAAACTGCGGATTGGCGTGATGTAGGCGTCGCCGGCGATTTGGAAACCATTTGCCGTGATGAAATTCTTCAGCGCGTCAATGGCGTCCGTGTAGACGGGATATTCGCGCATTCTTTTATAGAGCGTTGCGTAGAGACCGGCGGGCTTGATGAGGATATCATCGTACTCTTCCGGCTCCGTGACATCCGTGAAATAGCATGAGTAATCCATATATTTCCCTGTTTCCAATGCTTTTTTCGGAAGCAGATACCCCGTCGGATTTTCATTGATGCCCTGCCGACGGCGCAATTTTTCATTGTGGACGGAGAGCGAATGGAGACTTTGGTACGTTGACATTTCGCGGGCGGGGTACGGCGTCGTCACCAATGTCCGCGCCTCCACGTGCATGAGGCTGATGGCCGGAAACTGGCCGGTCTCCAACGCATCGATGAGAGAGAGCCGACCCAGATGCGTCTCGATGTGGCGCATATTTTTTTGAATCAGCGCCAATGCCTCCGTATACTCCCGTTGCTTTTCCGTAAAAAGAGCGCGAAGCCCCGCTACATCGCGATGCTCCAGATACCATGCGATTTTCTTGAGCGGGACATGGGCGGCGCGGAGTGCGCTGATGATTTCAAAAATATAGAACTGCGCAAAAGAATAATAGCGGTATCCGTTTTCATTTACGAAAGCCGGCGCGAAAATATGATTGCGCTCATAATAAAAGAGCGTTTGCTTGGAAATTCCGAAAAGCTGCGCAAATTCCCCGACGGTGAAATATTTTTTCTCTTTCATAAAGAGTCTCCTTTTGAAAGTATTCTTGCCTTTGGCTTATTATACATTAGAGAAATATAAAACGGAAGAGAAGATAATCCGGATCTTTTTCTTTGAAAAATTTGTAGAAATCGTTTGACTGTACTAGGGGTATATTCTTTATGATGGGAGAAAAACAGGGATGAGGAGCTTGGGTGTTTCTTGTTTTACTTTCGCGGCGTTTGAGATAAGTGCTGTAGCAAGATAAGGAAGATGGATGGGATGAGATTTTTTAGGATGGCTGTGGCGGCCTTGCTGGCGGCGGGATTGCTCTTTGTTTCCGGCTGCGGGGTGCCGGAGGATGTGCGGGCGGCGATGACGGATGGGCGCGTCGTGACGGATGATCAGGGAAATCGTGTCGTTGTGCCTCGTGTGCCGCAGCGCATTGTTTCGCTCGATTTGGCCTCCGATGAGATTGTCTTGGACATGGTGCCGCCCGAACGCGTCGCGGCCGTGAGTTTCTGGTCCGTTTCCGACGGCATTTCCACCGTCGCGGAGGCGGCGCGGAAAGTGCCGAATCAGATTCGTTATTACAATTCGGAAGAAATTCTTGCCTGCCACCCGGATCTCGTGATTGCGCCGGATTGGACTTCGCCGGATTTGGTTCGCACGCTGAAAGACCTCGGTGTCGTCGTCTACGTGTCCCGCGGCAGCCTTTCCGTCGAAAATGTGAAAGTGGCGGTCCAAGAAATCGCCGACGCTTTGGGAGAATCCGCGCGTGGGCAAGACATTCTGGCGGAAATGGATCGAGACCTTGCTACGGCTGCCGAGCGAAAAGCGAAAATCCCGAAAACCGAGCGCAAAAATGTCGTCCTCTATTCCCACCTCCGGGGCTACATTGGAAAAGGTTCACTCTTTGACGACCTTTGTCACTACGCCGGCGTCATCAACGGCGCGGCGCTCATCGGCATGGGTGCGACCGATCCGCTCCCGGAAGAAGGGCTCGTCCTCATGAATCCGGACATCATTTTGATTCCGACTTGGACGTATGGAAATATTTCCCCGGAAAAGATTAGAAACGAACTTCTGACGGATCCCGCGATGCAATCCATCAAGGCCGTGCAAAATCGTGCGTTTCGCCAAGTTCCTGATAAATACATGTATTCCGCCTCACCCGCGATGACAAAAGCGATTCTGGGGATACAGGACGCGGCATATGGGACATTTTGAGCGCGGCTGCGAGACAGTCTCGGTCAATCCGTGATCGCCGTCCTCCATTTGCATTTGTAAGACAAAAAAGAGAATTCTTGGTTCCGCTAAGCAGAATAGAGAATTCTCTTTTTTTGTTGTCACAAACCCTTCTGCTCGATTCCACTGAAAAGATATCCCAGATGCGCCGTATGATTCAAGAGGACGAGACGCCAGCAATTATTTTCTTTTTCTATGACATTGATGCACGCGTTGTCCTGTTTCATCTGCCAGAAACTTCCGAGCGGTAGGCCGAGGATGTCGCAGAGGAGGACTTTATTGACTGCGTCGTGCGCGGCGACGAGGACCGTTTTTCCCGCATGTCGCGTTGCAATGTCTTCGAGGGCGGCACTCGCGCGTTTCCGGACGTCTTCCAGATTTTCGCCGCCCGGCATTTGCACGCGGTCGGGGTGCGTGTGCCAGAGATGAAATTCTTCGGGGTAGCGCGCTTCGATGTCGTCGGCGTAGCGGCCTTCCCAGCTGCCGTGGCTGATTTCCGTCAATCGCTCGTCCGTTTCGACGGAAATATCGTGAAGATCCGCGATGAAACGGCAGGTGGTGAGGGCGCGGGAGAGCGGAGAGGAGACGGCGGCGTCGATAGGAGTGTCTTTCAAAGCTTCAGCGGCGGCGCGTCCCTGCACGAGACCGCGGGGGGAGAGCGGGGTATCTTCTTGGCCTTGGTAGCGGCCTTCCGTGTTCCACGTGGTTTCGCCGTGGCGGACGAGAATGATGCGTACCATGGCCGCCTCACTCGTTTCCGCAATGAATGACGCGCAGGTCGCGGATGCCCTCGATGGCGCGGAGCGAGAGCATGACATCATTCGGAATGTCGGAGGAAACGGCGACGGCCATAATGTTTGTCCCTTCTTTCGGCGTCTGCCCGACTTGCATCCCATTGATATTGATGCCGGCCTTGCCTAAAATTCCGGCGATTTGGCCGATCATATTCGGTTTGTCTTCATGCGGCGCGATGAGGAGGTATCCCGTCGGATTGAAATCGACGGCGTAATCATCGATTTCCGTGATTTTCGCTTCTTTTCGGTCGAAGAGGACGCCGCAGACTTGGTGCGTTCCTTTGTCGGTTTCGAGTGTGAGCGTGACGGACGCGCTCCGATATTTCCCGTTTCCCGCTTTCATTTCGCGCACGTCCATGTGGCGCTCTTTGGCGATGTTTCCCGCATTGACGAAATTGACGGTCGCTTGCAGGATGGGCGAGAGGAGGCCTTTGAGGACGGCGGTCGTGAGCGGCGCGACTTCCGTCTCGGTGAGTTCGCCGGTGTAGGCGACGGTGACGCGGTCGATGTGGCCGTCGCAGAGATAAATGCCGATATTTCCCAGACGTTCGCAGAGGGGGAAATAGGGCTCGATGACGGCGAGCGTACTCTTCGTGACGGGGGAGGCGTTCACGGCCGTCGCGACGGGATCGCCGCGCAGCGCATCGGCCACTCCGCGCGCGACGTCGGTCGCCACACCGATTTGTGCTTCGACGGTCGAGGCGCCGAGATGCGGCGTGAGCGCGACATTCGGAAGGCCGAGAAACGGATTGTCTTCGGGAAGGAGCGGCTCTTTTGCCCAGACGTCGATGGCGGCCGTGGCGACCTTTCCGCTTTTCAGCGCTTCGGCGAGAGCGGCGATGTCGACGACGGCGCCGCGGCTGCAATTCACGAGGCGGACGCCGGGTTTCATTTTCTCAATCTCTTCCGCACCGATCATGCCGCGCGTTTCGTCGGTGAGCGGTGTGTGGAGCGTGATGAAATCCGATTCGGAAAGGAGCGTATCGAGATCGACGAGCGTGACGCCGAGCTGTTTCGCGCGATCTTGGGGAATGTAGGGATCGTAGCCAATCGTTTTCATATCAAAGCATTGTAAACGTTTCGCGACATTCGAACCAACGCGGCCGACGCCGATGATGCCGACTGTTTTTCCGCGTAGCTCTATCCCGGTGAAACTTTTCCGATCCCAGCGCCCTTCCATAATCGATTGGTGCGCTTGCGGGATGTGGCGCGTCGCCGACAGCAGGAGCGCAATTGTGTGCTCACAGGCGGCAATCGTATTCGATTCGGGGGTATTCACGACGGTGATGCCGTGGCGCGTCGCTTCCGGGATGTCGATGCCGTCCACGCCGACGCCCGCGCGGCCAATCACTTTGAGATTCTTCGCGGCTTCGATGACTTTTTTCGTAATCTCCGTCTGGCTCCTCGTAATGATGGCGTCATAGTCGCCGATTACCTTGCAAAGCGCGTCCTCCGGCAGATTTTCCCGGACGTCGACCGCAAAATCCGTTTCCAAAAATTCTTTGGCTTCTTTCGCCACATCGTCTGTGATGTAAATTTTGTACATGATGCTCTCCTTATCCGTGAATTCTTTGGTATTCTTTCATGAAAACGGCCATCGCGGCGGCGTCTTCCTCCGTGACGGCATTGTATAGTGAAACGCGGCAACCGCCGACGAGACGATGGCCGCCCGTGCCGATGAGATCCTCCGCTTTGGCGCGGGCGATGAAATCGGCTTCCGCTTCCGCCGAGGCGAGACGAAACGTCACATTCATCCGGCTGCGACAATCCTTTTGCGCGTGACTGCGATAGAAACCGTCGCTTTCGTCAATGACGTCGTAAATCATCGCGGCTTTTCGGATGTTTCGCGCTTCCATGGCGGCGACGCCTCCTTTTGCCTCGATCCAGCGGAGGACTTTATTAAGGACGTAAATGCAGAAAACGGGCGGCGTATTGTAGGCGGAATCATGTTTTACAAATGTTTTGTATTGTAAAAACGTTGGTATGTCTTCCCTCGCCGTTTTCAAGAAATCGGGACGAAGGACGGCCAGCGCGCAGCCCGCGATGCCCAAATTTTTCTGCAGCCCCGCCCAGAGAAGGCTGAAACGGTCGCCGTCAATCTCCCGCGAGAGAATGTCGCTGCTCATGTCGCAGACAAGCGGGACATCCGTTTCCGGAAATTGCTGCCACTCCGTGCCGTAGATCGTGTTGTTCGACGTGATGTGCAAATAATCCGTCTCGGGGCGGAGCGAAAAGGTGTCCGGAATCGCGGCATAATGATTTTCTTTTCCCGATGCCGCATCGTAGGCCTCGCCGAAAAATGTCGCGGCGTCTCTAGCTTTTTCCGCCCAGACGCCCGTGTCGATGTAAGCGGCGCGGCGTTTCAAAAAATTCGCCGCTTCCATCAAAAATTGCATCGAGCCGCCGCCTTGGATGAAAACGATTTCCTGCCCCTTTGTGAGACGGAGGAGCGAGCGGAGGCGGGATTTTGTTTCCTCCAGCAAATTTTGGAAATCCTTCGAGCGATGGCTCACCTCCAGAATGCTCATGCCCGTCCCTTGCCAATCGGGGATCTCGGCGCGAATCTCCTCCAAGACCGCAAGCGGCAGGGCGGAGGGACCGGCGTTGAAATTGTGTACGCGTCTCATACAGGTTCCTTTCTTTGCAAATAAAAAAGAGAAGTGTCCACATGGGACGAGCTTCTCTTCTCGCGGTGCCACCCAATTTCGGCGCGTACGGCGGCGAATCGATTGTGGTTGCTAACAAAAAAACTTCCATCCCCTAAGGGACGGAAGTCATCCGCGTTGCCACCCAAATTGCCATACGGCCATCTCTTTTCGCTGTAACGGGCGCGCCCGATGAATTCGTCACTCATCACTCCGAAGCGGAAGGATGTCCGTCCCCCTGCGGCTCGCACCGACCGCCGCCTCTCTTGTCGGTTTGGGAATCCCTTCTTCATCCTCGTGTATTTTCCGCATTATACAGAAAGGGGAAACGGCTGTCAAGGGAGATTGGCTTCTGTTGTCCGTTTACCGTTTACCGTTAACCATTGATCGTGAATCGGGTGTGACCACCATTGTGTTACATGAGATGTGATAAACGGTAAACGGACGCCGGACAATGGACAGCAACGAGATGGATGCAAAGCGGCAAAAGAAAAATCGCCGCAACGATGTGCGACGATTTCATGGTGGAGCCGGAGAGGATCGAACTCTTGACCTCCTGCATGCGAAGCAGGCGCTCTCCCAGCTGAGCTACGGCCCCATGACGAAGGCTATTATAGCACGGGCATTCGGTTCTGTAAAGAGAAAAAAGAGAGAGGAGAGAGTGGGCGCCTTTCGGCATTTCATTGAGATAAAGAGGCCCGACATCAGATGTCAGATGTCGGGCTCCGCTTTTGGGTCAGCGCAAGATTGTTGCCGGTTTTTAGCTATCGGCTATCGGATGAAAGCAGAAGAGTTTCACGCGTTTTTCATAAAAGAATTTCGGCGAAGGCGATGCCGCTAACAGCTAACGGCTGACCTCTATCTTGCGCCTGAGATCTGTATTTCCGTGATGCCTTGTTGCCTCTGTTTATGTTCGCATTTTCCCATACGCATACGGCGCGAAATGATCGATGAAATAATCGCGGAGGAGCACGGCGCCCGGATTTTCTTCGATGTCTTTTCGCCAATTCAGGATGAGGCAGCGGCGGCAGATGGGATCGGCAATCGGAATGAGCGCGATGGCTTCGTTTTGCATCCCGAACCACGTGATTTTCGGCACGAAAGAAATTCCGAATCCGGCGCGGATGAAAGCGCGGATGGTCTGCGGATTGTCGCTTTCCAAAGAAATTTTCGGCGCGAATCCCGCTTCGTGGCAGTAAACGTCCGTGATGGTGCGCAGACTTTTTCCAATCTGCAAAAGCAGAAAGGGGTCGGCGGCAAAATCGCGGAGATTCACTGTGCGGTTTCCGGCGCGATTATCACTTTTCGGCACGGCCAATAATATTTCTTCTTCCAAAAGGGTCTGGCTGCATTCGGTGTGCTCCGGCTTGATCGTGGAGTAGAGCGAAAGGTCGATCGAGGAATTTCCGCCTTTCGTTTCCTCGCTTTTTTCCATTAAAATTTCCAGATGGATATTTGGGTAGCGTTTTTGGAAATCGATGATGAAGCCGGGAAGCAGATGCGATGCGGACCAAAGGGAGAGGCGCACCGTCGTCTCCACCGTGCCGCGGCTTTCTTTGATTTCTTTTTCCGCTGCGGACAGCTCGGCCAAGATGCGCTCGGTGTGGAGCTTCAAAATTTGACCGTAGCGGGTGAGGACGATGTTGCGCCCTCGTTTTTCAAAGAGCGGCACATCCAATTCTTTTTCCAAGGATTTGATCGTGCGCGTCAGCGACGGCTGCGACACGCGAAGCTCGGCCGCCGCGCGCGTCAAATGCTGCATCTCCGCGCATTTCAGGAAATACTCCAGCGTCAGGAGTGTCGGTTTCATGACGTTCTATTCCTCTCTCTTGAAGCATAGCAGAAAAAGTATTAGTTTTTGTTATTATATAAACTTTATTATATAAATCACGGTTTGGATTGTCAAGAAGAAGAAAAGGAGAATCCGTTTCCGGGCGGGCTCATCGGCGATGCATGTCGGGGATTATTGGGAGCGAAATCCGAGGGCGTGCGAAGCGGTGTTTGAAATCAAGGCGAAGAACTCGGGAAACCTTCGTCCTTCTGATTGGGGGCGGCTGTTTTGGTTCGTTTCGGAAACGGTCTTTTAGCGGAGTATTTCAGCGCCGTTTTCTTTTCATCTTTTTCTTGACAGGCCGCAGTCGATTCGGTATACTATCAAAGTACTTTTGCGGCCCGGTGGTGTAGTGGTCTAACATGCCGCCCTGTCACGGCGGAGATCGTCAGTTCAAATCTGATCCGGGTCGCCATTGCGGAAGTAGCTCAGTGGTAGAGCACAACCTTGCCAAGGTTGGGGTCGCGGGTTCGAGTCCCGTTTTCCGCTCCATCTGGCGGCATAGCCAAGCGGTAAGGCAGAGGTCTGCAAAACCTTTATCCCCGGTTCGATTCCGGGTGCCGCCTCCAGGACGAAGAAAACGCCGATTGAAACAGTCGGCGTTTTCTTCTATATATTTCCATGCCGGGGTGGCGGAATTGGCAGACGCAGGGGACTTAAAATCCCCCGAAGGTAATGCTTCGTACCGGTTCGAGCCCGGTCCTCGGCACCAAAAATCCGCATGATGACGGAAATCGTGATCATGCGGATTTTTATTTTTGTCTCTATAGACAATAGAATTTTCTGTTTTTCGGTACTTTCTACCCCAGAAATAATACCGTCCATTATTTTTGCGGAAACGCCTGACATTCTTTCTGTGACGTGCTGATAGATGTTTTGAGTCGTGCTGACGGAAGAATGGCGAAGTTGGCGACTGACGTATTTTATATTTACGTTTTCTTCCAGTAGTATCGTTGCGGCGGTGTGTATCCTCCTCCCAGTCTTGCCACCGCATGATGTCAGCGCCTTTGTAGCCGCCTTCGGTGGCTTTTTTTATTGCCCGTTAACAAGTAGTATCAAGTAGGAATTTTATCATTAGCTCGTATTGCTATATGTCGTCCGCTTTATCGTTTCTCACTCCTTTCTTACCGCTTTCCTTTTAGGAAGTTACTTTACCGATGTTTGCCCACTTGTCTAAATCCCGCCTGACTTCCACCACACGCCCGATAATTCTTATTGGAAGTTCCCGTATTTCCTTATTTGTGTAAAAATGCGGCTCGTATACCGCCGTGTTAAATCCGTACAGTTGAATCCCCTTGTCGGATATCATCACCTTCTTACACGTTGCTTCTTCCATACCTACCAGCACAATCGCTATCTGCCCTGAGTCAATCGTGTTTTGCTTCCGTACCAATAGCCTATCCGTTGGAAACATCACGGGTATCATACTTTCGCTCTTCACGTCTAGACAGAAATAATCCCCACGCCGTGACATCTCCTCGGATATCTCTTCCCAGTCAATAATGTTTTTCTCCGCATAAACGGGCACCCCAGCAACCACTTCACCCAAAACGGGAATTTTAACAGCCTTCGGCTTCTCTTGTTCCGTTTTGCCCGTCAGTAAATAATTAACATCCACATTAAGGGCTTTGGCGATAAGCTCGGCCTTATCAATTTTTGGTACGTAGTTTCCAGATAAATATCGAGATATTGCAGTCTTGCTAATATCTGTAATATTTACCAAGTCAGTAGCCCTCATGCCGTGGTCTTCCATGATACGTAAAAGCCGTTCTGGGAATGTCATATTGTTATATGCCGTCCGCTTCATCGTTTCTCACTCCTTTCTTACCGCTTTCCTTTTAGGAAGTTGCTTTACCTATGCTTGCCCACTTGTCTAAATCCCGCCTGACTTCCACCACACGCCCGATAATTCTTATTGGAAGTTCCCGTATTTCCTTATTTGTGTAAAAATGCGGCTCGTATACCGCCGTGTTAAATCCGTACAGTTGAATCCCCTTGTCGGATATCATCACCTTCTTACACGTTGCTTCTTCCATACCTACCAGCACAATCGCTATCTGCCCTGAGTCAATCGTGTTTTGCTTCCGTACCAATAGCCTATCCGTTGGAAACATCACGGGTATCATACTTTCGCTCTTCACGTCTAGACAGAAATAATCTCCACGCCGTGACATCTCCTCGGATAGCTCTTCCCAATCAATAATGCTTTCCTCCGCATAAACGGGCACGCCAGCAACTACTTTACCCAAAACGGGAATTTTAACAGCCGTCGGCTTCTCCTGTTCCGTTTCGCCTGTCAGTAAATAATTGACATCCACATTAAGGGCTTTGGCGATAAGACTTGCATTTTTGCCTTTCGGTGCGTATTTGCCAGACAAATAGCCTGATATAGTCCCTTTATTAAGACCCGTGCGTTCTGCTAAGTTAATAGGTCGCAGACTCCGTGAATCAAGCAACTCCCTCAGTCGTTCCGAAGTGTTCATGATAACCCTCCTTTAACCATGTATAAAAAGTTGCATTTATTTACACCAGATAGCAATATTTTACCAGCAAAGTAAGCAAACCACAAAATCTCGCAAAAATTATAAAAAGTTTATTATTTTAGGGTTGCAAAATCCAAACCAACAATAAATCAAGAGCAAGAGTATGCCCTCTATTATTAACAAAAATGCGTCGCTGGCTGACCTTCCCAAACCTGTTTTTGATATTATCAATAAAATGCCACTTGTCCCTGACACCGCTGCAAAGAAAAAATCTACAAGCAAAAAAGAAAAAGAAACGGGGGCAAAAGCGACCGATGATGGTATAATCAAAGAAGATAATTCTGGTGTTATCAAAAAGGAGGAATCCGAAAATGTATCCGAACGAAGCGAAGGACTTGGCGGACGAGTGGGAGTGGGAAG
>CAVEFO010000020.1:0-29968 GCA_963615055.1 Lachnospiraceae bacterium
GGACACCACGTTTCTACTTCCGGAATGCTGAAACTCTTAGATGTGTCCCGTTCCGGATATCGTTCCTTCTTCTCGTAAAATTATTGCTTGGACACTGGCAGACACGATGGAGGTATCAACCGTTCTCCGGACCTGTTTGAGGAGTTATACCAAAAGGTAAGTTCTCAATCCGTTGCCTAATGAGCTGAATTTCTCATTTTCGTTTGCACTATTTGTTGACATGGGACCATAGCAAATTTTCCGCCGCAAACGCCGCAAAAGAAAAAGAGGCATCCGGCCATGCCCCTTAGTTCTCAATTCTGTTTTATACAAATCACACCCATGTGACGACCCGTCTTTCCCTTTTCTTTTCGATAAGAGAAAAATGTATCGTTGTGACAATACGTGCACAAATTACAATTTTCTACATTTCCTTCCCCAAGACCGGCTTGCAGCAGGAGATGCCTATTGGCTTCGGGAAGATTGAAGAGGAAACGGCCGTTTTCTTTTTCTTTTGCCAATGCCGCCAAGTCGGGCGGAGAAAAGAGTTTCGCAAATTCTTTTACAACATCTTCGCCCACTTCAAAGCAGCACGGACCTATGGCGGGACCGATAGCGGCCAAGATGTCTTTCGGATTTGTACCGAATCGGTTCTCCATTTCCTGCACGGCGGCTCCGGCAATGTTTCCGACCGTGCCGCGCCAGCCGCCGTGGACGAGAGCGGTGATTTTCTTTATCGGGTCATAGAGAAAAATCGGCGTGCAATCGGCAAAATTCATTGTGAGCGGGACGCCGGGCGCAGCCGTCAGGAGGCCGTCACATTCGTCGATGGCGGTATCGGGCGAAAGCGCGCCGCGGCCGCGATCCGACTCACCTACCGTGACGATGCGCGTCCCGTGGACTTGATTCGTGCTGACAATCGTCTCCGGCGCAATCCCCAGTGCCGTCAAGTATCGCCTGCGATTTTCACGGACACACGCGGGATCGTCTCCGGCGGAAAAGCTCATATTCGCGCTTTGATACGGACCGACGGAAACGCCGCCGTCTCGCGTGGAAACAGCGGCGATCACCTCCGGATGGGAGCTAAAAATTTGAAATGTCACATACGGAAAGGAAGCGATCATGTCCTTTCTCCTTTACATCTTACAAACAATTTGTGCGTCGAAAAGATGCGGACAGTCATCAAAGGAAATATTTCGCAGCGCGTCTTCTGCCGAAATGGGCATGAGTTTTGAAACAGCGCCGGCCAAAAAGAACAGTCGACCTAAAATCTCCGCCGGCGTTTGTCCCGCTTTGCGCAGCTCTCGCACGGTGATACCGTGTTGGCGTTTGGAGAGGCGGATGCCTTCCGCATCGACGAGAAGCGGCAGATGCGCATATATCGGCGGCGCATAGCAGAGCTCTCGCAAGAGGACAATTTGCCCAAACGCGGAATCCGACAAATCACGTCCGCGAAAAACGTGCGTGATACACATCGCGCCGTCGTCGGCTGCAGCAGCCAGCTGGTACGCCATCATCCCGTCGGCGCGGCACACGACAAAATCATCTTCCTCTCCGCGGAGCTCGCGTTTCTCGTTTCCTAAAAACAAATCGTCATACGCGACAGTCTGCGTTTCCATCCGATAGCGCCAAGACGGCGTCTTTTTTTGTGCTTTTCGTTCTTGGTCGGACAGATGACGGCAATGACCGTCATACACCGGCCGCGTCTCCCCTTCGTGCGGCGCGCTCGCAATCTGCAGAAGACGCGCGCGATTGCAATAGCAGGGATAGACGTGCCCCGCCCGTTCCCACGCTTGCAAAATCATTTCATATCGATCCAGCCGCTCGCTTTGGACGCAGCTTCCGTAAGGAAAATTTCCTCCCGGCCCTTCGTCCCAATCCAGCCCCAGCCACGCCAAATCCTCTTGCAGCGCTTTCGCATACGATTCCTTCGAGCGCTGCCGGTCGATGTCTTCGATGCGGAGGACAATCTTCCCGTCATGCTGCCGCGTCCACAACCAATTCCAAAGGGCGACCCAGATATTCCCCAGATGGAGGAAACCGGTAGGACTGGGCGCGAAACGGGTCCGAACGTCCATTATTGCGGAAAAGAGAGGATCTTGTCAAAGAGTTCGCTCTCTTCTTTGATTTTTCCTTCACTCCCCATGACGCAGACGTAAGGCGAGGCGACGACGCTCTCCGCCAAATCGGCCAGTGCGCGAATATCGTCCACCGTACAATCGACGATTTCATTGCGAAGTTTCACACGGTCTTCTCTCGTTAGACCGCAGAGACGATACATGACGGCGCGTTCCCCTTTCATGAAAGGCGTAAGCTGCATTTCGTAATTCGACATGGTTCCAATCACGTATTTTGTCATTTCGCGCTCGGAAACGGAGAAGTTTCGCAAATAATCGGGAAGCGCTCGGTAGGCGTCCAGCGTTTCTTTCAGATTCGGATCGCGATAGGAGCAAAAAAGCGCGTTTCCATTGTACGTAAACTGCGTAAACGCACCATATGCGCCGCCCAGCACGCGAATTTTTTTCCAGAGATATTCGTAGCGGAGGACGGTCTCCATGACGCGAAGCGCCCCGGTAAACGCAAATCCGGCGCGGCGGAAATTGCCGCCCTTACAAACGTACTGCACCTTGCCGGAGGACAGAATGCCTTCGTTTTGCGGCGCTTCGGGAAACGTAAAGAGCGCACCCTCACTCGCCATGCCCTCCGGAAGGCCTTTGACGAGGACGGCGATATGCTCGGCCGCGAGCATTTTTTCTTCGTCTTCACCCACCGTCTGCAAAATCAAATTGTTCTTTGTGAAAATTTTCGCGGAGACGCTCTGCAGACGTGCAATGAGCTCCGGCGCTTTGACGTCAAAATCTTTCAGCAAATCAGCCAAGAAATAGTAATACGAAAGGCCGCCGACGCTGCGGAATTTAGCCACGTCGGAGAAATAAGACAGCAAGCGATTCATCACGAGCGTATGGCCGCGGGAAAAAGCTGTCATATCCCATTCCGCTTTCGCTTCCTGCAGAATTTCTTTGAGACGCGCAGCGTCGTCATATACCGTATGCTGCAAGATATCGGCCAAAAGTCCCGTCAATTTGTCGAGGCGGCTGTTGAGTGCCTTCCCGCGCACGACGAACATCGGCACATACAGATTGTCGTCCTTTGTATTTTCATATGCCGTCACCGCCGCCGAAAGACCGCCGGTATACGCATTGGACAATTTCGTGATTTCCCGATAATCAAGCGTTTCCGTATTCATCGCGCCCAAAAGTGTGGCGAGCAGATACGCATAGGGCAAATCGTCCGTCTCCAGATGACGCAGATGAAAATAGAGATTCAGATAGGAAATCCCACTCGTGTGCGCGCGATAATGCCAATGCGGCACGCCGGCGGCCGTCCCCTCTTCCAATTTCTCATCTTTGACGATGCGTCCCAAATCTTCGCGCGTCAAAAGCGGAATGGTCGCGAGCGCTTCCTCCGTTTCCCCGGAAGCTTGACGCTCTTTCAGCACTTTCGTCGTCTCGATGATCTCGTCCAGCTGCTCATCCGTAAGGCATTTCTTGTACGCTGCCAATTTTTCCGCCGTCTGCTGCGCCTTTTTCTCGTTCAATCCTTTTTCGGGGCGCATCGTAATCAGCACTTGGTGATGATTTCTCACCATGCAGCGGTGCAGCAATTCTTCGAAATAGCCGGTCTCAATCTCTTCGCGGAGTTTCCGAATCACATCGATGTATTTCAGCGCTTCCATCGGGTCGCGATCATAGAGCCACGTGTCCATTGCGCGAATGCCGTAATAAAGACCCTTCGGCTGCCCGTTGTAATCACTTTCGCGAAGCGTAAATTCGATTCGATTCAGCGCCGCAGAAAGCATTTCCCGGTCTGCGCCGTTCACGACGATATTGCGGAACGTCGCATCCAACATATCCGCCAATTCTTGTTGCTTCGTTTCATCGGCGCCCGTGACCTCAATCGACCAAACCGGCTGCTTATAGCTGTCCGCATACGACCCGGACACATCGTTTCCGAATCCCGCATCAAGAAGCGCTTTTTTGATCGGCGCGCCGTCCATCTCAATCAACGTGTAATTCAAAATTTTCAGCCCGAGAGAATCCAGCGTGGACATATGATCGTGCATGGCCGTGTAGAGACAGTGGATGGCTTTGTTCTTCGTTTCCTCACCGTCCGCCACGCCGTATGCCCCCTCGATGACACGGCGCGTGCGAAACGCCGGCTGCGTCTCGACCTGCGTGTCCACCGTGTGCGGCTTGAAATGTGACAAATATTCCTCATGAATGAAACGGAGCGTCTCGCCGATTTCCATATCGCCGTACAGATAAAGATAACTGTTCGCCGGATGGTAGAAACGGCGGTGGAATTCCGTAAATTCGCGAAACGTGAGCGCGGGGATGACTTCCGGATCGCCGCCCGATTCCACGCTGTACGTCGTATCCGGGAAAAGTGCGGCCATTGCCAAATCTTCCATGACAGCCTCCGGCTCGGACAGCGCGCCCTGCATTTCATTGTAGACGACGCCGTTGTACATGAGCGGCGCTTCGCGGCTCTCCAGCTCATAATGCCAGCCTTCCTGCATGAGAATCTGCGGATTTTTCAGACATTCCGGATAAAAGACGGCGTCCAGATACACGTCCATCAAGTTTCTGAAATCTTTTTTGTTGCGGCTTGCGACGGGATACATCGTCTTGTCCGGCCACGTCATCGCATTGAGAAATGTATTGAGAGACCCTTTGGCCAGCTCGACAAAAGGTTCTTTCAAAGGAAACTTGCGCGACCCGCAAAGCGTGGAATGTTCCATAATATGCGGCGTCCCCTTGGAATTGTCCGGCGTCGTGCGAAACGCGATGTAAAACACATTGTTGTCATCCGGCGCATCCAGATACAGCAGATGGGCGCCCGACCCCTTGTGATGCAGCAGATACGCATCCGCATTCACTTCCGGAATCGGCGACATTTGTTGCACTGTAAATCCGTGTAAGACCTGTCCGATTTTGAATTTCATGTTTTCTCCTTTATTTTTGACTTCCGGGCATGCCGGTTTCCTATTTCGTACAAAAAAAGCACAAGAAGAAATCGCTCCCTCTTGTGCCTTTGTCTCACATATTGTGCGATTCGCCGCCGAAAAATTCCTCATGGATGACACGCACCGCTTTCGTCATATCTGCCTTCTGAATGAGACAGGAAATGCTGATCTCGGACGTGCTGATGATGTCGATATTCACGCCCGCGCGCCCTAAAGCGCCGAACATAGACGCCGCGACACCCGGTGCGCCGATCATCCCGGCTCCCACGATGGACACCTTCGCGACATCCGTGGAGTAGATCACGCCCGGGACTTCGCCCTCCACCTCGAGCTTGCTCATAATTTTCTTCACGTCGTCCAAATCATTGCTGTCAATCGTGAAAATAATATCCGTCTTGTGATCGTCGGCCTCACGCACACTCTGCACAATCATATCGACGCTGACATGATGCTCGCTCATCGTGTGGAAAATCCGATACGCCACGCCGGGGACATTAGCGACACCCAGCACAGCGACCTTGGCCACGTGCGCGTCCTGCGCGACCCCGCGTACCGCCTGCGAAATTGTATTCATTTTGCACTCCTCTCGGATAATCGTACCCTCTGTATTGACAAATGTGGACCGGACGTGGATCGGTATATGATAGCGAATGCCCATCTCCACGCTCCGCGGCTGCATGACACCGGCGCCGAGCCGTGCCATTTCCAGCATTTCCTCATTCGTAATTTCTTCAATCTTATGCGCGTCTTCCACATAGCGCGGATCGGCCGAATACACACCATCCACATCCGTGAAAATTTCACACATATCCGCGCGCATCGCACCGGCCAACGCCACCGCCGTCGCATCGCTTCCACCGCGGCCGAGCGTGATAATATCGCCCTTTTCCGTCAGCCCTTGGAAACCCGCGACAATGACGACTTTCCCTGCGTCAAGCTCTTTGAAAACGCGCTCCGGACGCACATCCGTGATATCCGCTTTGCCGAAACCGCCTTCGGCCATGATACCGGCCTGCGATCCCGTGAGCGATACCGCCGGCTGCCCCAACGTTTCAAATGTCATCGCCATCAAAGCGATTGACTGCTGCTCACCCGTCGCCAAAAGCATATCCATCTCGCGCCCGAAATGATCCGTCGTCACCTTCCCGGCGAGCGAAAGCAAATCATCCGTCGTGTCGCCCATGGCCGAGACAACGATGACAATCCGATCCTCCGGCGCTTTCTCCGCCAAGACGCGACTCGCGATCCCGCGCATCTTCTCCGGTGTCGCGACCGAGCTCCCGCCGAATTTCTTTACAAACAAAGCCAAAAGAATCCCTCATTCTGTATGGAATAATTTTATGAAAAGACTGATACGGCTACATTCTATCATGCCTACGCTTTTGTGTAAATCTTTATCTTATATATAAGTGCCCCATCAAAGCTCCAAGACGACGCGACCTAAGACATGATCCACGGGCACCGGTCCGATGAAACGGCTGTCGCTGCTGTGATTGCGATTATCCCCCATCACGAAGACACAACCGGCCGGGACCGTGAAAGGAGCGTCGACGGAAAACGCCATCGGCTCGGCGGTGTACGGTTCGGAGAGAACCTCTCCATTGCGAATCACGTGCCCGTCACGAAATTCCAGCACATCTCCCTCGCGCCCAATCACGCGCTTCACCCAGATATGGTGCTCCGCGCGACTCTTGTCGAAAAGCGCAATGTAATTGTTCGCCGGCTCAATCGCATCATCCACAAAGCTCCGCGCCCGACGGGTCCGGCTGTCGATAATCACAATCTCGCCGTAATCCGGCATTTCATTCAAAATATGCCCGATCTTGGAAACGATAAGATACTGCCCATTCTCCAAAGTCGGCATCATCGACTCCCCTGCCACCTTCGTCGGGACGAACAAAAAAATATGAATCAACATCGCAATGCTCAGCGCGACGACAATCGAATACACCCAATCAAAAATTTCTTTCCACATACCGGCTATCTCCATCTATTATTTTAGTTTCCTTAAACTACACAAAGTATGAGCTAACCGTTCACCGTTATCCGTTTACCGTTCGTCACATCGCATGAGTTTTGTAGGTTCTCACGCACGGTTTACGGTTCACGGACAACGGAGGACGGACAGTATCACCATGTGACGCCATCAAACCCCTTCAAACTTTTCAAATGTCACTAAAAAGAAGCTGCGAAAAATGATCATCCTCTTTTCACAGCTCCTTATTGTATCATGTTTTGCTTTCTTTTTACAGCTTGACCGGCGTCTTTTCTTCTCCGATGCGATGAATCGTGTCAATGAAACGCACCGTCCCCGTCTTGTAGCGGAGGAGCATCGTCTGCGTCCGGCAGCCGCCGCCGAAATATTGCACACCGCGCATGAGATTGCAATCTGTGACCGCCGTCGCCGCGAAAATGCAATCATCGCCGGAAACCAAATCATCGAGCGTCAAGACACGGCTCGGATCGGAAATCCCCATATCGTGCATCCGCTTAATCTCCTCCGCGTTCTGCGGCAAGAGACGCGCCTGCATATCGCCGCCGAGACATTTGAGCCCGACCGCCGCCAGCACGCCTTCAGGCGCCCCGCCGGAGCCGATCACCATATGAATGCCGCTGCCTTCGATCCCACATTCCACCGCAGGCGCGACATCGCCGTCCGTAATAAGACGGATGCGAGCACCGGCCTGTCTGCATTCGCGAATAATTTTTTCATGACGCTCGCGATCCAAAATGACGACCGTCAAATCGGAAATCTCGCGATCCATGCCCTTGGCAAGCGCCGCCAGATTTTCCGTGACCGGCTTATCGATATCAATCAGCCCTTTCCCGCGCGGACCGACGCACAATTTCTCCATGTACATATCCGGCGCGTGCAAAAGGCAACCCTTCGGCGCGATAGCCAAGACCGCGATGGCACCGTTCTGCCCCTTGGCAACCAAATTCGTCCCTTCCAGCGGATCGACGGCGATATCCACTTCCTCGCCGCCCATGCCGACTTTTTCACCGATGTAGAGCATCGGCGCTTCGTCCATTTCCCCTTCACCGATCACGACGGTGCCGGTAATGGGCGTCTTCGCAAATTCCGCATGCATCCCGTCGACGGCGAGCTGATCGGCGCCTTCCTTGTCACCCTTGCCCATGAGACGGCCGCTGCGAAGCGCCGCCTGCTCGGTCACACGCACAAATTCCATAGAAAGTTGTCTGTTCATTTGGTTTCCTCCTTGGCGGACTCTCCCGCTTATATTGTTTCTATTTTATCACAGCGCTCTGTTTTTTGCTTGCCTTTATGTTAGAATACAGGAAATATAGGAAACGGAGGTTTGGAATCTTGATTTCACTTTTGCATTGCTGCGGCGACAGCCTCACAGCCGGCTACGGTGCAATGCCGCAAGACGGCTGGGTGGCGCGCATCTCCCGCACCCTTCCCAATGTCACCTTTATCAATCACGGCGCGTGCGGCGCTTTCTTCATCAACATTCTCGTCTCAGCTGCGGAAATCGCCGCGCGTCCTCAAAAAGGAGAAGTACTCTTTCTGATGGGCGGCACGAATGATATTCTTTGCGGCCGCCGTCTCGAAGCATTGACACAAATCGCCGACAAAAATATCCGCGCGCTGTTTTCCCGGCTTCCCATCATTCTTGCCACGCCGCTCTTGGCAACCAAAACATCCGTCGCCTGCGGCTGGCAAGCCGATTGGGCGTTTGAACAAAACCGGGAGGCACTCCTTACCTACGCCGCATTTTTGCGGAAACTGGCGCAAGAGCTCCGGCTTCCTCTCCTTGATTTTCAAAAAGAATTTCCGGCAGACGACGCCTATTACACGGACGGCATCCATCCGAACGCTGACGGCTACGCCCTCATGAGCGAAATCGCCCTCCCCGTTTTCGCATCATGTTTTAATCCATCGACTGCACAAAATCGATAATTTCCTTTTGCTTCTCCGCCAAAAGTGTCCGGTCTCCCCGCGTTTCCATATTGAAACGAATGAGTGGCTCCGTATTCGACGGACGCAAATTGAAATGCCAGCTTCCGAATTCCATGCCGAGGCCGTCCAGATGCGAGACGCTCTCGGCTTCTTTTGCATAATGCGCCTCCAGCGACGACAGCGTCTTTTCGACGTCGTGCGCCGGCAAATTGATTTCTCCGCTGCACGGATACGCCGTCTCCGCCTCTCCAACGAGCGCCGAGAGAGATTTTCCCGTGCGGCTGATGATTTCCGCCACGATGAGCCACGGAATCATGCCGCTGTCGCAATACGAAAAATCGCGGAAGAAATGGTGCGCACTCATTTCCGCGCCATACACCGCACCGACGCGCCGCATCGTTTCCTTCATAAACGCGTGACCGCCCTTGGAAATTTGCGCACGCCCGCCGGCCGCCGCCACAATGTCCGTCGTATTCCACCAGCAGCGTGGATCGTGTACGATAATCTCGCCCGGATGTTTTTGCAGCATATACCCGGCAAGGAGCCCCACCATATAATATCCCTCGACGAAATGACCTTTCTCGTCGATGAAGAAACAACGGTCGAAATCGCCGTCCCATGCGATCCCCATGTCCGCGTGCGTTTCCTTGACTTTTTCCATCGTTGGAACGCGATTTTCTTCCAACATCGGATTCGGCACGCCATGCGGAAATGTCCCGTCCGGCCGCATATGCATTTCCACAAATGTAAACGGCAAATGCTCGGCGAGCGGCTTGAACGCAATCCCGGCGCAGCCGTTTCCCGGATTGACGACAATTTTGAGCGGCTTCATCGCGGCCGGATCGCAATATGTCAAAATGTGTCGTACATAATCATCCGTGATATCTTTTTCGGAAACGCTGCCGCGACGCGCCGCCTCTTGAAATTCACCGGAAAATGCCAGCGTCTCAATGTCTTTCAGCCCCGAATCTTCTCCAATCGGCACACCGCCCTTGCCGACGAGTTTTATCCCATTGTGATCGGACGGATTGTGGCTCGCCGTCACCATGACGCCGCCGGAAAGACCATAATAAAATGTCGCAAAATACATCATTTCCGTGCCGCAAAGACCGATGTCCATGACGTCCGCGCCGCCGTCCATCAACCCCTGTGCGACCGCCGCTGCAATCGCCTCCGACGAAAGGCGCATATCCCGCCCGAGCGCAACGCGTGTCGGATGATACAAATCCGCATACGCGCGCCCGACACGATACGCCAAATCTTCATTCACTTCTTC
The DNA here is from genome assembly GCA_963615055.1 of Lachnospiraceae bacterium. Classification (GTDB taxonomy): domain Bacteria; phylum Bacillota; class Negativicutes; order Veillonellales; family Dialisteraceae; genus UBA1822. The sequence goes on from CAVEFO010000020.1 coordinate 10,207, forward strand.
GGGAATCACCCCGCGAATGTCATACGCTTTGAATCCTTTGTGACTCATGTCGAGCGGCATCATTTCTTTTTCTCCTTCCTGTCCAATGCATCCAACACATTTGTATACCCGTCCGCGCCATATTGCAGGCAGCGCTTCACGCGGGAAATCGTCGCCGTACTCGCGCCCGTCACATCTTCGATGCGGTCGTACGTTTCTCCAATGCGCAGCATCCGCGCCACTTCGAGCCGCTGCGACATATCGCGAATTTCACTCACCGTGCAAATGTCTTCAAAAAATTCATAGCACGCCTCCCGCGACGAAAGCGAAAGAATCGCTTCAAACAATTGATCCGTCAGCGGATTCACCAATTTGGAATTGACGCTCATCGAAAAGCCTCCTTTTTTTATATCGTACAGCTTCATTATATCACGCCATTAAAGAAACAGAACCCCGTCACGATGATTTTCGCACACAAAAAATCCATCCGCCTAAAACGAGATGGATTTTTTTGAAAATTTTATTCCGTCACCAGCGTGCCGACGATATCGGAAATGTTTTCAATCTGATTCTTTTCGCCCCAATCGGCCAGCTCGCGCGTGATTCGCGGCAGGGCATCGGGACTTGCCAGCGTCGCCGTGCCGGCTTGGACGACGGACGCGCCCGCGATCAAAAATTCTGCCGCGTCTTCGCCCGTCATAATGCCGCCCAACCCACAGACGGGAATGTTGACGGCGCGCGCGACTTGCCAGACCATGCGGAGCGCGACCGGTTTCACGCAAGGACCGGAGAGCCCGCCCGTGATGTTTCCTAAAACAGGACGGCGCGTCTTCAGATCAATTGCCATGCCCATCAGCGTGTTAATAAGCGACACGGCATCCGCGCCCGCTTCTTCGACGGCTTTGGCAATCGCGACGATGTCCGTCACATTCGGCGAGAGTTTCACCATGACGGGCAAATTCGTGTGCGCCTTCACGGTGCGCGTGACTTCGGCCGCCGTCTCCGGATGCGTTCCGAAAGCCATGCTCCCGCTTTTGACGTTCGGACAGGAAATATTGATCTCAAGCGCCGCGATGCGAGAATCTGTGAGCGCTTCGGCGACTTCGCCATACTCTTCGGCCGTCTTGCCGACGACATTGGCGATGAGCGGCACATCGTAAGCGGAAAGTTTCGGCAAAATGTCTTTCTTGAAAGCAGAAACACCCGGATTTTCCAGCCCGATACAATTCAAAATACCTGACGGTGTCTCCGCAATCCGAACACCGGCGTTTCCTTGCCACGGCGTACTTGAAAGACCTTTGAGCACGATGGCGCCGAGCGAAGACAAATCGACCGTGTCGGCATACTCCAGCCCGAAGCCGAACGTGCCGGACGCTGCCATGATGGGATTTTTCATGGGAATGCCCAAGAATTTCGTTTCCAAATTCATAGACGCACCTCCCGGCTGTCAAAAACGGGCCCGTCCTTGCACACTTTCACATGACCGCTGCCATCTGCTTTGTCCGCGACGCACGCCAGACATCCGCCCGTGCCGCAGCCCATGCGCCGCTCAAGCGAGACTTCACAGGGAATATTGGCAGCTTCCGCCAGCTGCGCGACCTTTCGCATCATGATGACCGGCCCGCACGTGATGACTTTTTTGACATCACCCGCCTCCAATACTTTCGGCAGCGCGTCCGTCGTGAAACCTTTTTGTCCGAAAGATCCGTCATCCGTCATGACAATCAATTCGCGAAGTTTATCGGGAAACGCATCTTTCCAGAAAACTTCTTTCTCGTCGCGCCCGCCAATCACGACCGTCATCTGTTTCTCCGGCGCTTTTTGCGCGGCAAAGAGCATCGGTGCAATCCCGACGCCGCCGCCGACCGCAATCGTATGCCCGTCCGTTTCCGAAAACGCACGCCCGAGTGGCCCCGCACAATCCAGCACATCCCCTGTGCGGCAAGTCGAGAGCCATTCCGTCCCGACGCCGACGACGCGATAATATATCGTCAAAAGCCCACGCCCGGAATCCGTTCCCGCAATGGAAATCGGACGACGCAAGAGATGCGAGGCGTCTCCGATTTTGATGTGAATGAATTGCCCCGGCGCGGCTGCTTTCGCGATCCGCGGCAGTTCCATCTGCATCCGCCAGACAGCCGGCCCCACCAAATCGTGACGGCGCAGGATGCCTTTTTCGATGAATGTTTCCATTCTTACTGTTCCTTCACATAATCCTGAATGGCTTCAACATGCGTGATGCCCGCGCTCCCCGCCATGACGTTTAAGACTTCGCGCGCCGTGTCGAGCGACGTCAGGCACGGAATGGCCAGCTCGACCGCAATGCGGCGCAGATCATAGCCCTGCTGCTCGATTTCCGTCCCGTAGGAAATGGTATTCACGACAGCATCGACCTTGCCGGATTTCAAATAATTTTCGCAGTTCTCGCCCTTTTCATTCATCTTCTTGATGATTTCGACGGGACTGCCTTTCGTCTGGAAATAGCTGCCCGTGCCGGACGTGCAAATAATGTGGTAGCCGGCTTTCACGAATCCCGCCGCGACTTCGGATGCTTCTTCTTTATCGCGGTCGCTCACCGTGATCAAAATATTTCCTTTGGACGGAATCGCCAGATTAGACGCGAGCACAGCTTTGTAAAGCGCTTCTTGGTACGTGTGTCCGATACCCATGACTTCGCCCGTCGATTTCATTTCCGGCCCGAGCTTAATTTCCACGAGACCGAGCTTCGAGAAGGAGAAAACGGGCGCTTTGATGGCAACGTACGGTTTCGGCGGCATGAGACCGAGCGGAATGCCGAGCGTCTCCAGCGGTTCGCCGAGTGCAATACGTGTCGCGTATTCCACCATATTGATGCCCGTGATTTTGCTCATAAAAGGCACGGTGCGGGACGCGCGCGGATTCACTTCGATGACGTACACTTTGCCCGCGACGACAATGAATTGGATGTTGACGAGCCCTTTTACTTTCATCGCGACGGCAATATCCGTCGTATATTTCACGAGCGTGTCGATAATTTCCTGTGACAAATTCTGCGGCGGATACACGGCAAAGGAATCGCCGGAATGGACGCCCGCGCGCTCAATTTGCTCCATGATGCCCGGAATACAGACGTGAATCCCGTCCGAAATGGCGTCGACTTCCACTTCGCGCCCGACCATGTACTGATCGATGAGCACAGGATGTTCATGCGAGGCGACGACAGCTTCGCGCAGATATTGCCGCAATTCTTTTTCTTCGTACACAATCTGCATCGCGCGGCCGCCCAAGACGTAGCTCGGACGGACAATCAGCGGATAATCGAGCTCCTTCGTCTTTTCCATGGCTTCTTCCACGGACTCGACGAGGCAACCCTTCGGCCGCGGAATGCCCAACTGTCCCATGAGCGTGTCGAAACGTTCGCGGTCTTCCGCCAAATCAATCCCTTCATTCGACGTGCCGATAATGCGAATACCGCGTTTGGCCATCGGCGTCGCCAGATTGATCGCCGTCTGCCCGCCGAATTGACAGATGACGCCCTCCGGTTTCTCCTTTTCGATGATTTCCATCACGTCTTCTTCCGTCAGCGGCTCGAAATACAGCGAGTCGGACGTATCGAAGTCCGTGGAAACAGTTTCCGGATTGTTGTTAATGACGATGGATTTCTTGCCGGCTTTGCGCAGCGCCCATGATGCGTGGACGGAACAGTAATCGAATTCAATCCCCTGCCCGATGCGAATCGGACCGCTGCCGAAGACGACGACGCTCCCCTCACCCTGCGGACGCACTTCGTCCTCTTGGCTGTACGTCGAATAGTAATATGGCGTCTTCGCTTCAAATTCCGCCGCGCACGTATCAACCATTTTGTAATCGGGATGAATCCCCAATTTCTTTTTGAGGCGCGTGACTTCCTTCACATCTTCCGTCAGGAAATGCGCAATGGCCGCATCCGGCATCTGGATACTCTTCGCCGCGCGCAGCGTTTCCTCCGTGAGCCCTTCCTTACGGAGGCGTTCCTCAACCTGAATGATATTTTTGATTTTGTGGAGGAAAAACAGATCGATTTTCGTGATGCGATGAATTTCCTCCGGATCGATACCGCGCCACAGCGCTTCGGCGACAACAAAAAGGCGCTCGTCGTCAATGCGGTGTAAGAGGCAGCGGATGTCATAGAGTGATTGGTTATCCAGCTTGGAGAGATGGATATAGCCCTCGCCCGTTTCCAAGCAGCGGAACGCTTTGATGAGCGCGCCTTCAAACGTGCGGTCAATGGCCATGACTTCACCCGTCGCCTTCATCTGCGTCCCAATCTGCCGGTCGGCCAGCGTGAATTTTTCAAACGGCCAGCGCGGCACTTTCAGCACGACATAATCGATGGACGGCTCGAAGCATGCCTTCGTGTTTTTCGTGATGTCATTCGTAATCTCATCCAGCCGGAAACCGAGCGCAATTTTCGCCGCCACTTTCGCAATCGGATAGCCCGTCGCTTTCGAGGCGAGCGCCGAAGAACGGCTGACGCGCGGATTCACTTCGATGACGTAATATTGGTTCGTGCGGGCATCCAGCGCGTACTGCACATTGCAGCCGCCTTCGATCCGCAAATAACGAATGATCCGAATGGACGCCGTGCGGAGCATTTGAAACTGTTCGTCCGTCAGCGTCTGCGTCGGCGCGACGACAATGGAATCCCCGGTATGGACGCCGACGGGATCGATATTTTCCATGGAGCAGACGATGATACAGTTGTCCGCCCCGTCGCGCATGACTTCAAATTCGATTTCCTTCCAGCCGGCCACGCTTCTTTCAACCAGAATTTGAGAAATCGGGGAGAGCTTCAGCCCGCGCGTCGCGATTTCTTCCATTTCATAGCGGTCGTGCGCAATGCCGCCGCCCGTGCCGCCGAGCGTGTAGGCCGGACGAATGATGACCGGGTAACCGATGCGATTCGCAAATTCCACGGCCGGTTCCAATTCTTCAAAAATGTCCGATTCCGGGACCGGCTGCGAAATTTCTTTCATCGCTTCCTTGAAAAGTTCGCGGTCTTCCGCGTGCTTGATGGCGTGGAGCGACGAGCCCAAAAGTTTTACGCCGTATTCTTCCAAGACGCCGGCATCGGAGAGCGCGACGGCCATATTGAGGCCGACCTGCCCGCCCAGCGTCGCCAAAAGCGCATCGGGCCGTTCCTTTTTGATGACTTCCGTCACAAATTCCGGCGTGATCGGCTCGATGTACACACGGTCGGCGATATCCGCATCCGTCATGATTGTGGACGGATTGCTGTTCACTAGGACGACTTCGATCCCCTCTTCACGAAGGGAGCGGCAGGCCTGTGTGCCGGCATAGTCAAATTCCGCCGCCTGCCCGATGATGATGGGGCCGCTGCCGATGACGAGGACTTTTTTTACATCCGGATTTCTCATTTCGCAAATTCCTCCATGGCCTGTCTGAATTCCGTGAACAAATAGAAATTATCCGTAGGGCCGGGCGCCGCTTCCGGGTGGTATTGCACCGCGCGAATCGGCAGCGTCTTGTGACGGAACCCTTCAATCGTCCCGTCATTCACGCTGCGATGTGTGACTTCCATGCATTCCGGCAGATTGTCGTCGGAAACGGCGTACCCGTGATTCTGACTCGTGATGTACACACGTCCCGTCGACAAATCTTTCACGGGATGATTTGCGCCGCGATGGCCGAAGGGCAGCTTGAATGTCGTCGCGCCCAGCGCCAAGGACAAGACTTGCAATCCCATGCAAATGCCGAAAATCGGCCGTTTCCCAATGAGCTCTTTCACCGTCTCGACGACGTAGCCCAAATCTTTCGGATCACCGGGGCCGGGCGAGAGGAAAATGCCGTCCGGATTGTCCGCCAGAAGCGTCTCCGCCGAGGTGTGCGACGGAAAGACGTGCACCGTGCAATCATTTTTCGCCAGGCTCACCAAAATATTTTTCTTTAGGCCGCAATCCAAGAGCGACACTTTGTATTTCCCGTTTCCGTACGTATACGGCGCCTCCGTCGTGACGCGCTCCACTTGATCGTGATGAAGTGGTGCGGCCAGAAGCGTGCGAATCTCGTCCTCGCTTTTTTCAGCGGACACAATCACGCCCTTCATGACGCCTTGACTCCGGAGCGTCCGCGTGACGGCGCGCGTATCGACATGATAGAGACAGGGCACGTGATAGCGCTCGATGAAATCGGAAATCGGCTCCTTGCATTCCCAGTTGCTCGGTTGGAAACAGAGCTGATCGACGACGTAGCCCGCGGCCGCCGGTTTCCTGTTTTGCATGAAATCGTCATTCGCGCCGTAGTTTCCGATCAGCGGATACGTCAGCGTCAGAATTTGCCCCTCGTAGGAAGGATCCGTGAAACATTCCTGGTAGCCCGTCATGCCGGTATTAAAAACGACTTCGCCGAGACCCTCCGCCTCGCCCAGAAGCTCCCCTTCAAAGCGGGCTCCGTTTTCCAAAATCAAATATCCCTTCATTTGCACACCCGTCCTTCCTTCATCACAATCTCTCCGTCCACGACCGTCAGCACCGCTTTCCCGCGAAGCGTCACACCTTCAAACGGCGTAAAGAGCGCTTTCGTATACAAATCGGCGCCGCGGACCGTCCATTCTTTTTGCGGATCGACGACGACGATATCCGCCGGTGCCCCCACGTCCAGAACGCCGCCCTCGACGCCCAAGAGCTGCGCCGGATTCGTACTCATCAGCTCGCAAATTTTGGCAAGACTCACATTCCGCTTGTGATACAGCTCCGTCAGCACCGCCGAAAGCGATGTTTCCAATCCGGCGATTCCATTCGGCGCGCAGCAAAACGGCACATCTTTTTCTTCGTCGGCGTGCGGCGCATGATCCGTCACAATCGCATCAATCGTCCCGTCAAGGACGCCTTCGATCAGCGCCAATCGATCCTCTTCCGTCCGGAGCGGCGGCGCCATTTTGAATGCCGTATCGTAATTTTTGATATCCGCGTCCGTGAAAAACAGATGCTGCGCCGTGACTTCACACGTCACCGGGACGCCGTCCGCTTTGGCGCGGCGAATCAGCTCCAATGCTTCTTTCGAGCTCACATGCGCGACATGGAGACGAGCGCCCGTCGCTTTCGCCAAAATCAAATCGCGTGCGACCGCAATCGCCTCGCCCGCCGCCGGTCGCCCCGTGACGCCCAGCCGATACGACACGCTGCCTTCATTCATGTAGCCGTCCGCGCACATCGTCATATCTTCGGCATGATCGATGATCGGTTTCCCAAACATCTGCGCATACTCCATCGCGCGGCGCATGAAATTCGCACTCTCCACATAATGCCCGTCATCGGAAAAAGCCACCGCGCCCGCGGCCGCCATATCGCCCATCTCCGAGAGCCGTTTCCCTTCCAGATTTTCCGAAATCGCCCCAATTACGGACACCTTCACAACCGCTTCCTCTTCAATCCGTTTCTGCACATCGCGAAGCGTCGCCGCATTGTCGATGACCGGGCGAGTATTCGCCATCGTCGCCACACGCGTCACACCGCCTGCCGCCGCCGCTTGCGTCCCCGTGTGGATGTCCTCCTTCGCTTCCTGCCCCGGCTCGCGAAGATGCACGTGCATATCGATCAGCCCCGGCAGGACAAAAAGCCCCGTCGCATCATACACGACAGCACCGGAAATATCTGCGCTTTCTCCGACGGACAGAATGCGACCGTCCTCGAAGACCACATCCCCCACACCGCTTTGACCGGCCGGATTTACGATTGTCCCATTCTTAATGACCGTCTTCAAGATCCTGTCCCTCCGTCATCGTCAAATACAACAGCGCCATACGTATCGCGACGCCGTTTCGCACCTCTTCCTGAATCATCGACTGCTCGTCATACGCGACATCCTGCGAAATTTCCACGCCCCGATTCATCGGTCCCGGATGCAGCACGACCGCCCCCGGTTTTGCCAACGCCAGCCGCTTGCGATTCAAGCCAAAGACTCGTGCGTACTCCCGAAGCGTCGGCAGGAAACCGCCCGCCGCACGCTCCAACTGAATCCGAAGCACATTGATCGCATCCGCCCCCTCCAGCGCTTCTTCAATGGACGAATCAATAATGACGCCCAAATCCGAAAGTTCCGGCGGCACCAGCGTCCGCGGCCCGTACAAATGCACCTCGGCTCCCAGTTTCCGGAACCCCTCGATATCGCTTCTCGCCACGCGCGAATGGAGGATGTCGCCCAGAATCACATATTTCATTCCCGCAAACGGAATCCCCGCCTCGCGCACCGTGTACAAATCAATCAACGCCTGGCTCGGATGCGCGTGTGCGCCGTCCCCCGCATTGTAAATGAGCGGCGTCTTCACGCGCGGACTCTTGACCCGCGACGCAAAAATAGCGGCGCCCTCCGACGAATCCCGAATGATCACCCCGTCGATCCCCATTGCCGACACCGTCAGCAAAGTATCCCGAAGACTTTCACCCTTCGTCATCGAGCTGCCGCTCTTTGTAATATTCACCACGTCGGCCCCTAAATATTTGCCGGCAAATTCAAAAGAACTCCGCGTCCTCGTCGAGGCCTCGGAAAATACAGTCACAATCGATTTCCCTCTCAAGAAATCCCGTTTCTTATTCCCGGAAATCACCACCCGCTTCATTTGGTCCGCGACCTCCAGAATGCGGACAATCTCCTGCGGCGTGAAATCCGCAAGCGAAAGCACCGAACGCCCGGTCAAGGAAACAACACCCATAACGGCCTCCTCTCGCAAAAAAGCACGCCCGAAACACGTCTGCTTCCAAGAAACCGACCCGCGGAAACGTGCCTAAATTTTCTGCCTCGAAATCATTTTCAATCCCATATATATTAAAAGAGGAAGAAACTTTTTGCAAGACCCGGAAGTATAAATTTTTATAAAAAACGAAAACGCCGAAGACCGGATTAAAATGATTCCGAAATCTTCGACATTTTTTATGAACACTTTACCGCGAAACTTTTGCTTTCTCGACCGCAGCATCCAACACGTTTCGAAAGGCCGGCGGGATGTCTTCTTTTTGCAGATGCAAGCCAAGCGCGCGGCCGGTGATGACGCCTTTATTTCCGTAGAACCAGGCGAAATAATAAAATTCCGCCGTCTCCCGATTGGCCTGCGAGACGTGAGCGAGTTTCTTCGGCGGGTACGCTTTTCGTTCGATGCCGAGCTTGGCCGCCGCTTTTTTGATGAGCGCACCCGACACATATGGATCGCCGCCGTCTGCCTCGCGCGCCGCCGCGTCCAAAATTTTCCGCCGCGCCGGGAGGCAATGTCGCGCCACGTCCATTTCGTAGCAAATCGTATCCGTGAAAAAGATCCCGTCGGCCTTCCGTTTCGTCGCCGCCACATCGCGATCGTAGAGGGAAACAAACGCTACGTGAAATTTCCGGAGCAATTCGGCGATGCGGGAAATCGATGTCTCGCCGCGAGCATTGATGAGACAGATGCCGTAGAAATTCAGACTGTAGCCGAGCGTCTTGGCAAAATAGCAGAAAGAGCCGTATTCCGTTTCCCCTTCCACCAGGACGGCGCAATGGGCAAACAGCGCTTCTTTCACTTCCGGAAAATGCATGATGAGGTGCTTTTCGATGTCCGCATCAAAACCGAAACGCACCCCGCAAGCCGCCGCGACATCTCCGTCCCGTTTCCGGTACAGCCGAATAATTTTGCGATAATCATTGACGAGCGCATCCGTCGAATGTGTCACGACGAAAATTTGTCCGTCCAAGCCGTCGATGCCCAGTACTTTTTGCAAAAAATGAACAAAAACAGGATCCTCGTTGCGAAGCAGTTTCCGCAAAAACGACAGCACGGAACGCTGCCGAAACGGATGGAGGCGCCGCTCCGGCTCATCGATACCGACGAGCAGCGGCAGATAGCATTTCCCGTCCTTCCCTTCGAGGATCATATCGGAGAACGGCACTGCCGCGCTCTTTTTTCGCTTATAGAGCGAGAGCAGCAGATAGGACGCCGCCGCCACGAGCGTCTGGACTTCGCTTTGTCCTTCGCCCCGCATATCATCGGCGCCATAGACCGCCTGCATCAAGCGAAGTGCCGCTTCCTCCGGCGAGCCGGACAAATCGACCGAAAGGCCGAAACGCGAGAAAAGCTGCGAGAGCGCCGCGCGCTCCTCTTCCGTCCCCGCCAGCCCTTCGCTGTAAAATGCGCACAGCTCCGAAAGTTCGGGGATGCGCCACTCCTCCGAAAAGGCCTCTTCCAAAAGGCAGGGGACATACAAAAGACGCCGAATTTCTTCCGGCGCCACTTCTTCTCCCGTATCGGCCAGATACAGCCGCGGCGCCACCTGCGTCACCGTCTGCACGAGGGAAATTTTCACACGTTCGCACGCGCCGCCGTCTTCGTGAAGGAGCGCGAAACGGACGCGAATCGGCTTTTCGGCGTCCAAAAAATCCGTTTCCGAAAAGCCGCGCCCCGAAAACGCCGATGAGAGAAGCGTCAAAAAATTGGATTTCCCGATACGACTCCCACCCACCAGATAATTCACCTGCGGATCGAAAGCCATGGATACCGCATGAAACGTGCGATAATTCTCAATTTCCATCTCCGACAGAAACATATCGACTCGCCTCCCCTCCGACTCCCGGCCGCGTCACAACTCTTTTCTTTCACCCAGCATCTGCAAATCCGCCGACAAGTGCGAAAGCTGCTCTTCCAATTCTTTCAAATCATTAGCGTCGTAGCCGTGCAAAATGATCGGCACACCGTCGGCGCAGCCTTCCGCATAATAAAAATCGCGGAAATAATTGTAGTACAACAAAAGGCCGCACTCTTTCTCGCGGTTCTCGTACATGGCGATGATGTACGACCCATTGAGTCCCTGAATGGGGGCATCCGGCGCGATCATCCGCCGAAAATCACCGACGGCAGGCGGCAAATAAGCCGCAAAGTCCCACGTCGTAAAAGCGTGGCCTTTCACGGCGGCCGTGATAGGGCGATCAATCAGCAAATGACGGAAATTTTTCTCGAAAAAAAGAGAAATCCGTTTCTGAAATTCCGCAAAATCTCCCGTTATGAGGTCGATATCCGTCAGCGTGAAAAGACGAAAATTCGTCTTGACCATGTAGTCCATCGTCTCTTCGTCAAACAAAATCCACACGCGCCAGCCCGTCTTCGCGTCCTCATACGCATAAGCCTCATAAATGCGATCATTTTGCACATCTGCCCGCCGCAAACAATACTGCTCGATCTCTTTCGGTAAGAGCGCCGCAAAGTCTTCAGACAGAAACGCTTCGCGCCGCGCGGCTCGCTCTTCTTCCAATCCCATGGCTTACCATCCTCTTTTCAATTCATCGTAATTTTGCAAGACTTGCTTCACAAATTCCCGCGTCTCCGGAAACGGGATGGCGTCCGCGTCGTCAAAATCCGCCGCCCATTTGTGTTTCGCGACCCATGCGTCCACATTTCCGTGCCCGGCATTGTATGCCGCCAGCGCCAACACGCGATTTCCTTTGTACACATCCAAAAGATACGACCAATACCAAGCGCCGAGCGGAATATTTTCCTCCGGTTTTTGCAAATCCGTCGAAGGAAGCCCGCTTTCTTGCGAAATCCACGCAGCGGTCTCCGGCATGAGCTGCATGAGGCCTTGCGCGCCCGTCTCGGAAACGGCGGTCGGATCGTAGCGGCTTTCCGTCAGCATCACGGCTTGCAATTCTTTCTCCGATACATGAAACCGCTTCGCGTTCACGGAAATCATAGCCGCAATTTCAGGCGACGGCCGATACAATGACACCGGTGTCGCCAAAAACGGCACGACCAAAAGGATCCAGCCGCACAAAAGCGCCAAAAGGGCCGTAAACAGCCGCAGCCCTTCCGGCTTTTTTCTCGGTCGGTATTCCCGTCCCATAATACCTCGCTTTCTGATAGTGAGAAGTTAGTAGTTCAGGTACACGGCCTCCGGCCGCAATTTCTTAAAATGCGCCGAAGGCGCTACCTGAACTGCTCACTGCTAACTTCTCACTGCTAACTTTTCCAACGCCGCATCCACTTGGCGATACGTATTCTCCACGGAGCCGCTGTTGTCAATCACGACATCCGCATAGCCGATTTTGGCCTCTGTGGGCATTTGATTTCGGATACGTGCCATCGCTTGCTCTTCCGTCACGCCGTCTCTTTGGCAGACGCGCCGAATTTGCACATCCGGCGGCACGGCGACGACCCAGACGGCATTAACCCGAAGATGCCAGCCGATTTCAATCAAAAGCGGCATATCGAGCACAATCACAGAATGTCCCGCTGCTTCCGTCGCGAGCATCTCCACCACCGCTTTTTGCCAGACATACGGATGAATAATCCCATTCAGCGCCTGCCGTTTCTCCTCGTCGGCAAAAACCACCGCCGCCAATTTTTCTCGGCAAAGCTCTCCATCCGCTTTCAGCATCTCTTTCCCAAAAACGCGCTCGATGTCCCGCATGACCGCGCTCCTCGGCTCTGTCGCTTCGTGCGCAATCCGATCCCCATCGACAATCGGGATGCCGAGAGAGGAAAGATACCGGGAAACTGTACTCTTCCCGCACCCGACACCACCGGTGAGTCCGATACGAAACATAAGCAATAACCCCTTTTAATCAACATTGAGCCGCAATGGCCGTGATCCGTGATCCGTTAACCGTGCGTAAGCAACTTAGGCCTCACAAAGTGCCATCCATCACCCGCCCCTTCGGGGCACCCTCTTCACGAAGAGGGCTGACTCGTGGCGGCCTTCGTGTCTGAAATTATTATACTGCTTCATTCGCCGCATTTTTATAATGCAGCGAAGCCGCTACCTGCACTGCTCACTGCTCACTACTAACTGCTCACTACTAACTGCTCACTTTTCCGACAAAGCCCAAAACAGCCGGCTCCTCATCTCCGGCTCTTACTTCGCTTCCGCCCAATTCTTTCCCGTGTGAATATCCACCACGAGCGGGACGGAGAGCTTTGCCGCGCCTTCCATTTCTTCTTTCAGCATTGCCGAGAGCGCCGGGATTTCCTCCTCCACCGCCTCCAGCACCAATTCGTCGTGGACTTGGAGCAGGATGCGGCTTTTGAAATTTTCTTTCCGAAGACGCCCCGCCACTGCGATCATTGCCAGTTTCATGATATCGGCCGCCGTACCTTGGATGGGCGTATTCATCGCCATGCGCTCGGCAAAAGAACGCCGCAGGAAAATTTGGCTTCCGATATCGGGCAAATCGCGCACGCGACCGAAGAGCGTCACCGCATGTCCCGTTTCCCGTGCTTTCTCCACCGTTTCCTTCATGAAATTTTGAATGCCCGGATAGCGCTCAAAATACGCCGCGATGTAGTCCGCCGCCTGTTTCTTGGAAATGCCGAGCTGCCGCGAAAGTCCAAAATCGCTGATACCGTAGATGATGCCAAAATTCACCGCTTTGGCGTGCGAACGTTGCTCCGCCGTCACGTCTTCAGGCGCGATTCCCAGCACTTCCGCTGCCGTCCGCCGATGAATGTCCTCACCCCGACGGAACGATTCCTGCATCCCGGCATCGCCCGACATGTGCGCCATCACGCGCAGCTCCACCTGCGAATAATCCGCCGACAGGAAACAGTCGTAGCCGTCCCCCGGCACGAAGAGCGCGCGGATTTTGCGCCCCTCTTCCGTCCGGACCGGGATGTTTTGCAAATTCGGCGACGAGCTCGACAGCCGCCCCGTCGCCGTCGCCGTCTGGTTGAAACTCGTGTGAATGCGCCCCGTTTCCGGTCGTATCAGCTGCGGAAGTGCCTCCAGATACGTCGAGACGAGCTTCGACAGCGAGCGATAATCCAGCACCTTTTGCACGATGGGATAGTCCGCTGCCAAAGTTTCCAGGACATCGGCCGCCGTCGAATAGCCCGATTTTGTTTTCTTTCCCGCCGGCAGCCCCAATTTTTCAAATAAAATCGCCGCCAGCTGCTTGGGCGAATTGACGTTGAAAGCCTCGCCCGCTTCCGTATAAATATCTTTCAAAATGAGGCGTTCGCGCCGCTCCATGTCAGACAAAGTCTCCTGCCACGCCGCCTCGTTCGTGCAAATTCCCGCCTGCTCCATCGCGGAAAGCACCGGGACAAGCGGCAATTCGACCGTTTCCAAAAGCGTCGTCATGCCCTTTTCGGCCAAGATTTCCTGCGCTTTCGGAAAGGCACGATACAGGAAACGCGCTTCCAGCGCCGCGCCGTCTTCGCCCGTTCCTTCCGCACCCGGCGGCATATCGAAAATGTCCGCCACGACCGAGCGCGAATATGCCGCGTGCACGGGATCGGACAAATACGCCGCAAGCGATATATCGTAAAACGAAACGCCCTCCGTCGGTAGATCCGATTCATAGAATTTCTTCGCGTCAAGCACCAAGACGCGCTCCGCTTCCCGCAAAGCCGCCGCCGCTTCTTTCGAAAACGAATAATACATCTCTCCGTCGAAAAGAACCGCCGACTCCATTTCATAAAACGGCGCCGTGCCCGAAAACGTCGCCGCAAGCGCCACCGTCTTCCCGGCGAGCGCTACCGACTCCGACCAAGGACGCACCGTGACTGCCGTTTCCTCTTTTTTCGCGCCTGTTTCCGTCGGCGCAAAACGCTCGAATGTATAAAAATCCGGCAGCAATTTCGACAGACCGAGACGTGCGAAAAGCGCCTCTGCCTCTTCCGTGTGCAGCGGTCGATTCATATCCGCAAGCTCCGCCTCTATCGGGACGTCCCGACGAATCGTCGCCAGCTTTTGCGACAGATACGCCGCCTCGCGACCGGCGCGAATCTTTTCACCCAATTTGCCGGAGATTTCCTCCGCCGCCGCGTAAATCCCATCCAGCGTCCCATGCGCCGAGAGTAATTTCACCGCCGTCTTTTCACCGATGCCCGCAATGCCCGGAATATTATCCGACGCATCGCCCGAAAGCGCCTTCATATCCACCACCTGCGACGGCGTGATTTGATATTTCTCCAAAACCGCCGCCGGCGTCATTTCCGCCATATCCGACGTCCCGTGCTGCGTCAAAAGCACCGTCGTCCGCTCCGTCACCAGCTGCAGCGCGTCCCGATCCCCCGTCACGATGAAAACGGGAAGCTCCGCCTCGTAGCGCGCCGAAAGCGTCCCAATGAGGTCATCTCCCTCGAAACCTGCCAGCTCATACTGCGCGATTCCCAGCACGCGAAGCACGTCTCGAATCAGAGGAAACTGCGGCACCAGCTCCGCCGGTGTCTCCTTTCGCGTCCCCTTGTAATCGGAAAATAAATCCATGCGAAACGTTTCCTTGCTCTTGTCGAAACAAACCGCCGCATACTCCGGCTCGAGCACGCGCCACGCGCCCAGAAACATCCGCAAAAATCCGTACACCGCATTCGTATACACGCCGTTCTTCGAAAGTGCCGGCAATGCATAAAACGCACGATACAAAAGACTGTTCCCGTCAACAATCATCAATCTCCGATTCATAAGCCCTCCTATTTTTCTTCTTATTATATCATAAGGAACACCGGGACTTTTTTGCTCGGCCTCGATAGAAATCGCACCGGCTCCGCTCCTTACACTTTCCGTTTCATCCCATCGACGCACCTTCTTTGTCTACTTTGCTATAATAAAGAAAATGAGAAAGGCGAAACCGATTTCTTTTGCGGGAGGTGCGCATGAAATTTTTGCATACGGCGGATTGGCATTTAGGAAAACTGTTTTACGGGACCTATCTTACCGAGGAGCAGGCTTGGCTTTTGCGAAACCGATTTTTACCGCTCTTGGACGAGGAGCGGCCGGACGTCGTGCTGCTCGCCGGGGACGTCTATGATCGATCCGTGCCGCCGGCAGAGGCCGTGGCGCTTTTCGATGAAATAATTTCGGAAATTTGCGAAAAACGCCACATTCCCTTCGTCGTCATTTCCGGCAATCACGACAGCGCGGAGCGCCTTTCTTTCGGAAGCGCACTTCTGGCGGCGTCGGGCCTCTATATGTGCGGAGACCTTTCGCGGCTCGCTCCCATTCCGGTTTCGAACGAGGCGGGCTCCGTCTACGTCATTCCTCTGCCGTACGCGGAAACGGCGGAAGTGCGGCGCGCGCTTTCTGTCGACGCCCACACGAAAGAGGAAGCGCTTTCGGCTCTTGCCGCGTCGCTTTTGGAAACGGTGCCGCCGGGTGCGCGGACGATAGCCCTCGCCCATGATTTCATTGCGGGCGGCACGGAGAGCGACTCGGAGCGGCCGCTCTCCATCGGAGGGACGGACCCCGTTTCCGCCGAAATTTTCGCGCCCTTCACCTACACGGCGCTCGGCCATTTGCACGGGCCGCAAAAAGCCGGCGGCAAAGAGACGATTCGCTACAGCGGCAGTTTATTGAAATATTCCTTCGGCGAGGCGACGCAGAAAAAAGGCGTCATTATCGGCGAAATCGATGCGGCGGGAAACGTGGAAACAAAATTCGTGCCGCTCCCGCCACGCCACGACGTGCGCGTCATTTCCGGCACCTTTGAAGAACTCATGACGCGCGAAGACCCGGCGCCGGACGATTTCCTTTTGGCGGATCTGACAGACGACGGCCCCGTGATCGACGCGATGGGACGGCTCCGGCAGAAATATCCGAATATGACGGCGCTCCGGACGAAAGCGATGACGCAGGAAGACAGCGGCGTGCGGATTTCTTTGCACGAACGCGTGGACATGATGGATATGCTGGGCGCGTTTTCGGACGTCTTTCGGGGGCGCGGCCTTTCGGAAGATGAAAAAACTTTGTTCGTCGAGCTTTTGCAAAAAACGGAGGAAGACGCATGAGACCGCTGCGTTTGGAAATTTCGGCTTTCGGGCCGTATGCGGGGACGGAAATTCTGGATTTTTCCGAGCTGGGCGCGCATCGCCTCTTTTTGATTTGCGGACCGACGGGCGCGGGAAAATCGACCATCTTGGATGCCATGTGCTACGCGCTGTACGGAAAAACGAGCGGCGGCGACCGCAGCGGGAAAACGCTCCGAAGCGGCTATGCCTCGGCAGATGTGCTGACACGTGTCGTCTTTGATTTTGCGATAGGCGGGAAACAGTACCGCGTCCTGCGCGTACCGGAACAGACGCGCCAAAAGAAACGCGGCGAAGGGCAGGCATTGCAACGCATGGAAGCGACGCTTTGGGAAATTTCCGACGACGGCGAAGAACGCCTCCTTTCCGCGAAAGAAACGGATAAAGAAGTCGCCAAGCTCATCGGCGTCGAAGTCGACCAATTTCGGCAAATCATTCTCATCCCGCAGGGCGATTTCCGCAAATTGCTGCTGGCGGACAGCCGCGACCGACAAGCCATCATGCAGCAGCTCTTCCACACGCGGATGTACGGCAAGCTCGTGGAAGACTTGGGGCGTCGAGCCGGCGAAGGGACAGCGGCATATGAAGAAATCAAAGCGCAAATTCGCATGAAATTGGAAACGGCCGGTGCGGAAACGGCGGAGGATTTGTCGGCGAAGACAGCGGAAACGCGAAAAGTGCTGACAGCAGCCGAGACGGCACGGGCAGCGGCGGAAACGGCGCAAGAAGCGGCGCGCAAATCCTACGATGCCGCCAAAGCGATCGCCGATTCCCACGCAAGGCTTGCGGCGGCGAAAGAAACGGCGGCCAAGCTGGCGGCGTTTCAAAAAGACATCGAACAAAAAACGACAGAGCTTGCCAAAATTCGGGCGGCGGCACGTATGAAGGACGCCAAAGAGAATCTGGAAAAAACAAAAGCAAAAGGCATGACGCGCAGCACGGAGGCGGAAGCACTCAAAAAGCAAATGACCGATATTGAAACGCGGCTGACAAAAGTGACGGCGGCATGGACGGCGCTAGCAGCCGCGGAGACAACGTTTCAAGACAAAGAAAAAGAACTTTTGCGCCTTTCGGAAATGAAAGAACCGGCGGCCCGGCTCCAAGCGGCGCAGACGACCCTCGCGGCGCGGGAAAAAGACGAAGCGGCGAAGCAAAAAATCGCGGAAGACGCCCAAGCGCTTGCCGCCAAAGCCATAGCCGCACAAAAAGAAGCCAAAATCGCAGCCGAGCGATTGGAGTTTCTGTTTCTGCAAGGACAGGCGGCGTATCTGGCGCGGACGCTCCAAGACGGCGCGCCCTGCCCGGTCTGCGGCTCGCTCACCCACCCGGCGGCGGCGCACACGGACGACGTAATTCCGGAGCGCGCAGAAGTCGACGCGGCCAAAGCGGCGCGGGAAAAACGGGAAGCGGAAGCCCAAAAAGCGGCGCAACAGGCAGCGGACGCAGAAAAAGATCTGTCGAAAGCCCGGCTGGAAACGGCAGCGGCGCGGGCGAATCTCTCGGCGCTCGAAGCCCGGCTCCCCGAAGCGTACCGCGACGGGAAAACACTGGAACGCACCGTCACCGCGCTTACGGACGAGATTACCCGCTACAAAGCGGAGTGCGAAAAAATAACCGCCGAAAAGCAAAAAGCGGAGCAAGAAGCGGCGACTATCCGTGCGAAAGCGGAAACGGCAGAAAAGGACGTCGCGGCGCTTCGCACGCAATACACGGAAGATAAAAAAATCTTGGAAGACCGCGCTCACGAAGAAGGTTTCTCCGGAATCGAAGAATTTGCGGGATACTTCGCGCGCCTTGCCCAAGAAACGTCGCTCCAAAAAGAAATCACCGATTTCCATGCGGCGCAGGCGGCTGCGGCCGAAAAAGAAAAAGCGGAAGAGACATTTCTCGCGGGACGCGCCGCGCCGGACATGACAGCCGAAGAGACGAAACGCGCCGCCGCCGACAAAGCGCGAGACGACGCGACGAAGACCCAAGCGGAGACCACCGTCCGTCTCGCCCTTCTCGTCGACACGGAAAAAGCCGTCACGTTTCTTTCGACCAAACAGAAGGAAACCGAAGCGAAATTTCAGCTGGCGCAAGGCCTCTACGACGTCTATCGCGGAAAAGAAACAGGCGTCGATCTCGAGCGTTTCGTGCTGGGCGCTCTCTTGGACGACGTGACCCGCGCCGCCAATGCGCGCCTTCACGTCATGAGCGGCGGCCGCTATCGCCTCTCGCGCCAAATCGACCGCGACGACAAACGCAAGAGCGCCGGCCTCGACCTCGAAGTCTTCGACAGCTACACCGGCCTCTTGCGCCCGGCGAATACCCTATCCGGCGGCGAAACGTTTCTCGCCTCCCTCTCTCTTGCGCTGGGTCTGGCGGACGTCGTGCAGCAATACGCCGGCGGCATTCACCTGGACGCCATGTTCGTCGACGAAGGCTTCGGCACCCTCGACAGCGAATCCCTCGACCTCGCCCTCCGCACCCTGACAGGTCTGGAAAGCGGTCACCGCCTCGTCGGCATCATCTCCCACGTCGAAGAACTCGCCGAACGCATCGGCGCCAAGCTCGTCGTCGACAAGACGGATGCCGGCAGCCACGCTGCATTTCAAATATGAGGAAACGGACGGATATCGGCTTTTCTCTCAGATGAAAGATAGTTAGCAATTAGTAGTGAGCAGTGAGCAGTTCAGGTTGCGGCTTCGCCGCATTTTTAAGATCGTCGCCGGAGGCGACACCTGCACTGCTAATTGCTAATTACTAATTGCTAACTTTTTGCACCTGACACAAAAAAGCAAGCCCCCAGCCGGCACCACGCAAAAAAGAACGGTCACATTCCATGACCGTTCTTTTCGTATACCGTCTTCCATCAATTTTTCTGTGACAACGCCTGCGCCATCTGCGCCATTTGCTGCTGCAAGATTTGCATTTGCGCTCTCAGCTCCTGCACCTCACCGCGAAGCTGCGCGTTTTCCGCAGAAAGACCGACAGCTCTTTCACTGCGGCGACCGAGCTTGAAAGAAACGCCGGCATTCAGCATCGGATCCCCGTTTCCAATCG
>CAVEFO010000021.1:0-29471 GCA_963615055.1 Lachnospiraceae bacterium
CACAGTCGCCTCGCGTCACTACGTTCCTAAGGCTCCTGTTCGTTGCACAAGGCGACACCTGCACTGCTCACTGCTAACTGCTCACTACTAACTGCTCACTATAAATACCCCATTTGACACTTCCGCCATATTTCCTTACAATACAAAAGACAGCCCGGTGGCGGTCTTCCCGGAAGGGAGGTGATCGCATGAAGATTTACGAAGCGCTCTCACTCATGATAGCCTTTGGCACTCTGATTGCTATCATCATTTCTCTGGTCATTATGTTGGTGAAATAATCCACAAATGAAAAAAGACCTGCCAACAGCAGGTTGAACGACGGCCTTTTCTCAAGTCAAAACAATATTGGGAAGCGCCGGCTTTCACCTCCGGGCTGTTCCACGACTCTATTATACCTGCTTTGCCGATTTTTGCAAGGCGGGTATTTTTTATTGCGTATTGAGAGGCCGGACTGAATCGTACTTTCCTTTTGCGGCATTTGCAGTGAGAGCTTTTCTGCTGTCAGGATTGAAGAAAAGCGGATGCACCTCCGCCGCATATTAAAAAATCGCACAAAGCGCGTACCGATGAAGCCTTCTTTGGAGGCGACCTTCCGGTGGACGGTCGCCAGTGGCCCGAAGGGCCGAATGATGGGGCGCCAAAGACGTATATAAAAAATCGTCGCCGAGCTTTGCATGGCACTCACAGTCACCTCGCGTCACTACGTTCCTAAGGCTCCTGTTCGTTGCACAAGGCGACACCTGCACTGCTCACTGCTCACTACTAACTGCTCACTATAAATGCCTCAAAAGAAAAGCGGGACACCCGCCATGCCCCTCAATTCTCAATTCTTCCCTTTCCCCACCGCCTCTTGGATTTCTTTCATGAGTTCCTCCACAAGATCCTTTTCCGGGACGCTTCGGAGGACTTTCCCTTTTTTGAAGATGAGGCCGCTGCCGTTTCCACCGGCGATGCCGAAGTCCGCTTCTCTGGCTTCTCCGGGGCCGTTTACTGCGCAGCCCATGACGGCGACTTTAATCGGGGCTTTAATTTCTTTTAAGCGTTCTTCGACTTCGGTGGCAAGGGGAATGAGGTCGATTTGGGTGCGGCCGCAGGTGGGGCAGGAAATTAAAACAGGGCCGTAGGAGGCAAGGCCGAGGGCAGAAAGGATTTCTTTGGCGGCGGCGACTTCTTTCAGGGGGTCGGCGGTCAGGGAAACGCGGAGGGTGTCTCCGATGCCGTCTGCCAGGAGGGTGCCGATGCCAATGGCCGAGCGGATGGTACCGCGGCGTTCGGTGCCGGCTTCGGTGACGCCGAGATGGAGGGGATAGTTCACTTTTTCGGACAAGAGCCGATTGGCGCGAATCATCATGGGGACGTCGGTCGATTTCACGGAAATGACGATGTCTTCAAAATGTTCTTCTTCTAAAATTTTGACATGCGAAAGGGCGCCTTCCACCATGCCTTCGGCTGTCGGGTGGCCGCCGGTGCAGTCTAATATGTCTTGCGGAAGGGATCCCGCATTGATGCCGATCCGAATGGGAATCTTTTTTTGGCGGGCCATGTCGACGACGCGAACGACGTTTTCGCGTTTCCCGATGTTTCCCGGATTGATGCGGAGGGCGTCGATGCCGGCGTCCATGGCAGTCAGCGCCAAGCGGTAATCGAAATGAATGTCGGCGACGAGGGGAACGCGGGTCAGGGCTTTGACGTCGCGGATGGCTTCGGCGGCTTTTTTGTCGGGCACGGCGATGCGCACGATGTCGGCGCCGGCCGCTCCCAGTGCATTGATTTGGGCCGCGCAGCGCGCCGCGTCGACCGGGCTGTACGTGCTCATGGATTGGATGGCGACGGGCGCTCCGCCGCCAATGGCGACATCCGCCACGCGGACTTGTCTCGTTTGTTTCATTTCATAAACCTCGTCATGTCATTGGCCGTGCCCAGAAGAAAGAGTGCAAAAAGAATCGCGACGCCGGTCATTTGGATGTAGTAGAGGGCGCGTTCGGGAAGGCGGCGCCCGATGAGGGCTTCGGCTATCGTCAAAATGAGAAGGCCGCCGTCGAGCATGGGAATGGGAAACAAATTCAAAAGACCTAAATTGAGGCTGATAATAGCGATAAAGAGAAGAAACTGCACCCAGCCGACTTCGGCGACGGTGCCGGCCATGCGCGCGATGCCAATGGGGCCTGCGATGTCGTCGGAGGCGCCGGTGAGCATTTGGCGAATGCCGTCGAAAACGGCGACGGTGACGAAGATCGAGCGGTCGATGCCGATTGCGACAGCTTCCGGGAAACTAACGGGACGACTGTCCATTTTGGCCATAATCCCGACGGCGGTACGCCCTTCGCTTTCTTGCGGAATAAGGGAAGCGGCGTGTGTCTCGCCCGCTCTTTCGTAGGTGATCGGGACGACGCGATTTTGTTTCCCTTGCAGCGTCTTGGCGATGTCGGTCCACGTTTCTACTTTGGCGCCGTCAATGGTGAGGAGAATGTCGCCGTCTGTCAAGCCCGCAGCTTCGGCGGGAGATCCGGAGACGACACTTCCGATGGCGGGGCGCTCCGGCAGGCTTTGTATCCCGAGGTGATAGGTGACGCCGATGAAAAGAAACAGGGCGAGAAGGATATTCATGAGCGAGCCGGCGGAAATGACGAGGAGGCGTGCCCAGATGGGGCGCGAGGCAAAGGATCCCGGCGTTTTTTCCGTGCCCGGCTCCATGCCGGCGATTTTATTGAAACCGCCAAGCGGGATGAGGCGCAGCGAGTAGAGCGTCTCTCCCCTTTTCTTCGACCAAATCGCAGGGCCGAAGCCTATTGCAAATTCGTCGACGCGCATCCCGGTGAGCTTGGCGCAGACAAAATGGCCGCCTTCGTGGACGAGGACGATGATGCCGAACATAACGAGCGGCGCCAAAACTGAAATCAGCATGAGAGGGCCTCCTTTATGTAGCGCCGCGCCGCTTCCCGTGCCCGCCGGTCCGCGTCCCAGATATCGTCCGGCGTCTGAATTTCTTTCGTGTCCCACGCGTCCAGCACGGCGGCGGTGACGTCGAAAAGCTGCAAAAAGGAAATATTTCCTCGAACAAAAGCGGAAACGGCTTCTTCATTCGCCGAGTTGAAAGCGGTCGCCGCATCGCCGCCGGCTTTCCCGGCCGCATAGGCCAGATCGAGCGAGCGGAACACATCTCGATCCGGCTCGGCGACGTCGATTTGCCCGATTTTCGTCCAATCCAAGAATTCACCCGACGGCGTGGGAAGGCGCTCGGGGTAGGTCAGCGCGAATTGGATGGGAAGTCGCATATCCGGCGCGCCGATTTGAGCAATCACGGAGCCGTCATCGTATTCGACCATGGAATGAATGAGACTCTGCGGCTGCACGACGACGTGAATCCGGTCGTAGGAAACGCCGAAAAGCCAATGTGCCTCGATAATTTCGAGACCTTTATTGAACATGGACGCCGAATCGATCGTGACTTTTTGCCCCATGTTCCACGTGGGATGGGCCATGCAATCGGCAAGCGTCACCCATTTCAATTCTTCGCGCGTTTTGCCGCGAAACGGACCGCCGGACGCCGTCAGGATGAGACGCCGGATGTGCTTTGTATCCTGTCCCAAGAGAGATTGAAAGATAGCGCTGTGTTCGCTGTCCACGGGCAAAATCCGGACGCCCTTTTCCGCTGCCGCCCGCATGACGAGTGCGCCGCCCGCGACGAGCGTTTCCTTATTCGCAAGCGCCACGTCTTTCCCCAAGGAAATGGCCGCAAGCGTCGGCAAGAGACCCGCCATGCCCGTGACAGCGATGAGCGCGGTATCGAAAGCGGTATGCGAAAGCGCCTCCGTCATCGCGTTTTTGCCAATAAAAACGGCGGCCTTCCCCGTATAACGCACACGAAAAGCCGCACCGGCGTCGGGATTGGTAATCGCGACGGCGTGCGGCGAAAATGTGTCCGCTTGCCGCAAAAGCAAATCAATATTTTGGTGCGCGGCCAAAATGGCGGCATGGAAACGATCTCGATGGAGCGCGATAACATCAAGTGCCTGCGTCCCGATGGATCCGGTCGAGCCCAAGACGGCGATTTCTTTCATCAGAACCACCTCAAAAGCGTCAGGACGCCAAGGAGCAGCGGCATAACGAAGAGCAGACTGTCGAAGCGGTCCATCATCCCACCGTGACCGGGGAGAATGTTTCCGGAATCTTTCACATCACAGACGCGTTTCACATACGATTCAAAAAGGTCGCCCATGGGAGCCGCGACCGCGACCATGAGCGCGAGCAAAAGCGCCATGGTCATCGAAAATTCAAAGTACCAAGAAAACGCGGCGCAGACGAGCATCGTGCCGACCATCCCGCCCAAAAGACCTTCCTGCGTCTTGTTCGGGCTGATGTGCGGCGCCATCGGGTTCCGTCCGAAATATTTCCCGACGAAATACGCGAAGGTATCGCTCGCCCATGTCCCCAAGAGACCGAACCAGACGAGAAACAGGCCGGGCTCTGTCGCGACGTCGCGCGCGGACAGCAAATCATCGGCTCCGCGCAGCACGAGAAGCGAGCCGAATCCGATCCCGAAATAGAGCACGCCGACCAGTGTGAAAAACAGGCGCGGCAAATCTTTTTTCTTGATAAAAAGAACTTGGAAACCGAGCAGCACGAAAACGATGAAAATCCCCGCCGCCATGACGGCCAAGGAGCCGGACGTCGCCGTGAGCAGAATAAAGGCGAGCGCTAGAACCGCCGGGTGCGAATAAACGGGCGCGATCCGGTACATCATGCGCGCGTATTCGTACCACGCGAGAATCGCCACGAGGAGTATCGCCGCCGCAAGAGGCGCTCCGCCGTAGGAAATCAAAAAGAAAACGGCGAGAATGCCCAAAATCGCCGTCAAAATTCGCGTCAACATGAGCCGCCCTCCGTCAGTGCGCCGAAGCGCCGATCCCGTCCGGCAAACCAATCCACGGCCTTTTCCAATTCTTCGGGCATGAAATCCGGCCAGAGAACGGGCGTGAAATAGAGCTCGGCGTATGAAATCTGCCAGAGGAGAAAATTGGAAACACGCGACTCGCCGCCCGTGCGAATGAGCAAATCAACATCCGCCGCATCGCTCTCATAGAGATGCGCGGCCATCGTTTCTTCCGTAATCGCGTCTTCCGCAAGCTCTCCCGCCTTCACCTTTTGCGCAATTTGCCGCACGGCACGGAGAATCTCATCCCGGCTGCCGTAATTGATGGCCATATTGAGGACAAGACCTGTATTGTTTCGCGTTTCTGCCTCGCAAGTCTCGATCTCTTGGCGAAGTCCTTCCGAGAGCGCGCTTTTGTCGCCCACAATGCGCAGGACGACGCCCTCGTCCATGAGTTCGCGCAGCTTTGCCAACAGATACGTCTTGAAAAGCTCCATCAAAAAATTCACCTCGGGCTGCGGGCGTTTCCAATTTTCCGTCGAAAACGCATACAGCGTGAGGCGCTCGATGCCCAGAGCCGACGCTTTTCGGACAATCGTCGTCACATTGTCCGCACCGATTTGATGCCCGTAGGTACGCTCGCGGCCGCGTGCCGTCGCCCAGCGCCCGTTTCCGTCAAGAATGATCGCCACGTGCTTGGGACAAATCCGTTTCTCCTCCAAATCGCTCCTCCTTTCCGTATGTTTCCGAAAATGCGCGCGAAATCTCCGCTCCGTACGCCATTCGCGGCACGGCGACGGGGCGGGGCGATAGGCGCACCAGATACAAAAAATCCTCTTCCGTCTCGTAATGACGGCCGCGGGACACCGAAATCTCTCCCGCCGGATCGAGCGCCGAAAGCGCCGCCCGCACCGAATCGTCGAGCGGCATTCCTTCGTACAAAACTTTCACGCTCACACCTTCATAATCTCGGCGATTTTCTTCTCCGTGATCTCTTCGAGCTCTTTGATTTTCTTGTCCGTCAGCTTCTGAATGGCGTCTTCGGTCTCTTTGATGACGTCTTTGGAAACTTCGCTCTTCTTCTCTTCCTTCTTCAGAAAATCATTGCCGTCACGGCGAATATTGCGAATCGCGACCTTGCCCTCTTCCGCTTTTTTGGAAACGACTTTGCAGAGGTCCTTGCGGCGCTCTTCCGTCAGCTGCGGGACAGCCATGCGGATGATGTTTCCGTCATTCATCGGGACAAGCCCCAGATCCGATTGAAGGATCGCTTTTTCGATTTCCTTCAAAAGACCTTTGTCCCACGGCTGCACGACAATCATGCGCGCTTCCGGGACCTGCACCGTCGCGACCTGCGTCACCGGCGTCATCGTCCCGTAATAATCAACGACAATGCGATCCAAAAGCGACGCCGACGCCTGCCCCGTACGGACGGACGCGTATTCGCTCTTGAGCGACTGCAGCGATTTATCCATTTTTTCCGTGAGTTTCTTGATTTCTTCTTCGTACATCTTATTTTCCCTCAATCAATGTGCCGAGCGTCTCGCCCAGGCACGCTTTTGTAATATTTCCGGGGACGTCGATATTGAAAACGACAATCGGAATGGAATTGTTCATGCAAAGCGTGATGGCCGTATTGTCCATGACGGCCAGATTTTTCTGCAGCACGTCTTGGTACGTGAGATGGGTGAAAAGCTTGGCCTCCGGATGAAATTTCGGGTCCGCATCATAGACGCCGTCCGTCTGTTTCTTGGCCATGAGCATCACATTCGCCTCGATTTCCGCACTGCGAAGCGCCGCCGCCGTGTCCGTCGTGAAATACGGATTCCCGGTGCCGGCCGCGAAAATGACGACGCGCCCTTTCTCCAAATGCCGCACGGCGCGGCGACGGATATAGGGCTCGGCAATCTGGCGCATTTCTATCGCCGTCTGCACGCGCGTCGGGATGCCGATTTTTTCCAATCCGTCCTGCAGCGCGACCGCATTCATCACCGTCGCGAGCATCCCCATATAGTCGGCGGACGCGCGGTCCATGCCGCCTTCGCTGCCCCGAACGCCTCTCCAAATATTGCCGCCGCCCACCACGAGCGCGACTTCCACACCGGCGTGTACGACTTCGCTGATTTCCGCGCAAAGCCGCGCCACGACCTCCCCGTCGATGCCAAAGCCGAGATCACTGGCCAAAGCCTCTCCGCTGAGCTTGAGCATCACTCTCTTATACCGATTCGCCATTGTTTCCCTCCGTCATCTTCGCAAAAAAATAAGAGAACACAAGCGTGTCCTCTTACTGTTGAACATACGTACCGCAGGCCGGAGGGGCGGGACAGCTCTGCCCGTCAGGCCCGAAATTCCGTACATAAACTGATGAAATTCATCAGCCGTTGAGCTGTTTTGCGATTTCTTCCGCGAAATTTTCCTGTTTCTTTTCGATGCCTTCCCCGAGCGCAAAACGCGCAAAGCGGACCGCTTCGGCACCTTGAGACGCCAAAAGTTTGGAAACGGTGATGTCGCCGTCGCGAATATAATCCTGCTCCACCAAGCAGACTTCTTTGTAATATTTATGAATACGCCCGACAACCATCTTTTCAATGATAGCTTCCGGCTTGCCTTCGTTTCTCGCCTGTTCGGACAGAATGGCCTTTTCGTGTTCCAATTCAGACGCCGGTACTTCGCTCTGGTCGAGATACGTCGGATTCGCCGCCGCAATCTGCATGGCAATATTCTTGCCGAGCTCCGCGTCGCCGCCCTTCACTTCGACGAGGACGCCGATTTTGCCGCCGCCGTGGATGTAGCTATACACCTGACCGTCCGCACTTTCGTAACGCACAAAACGACGCACGGAAATATTTTCACCCATTTTGGCGACCGCTTCCGTCACGACATCTTTCACCGTCTTGCCGCCCATGTCGCAAGCAAGAAGCGCTTCCACGTCCGCCGGAGCCGCTTTGGCCGCCACTTCGGCAATGCTGCGGGCAAGTGCCACAAATTCTTCATTGTGCCCGACGAAATCCGTCTCGCAATTCACTTCCGCCACGACGCCCGTCTTGCCGTCATCGGACACATACGCGACAACCGCGCCTTCCGCTGCAATGCGGCCGGCCTTCTTCGCTGCCTGCGACAAACCCTTTTCGCGGAGAATATCCACCGCTTTTGCCATATCGCCGTCCGCTTCGACCAGTGCTTTCTTGCAATCCATCATCCCCGCGCCCGTCGACGTGCGGAGTTCATTGACCATCCCTGCGGTAATCTGTGCCATTTGTTTCCTCCTCTTTCGGAAATATGAAAACCGTTTCTTTTATTTTGGCACGCCAAAGCGCAAGGAAACGATATTCCTTACGCCTCTCGCGTGACTTGTGCCTTATTCGGCGTCTTTCGCTTCTTCGGCCTCTTCCGCAGCCGCTTCCGCCGGTGCTTCGTCCGCGTCCTGCTGCCCCTGACGACCTTCCAGAACAGCGTCCGCCATCTTCGCCGCCAAAATCTTCACGGCACGGATCGCATCATCATTCGCCGGAATCGGGAAATCCACCAGATCCGGATCGCAATTCGTATCGACCGTCGCCACGACCGGGATATTCAACTTGCGTGCCTCGGCGACCGCGATTTCTTCCTTCTTCGAATCAATGACAAAAATCGCACCCGGGAGCTTCTTCATGTCCTTGATGCCGCCCAGATTCTTTTCCAATTTATCCAATTCGCGCTTCAAAAGGATAGCTTCCTTCTTCGTGTACTGCGCGACCGTCCCGTCTTCAAACATCGCTTCCAATTCTTTCAGGCGAGCGATACGTGTCTGAATCGTACGGAAATTTGTGAGCATCCCGCCGAGCCAGCGCTCATTCACATAGCACATATTGCAGCGGATTGCCTCGTCGCGAATCGCATTCTGCGCCTGTTTCTTCGTACCGACGAAGAGAATCGTCTGTCCGTTGGCCGCGACATCGCGCAAAAAGCCGTACGCTTCCTCGATTTTCTGCACCGTCTTCTGCAAATCGATAATGTAGATGCCATTGCGTTCCGTGAAAATGAAACGCGCCATCTTCGGATTCCAGCGACGGGTCTGATGCCCGAAATGAACCCCTGCTTCGAGTAACTGCTTCATAGATACCATTGCCATAACCAAAACCTCCTGTTTGGAACCTCTGCCCGCATCCTCCTCCAAGCAGCCACCGCCGGAACGAAATTTCCGCGCGGCACAGATGCCGAGTCCGCCGAGCATGTGTAATCAAGCCTACTTATTGTATCAAAAGGAAACGGGCTTGGCAAGGATATTTTTCTATCACCGTCCGAACGCCGATATCACCCTCGGCGAAGATTTTTATAAAAGGCACCAAAGCAGCTCCATTTCCATCAATTCCGGCAACAAAAAGCCAACAGGCACAAACGCATCAAAAAAAAGAAGCAGCCTGCCCCTCATCTCCATCTTGCCAAAAGCGCTCACCGCAAACGCCGCAAAACCAAAACAAGAAACAGTCCGCCCCTCATCTCTATCTTCCAAAAGCCCTCACCGCAAACGCCGCAAAAGTAAAAGAGGCATCCGTCATGCCCCTCAATTCTCAATTCTGCTTTTTCGCCCTTCTCACGTCTTCCTCGATTTGCGCGCGCAACGCTTCCGGAGTTTCAAATTTTTTCTCGCCGCGGAGGCGCTCCGTGAATTCCGCGGCGAAGGGTTTCCCGTAGATGGTTTCATTGAAATCTAAAATAAAGGTCTCGACGGTGCGTGTCTCGTTTCCGAAAGTCGGGTTCGTCCCGATGTTCGTCACGGCGGAGAAACGGGCGCCGGCGACTTCGACTTTTGTCGCGTACACGCCGTCGGCCGGAAGGATTTGATTTTCGGAAAGGGAAAGATTGGCCGTGGGGAAACCGAGCAGGTCGCTCCCGCGGCGGAAACCTTGGGCGACGTCGCCGGAGAGACGGTACGGGCGCCCCAGAAGGGCGGCGGCAGTTCGGACATCGCCTTTTCGCAAAAGAGCGCGAATTTCCGTGCTGCTGACGATGCGGCCGCCGATGGCTTCCGATGTCAAAAGCGGCAGGACGCGGACGGGCACGTCACGTTTCGTAAAATACGATGAAAGGAGCACGGGCGTCCCGACGGCATTTTGGCCGAAGGTGAAATTTTCGCCGCACACGAGCCCCGCGAGCGGCGGCACTGCGGCGAGCTCGGCCAAAAATGTTTCCGGACTTTCCGCCAAAAAGGCCCGCGTCACGGGGAGTGAGACGACAAGGTCGACGCCAAGCGCTTCCATGAGCCGCGCCTTCCCCGCCTCTGTTTCCAACGCGTCAAAAGCCCGCTCCGGAAACAAAATCGTCGCCGGATGCGGGGAAAAGGTAATGACGCCGAGCGCGGCATTTTTTGTTTTTGCCAAATCGGCCGCCGCCGTCAAAATCTGCCGATGCCCCAGATGGAACCCATCGAAGAAACCAATGGCAAAAACGACCGGCGCCTCATCGGAAAGCGCCGCGAATGTATGTACTGTTTTCATTTCAATTCCAAACTTTTTTCGGATGCAGGACGCCGCCCGCGAGCTGTCCGATTCCCAAAAAACGTTCGCCGCAGGAAACGGCCGCGATGCCGTCCGCCGCGCCGCGCCGCGAAAGCCGCTGCCCCAACAAAAACCGCGCCGCGTCCGCCTCGCTAAGCATCACCTTTTGCAAATCCGTCAAGAAGAGGGACGGAGACAAAAGCGCCGCGTCTGGGTATTCTCGGATTTCCTCTATCGTTTTCGCGTCGGAAATCGCAAAGGGACCCAGTTTCGTGCGCGTCAAAAAACTCATCGCAAGCGGACAGCCGACCGCGCGCCCCAGATCCCGCCCCAGTGCGCGGACGTAAGTCCCCGAAGAGCAAGTGACGGAGAGGCGCAAATACGGCGGCGCGACTTCGCGAAGGAACAAATCATCAATTTCTATTGTTTGGGTCGGAAGGGAAAAATCCTCTCCCTGCCGCGCCCTATCATACGCGCGGCGCCCGTTCACTTTTTTCGCCGAATACCGCGACGGAACCTGCGCAATCGTCCCGATGAAGCGCTTCGCCGCCGCCTCCCAGACGCTCGCATCCGCCACGGGCTCGCCGTGCGACACAATCGCGCCGGAGACGTCTTCCGTATCCGTTTCCCAGCCCATCAAAAATTCCGCCTCATACGTCTTGGTATGAAGCGGCATATACTCAATCAGCCCCGCCGCGCGTCCCAGAAATACGGGAAGAACGCCCGCCGCCAAAGGATCGAGCGTCCCGCCGTGACCGATGCGCCTCTGTCCGTAAATCCGGCGCAAATCGGCCACCACGTCAAAAGACGTCATGCCCGGCGGTTTCAATACATTGACGATGCCATCCATCAAAGGTATTTCTCCGCCGCCGCAAAGAGCCGCGCCCGTGCTTCCGAAAGGGAAAGGGGAAGTGTGCAGCCGGCCGCCCGGACGTGCCCGCCGCCGCCGAATTCGGCCGCCATCGCCGCCACATTCGCATATTCGCTCGAACGCAGGGAAACGCGCGTCCGATTTTCCGTTTCATATTTCAGCAGTACCGCAAGCTCGACGCCTTCCAATTTGCGCGGGATATCCGCATAGTAATCCGAATTATCCCCGTCCATTTCCATGGAGGCGGCATCGAGCTCCGCCATCGCCAGTTTCCCGTCGTAGCCGCGCGAAAGCGTCCCGATAACGCGCCGCGAGACTTCCATCGACGCTTCGGTGACCACGTCCAAATGATTGGAAATAAAAGCGGGCTTCGCGCCGCGCTCCACCAATTTCGACGCCATTAAGAGCGTGTGCGCGGACGTATTGGAAAATTTGAAGAAACCGCTGTCCGTCCCGATGCCCATGTAGAGCGCATTCAAAGCGTCCTCGTCCAGCGGCAGGTCATACGTGAAAGCCAGCTCCGCCACCATTTCGCACGCCGCCGCATAGCCCGCCTCGAGCCACAGGAAATCCGCGTAGCCCTCATTCGTCCCGTGATGATCGATGCAAAGCGTCGGCACTTTCGGAAAATCAAAATCCCCGCCGCGCTCCGCATTCGCCAAATCCGTAAAAATCATCGCATCGTACGCCGCATCCGCCGGGATGACCGTGCCGATTTCTTTGACGCTCGGAATGAACGACAAATACGCCGGCACCGGATCGCCCAGCACCGCGTCCGCGCGTTTCCCCATCGCCCGAAGCATATTGCGCAACGCCACAAGCGAGCCAATGTCGTCTCCATCCGGATGGACATGCCCCACGAGCAAAAATGACGAGTGTTCCGTCAAAAAACGATACGCCTCAGCCTTCCCGATCCGCTCCATCCTCGGCCTCCTCTCCCGTTTCCGCCGGGATCACTTTCTTCAGAAGTCCCTCGATGTGCATCCCGTAATCGAGCGATGTGTCCTCTTGAAACGAAATCGACGGCGTGTAATACGTGTGCAGCGTCTTGCCCAACTCGCGGCGGATAAATCCCTTCGCTTTCGACAGGGCCGCCAATGACGCCTCCTTCTCCTCCGGTTTCCCGAAAAGGCTCACATAGACCGTCGCATCGCGCAGATCCGCCGTCAGTTTCACGCCCGTCACCGTGACGAAGCCCAGTCGCGGATCCTTGATGTCCGAGAGCAAAAGGCGCCCGACCTCTTGCTTGATAAATTCCTGTATTTTCCGCACCCGAAGCTCAGACATGCTCGTTTCCTTTCTCGGAAACCTCGACGACCGCTCCGTTTTTCTCCGCTTCGAGGCGCTCCTCTTCCGTCAGCCCGTCCCCGTCCAATACAATTTTCGCACCCATGCTTTCCAGCATTTCATCAATCGTATGCGTCATTTTGACCAACTGTGCCATCAGATATGATCCTCCCAGACATACACCACTTTTTTACGCCAAAGCCGCCAGATGAAAGTCGCCAGCGTCCACACGGCGGCCATCCCCAGCAGGACGGACGACGGTATCGCATCCATCCCTGCTTTCAAAGCCGCCAAATCCGGCACGTGCACGGACGGAATTACCGTGACATACGCCGAAAAATAAATCGCAATCGCAAAGAAAGACGCCGCATACGCCGCGACCAATCCCGATACCGGGTAGCGGCTCCGCGTCAGGAAAAATGACCCCAGAAACAGAATCCCCGTCGCGACGAGTGACATCCAGAAAAACCCGTTCATTTCCCAGCCGTCGCCCAATTCCGCCCCCAGCGCGAAGACGAAAATCACATAGAGCAACGCCGACAGACAGCTCGCTACCAGAAACGCCGCGCGCAGCCGCTCTCCCAAAGGATTCACGACCTTGACCGCGCCGTATAGCGATCCAATCTGGAAACAGGCCAGCACCGTCCACAATCCGCCGCAGATTCCCGCCACCGAAAACAAGTTTCCCGTCAAGACGAATGTCCCCAAAAGACCCGTCAAGAAAAGGGAAAGTAAAGAAAACAACGCCAGCCCCTTCATCATGACCGCCGAGCGGAAGACACCGGGCAAAAATGCCGCGAAAAGTCGCAACGCCGCGCCCGCCCCCACAAGGCCGAGCATGACGACATACCATTTCTGCACGCCCATCCGTGTCACATCCGGCAATGTCAGAAACAGCATATAAAACCCGATATAAAACCAAAGCTCATTCCCATCCAGCCCCGGCTTCAAGAGCGACAAAAGCGCCCCGCGCTCCTCATTGTTTCGAGCCGCGACCGGCGCCGCCAGACAAACGCCCCAATCCGCCGCTTCCAAAATGAAATATAAAGATAAGAAACAGGACGGCAACAACATAGCCAATACGACAGGATCCATAAGAGACTCCTTTAATGTAAAAGTATGGAGTGCAGAGTCTTGCTCAGGCTCTGTGACATCTTTGAGAAAAGTATTTTGTATTATTATAACATATACGGGGTTTGCTTTCGCGCCTTTCGGAGAGAGAAACGATTGCTCAGCTTTTTCGTCAGACGCAAAATAGTTGCTAGTTGCTAGTTGCTAGTTGCTAGTTGCTAGCTGTCAGCTTTTAGATAAATGCGGTCAAGCCCGCATTTTGAAACAAAGCCGCTTCGCGCCACCGGCAACCGCCCACCGAAAAATCGCCTCCCGAAGAGGGCTCACAAGAAACGTGCTCCGCGCGATTTTATAAAAATCATCGCCTCCAGGAATACCTGCACTGCTGATTGCTCACGGCTCACTGCTCACGGCTCACTTTTTGTCTTTACCTCAGCGTTTTACCGACAATCATTCCACGAAAAAAGAGGACAACTCCGAAGAGCTGCCCTCTTTGTTTTCCTGCCGTTTACGCGAACAATTCGTCCGGCAGGACTTTATTTTTCCCTTCTTCAATCGTGAAGACCGATGCCAAAAGTTTCTTGGAATACGGATCTTTGGCTTCGCGGAGGTCATGAATGCTTTCGACGACTTTGCCGTGCTGCATGATTACGATGTTGTCGCAAAAGCTGTTGGCGAGCGCCAAATCGTGGCAAATAAAGAGATATGCCACTTGCGTTTCTTTTTGCAGCCGTTCCAAGAGTTCCAGAATCGTTTTCTGGACAGACACGTCAAGCGCCGATGTCGCTTCGTCGCAGACGATGATTTCCGGCTTGAGCACCAAAGCGCGCGCGATGGCGATGCGTTGGCGCTGGCCGCCGGACATGTTGTTCGGATAGCGGTCGGAAAATTCTTCCGGCAAATCGACGAGGCGCAGCATTTCTTTTGCCTTCGCATCCACGTCTTTTTTCGCGATGAGGCCGTAATTTTCAAGCGGTTCGCAAATGATTTCGCGGACGCGCTGCTTCGGATTGAATGCGGTGGAGGGGTCTTGGAAGACCATTTGGATGGATTTCCGATGCTCACGGAGCTCGGCGCCCTTGAGTTCGGTGATGTCTTTTCCGTGGAAAATAATCTTTCCGCTCGTCATGGTATAGAGCCGCGTCAGCATTTTAGCGAGCGTCGATTTCCCGGAGCCGGATTCACCGACGATGCCGAGGGTCTCGCCTTTATGGACGGAAACGGTGACATGCTCGGCTGCGGTGAGCTGTTTCCCATCTCCCAGATCAAAGACTTTGCAAATATCCTCCATGCGAAGGATTTCTTCCCCGTACGGTCTCATGCGCTCGCACCTCCCATCTCGGGAACGGCCGAAAGGAGCATTTTCGTGTACTCTTCTTTCGGATGATAAATGACGTCTTCCGCTTTCCCGTATTCGACGACGCGGCCATGCTTCATGACCATGACGTAATCGGCCATGTAGCAGGCGACGCCCATATTGTGCGTGACGATGATGATGGCCGTATTCATCCTATCGCGGACATTCATCATTTCTTTGACGACGATAGCCTGATTCGTCACGTCGAGCGCGGACGTCGGTTCATCGGCAAGGAGCAGTTTCGGCTTCATCGCCATCGCCATCGCGATCCCGACACGCTGGCGCATCCCGCCGGAGAGTTCGTAGGGATAGCATTTCAGAATGTGCTCGGGATTGGGCAGGCGCACCATTTCAATCATGGAAATCATGAGATCATGCGCTTCTTTTTCGTCCTTGATCCCGTGGACGGCAAGGTATTCACGAAATTCCGTACCAATTGTCCGGATGGGATTCAT
Source organism: Lachnospiraceae bacterium (assembly GCA_963615055.1). Taxonomy (GTDB): domain Bacteria; phylum Bacillota; class Negativicutes; order Veillonellales; family Dialisteraceae; genus UBA1822. The sequence goes on from CAVEFO010000021.1 coordinate 15,392, forward strand.
CATGGCACCGCTGTCTTGGAAAATCATGGAAACGGCGGTCCCGCAAAGTTCCTTGTGCTTTTCGGGCGACTGTTTCTGCGTGTCCTCTCCCTCAAAGATGACTTGCCCTTCCGCGATATGCCCACCGCCGGGCAAAACGTGCTGAATCGCGCGAATGACAGTGGTTTTCCCTGAGCCCGATTCTCCTACGATGGCCAAGATTTCGCCCCGGTCCAGATTGAATGTGACGCCCTGCACGATGGGCTCCCGGTCGCCGTAAGCAATTCCCAGGTCTTTGACTTCCAGCAGCATGCCTTTCTCCTTACCACAAAATACATGACGGATAAGACGGGAAACGGACGGCAAGAAGTGCGCCGCCGTCCCTGTTTCCTCCTATCCTCTTGTTTCTTTTACAAAATCCGGATTATTTCGCCGGGCTGATTTCTTTCGTGATCCAATAGTAGTCGCAAGGTTTGATGTTTGCATTCTTGACGGATTTATTGGAAATCATATTCGTCTGCGGATAGCCGAAGACGATGGTCGCGGCGTCGTCCTGAATGATCTTTTCCATCTTGATGATGATTTCGCGGCGTTTTGCCGGATCGAATTCGGACGCGAGCTGATCGGAGAGGGCATCATATTCCGCATTGGAGTAGCCGGAACCGTTCTGCGGGTTCGAGCCGTTGACATTCGTCTTCCAATACATATTGATGAAGACTTCGGGATCGCCCGCCTGTTCGGCCAAGACGTTCGAAATCAAAAGATCGTAATCGCCGCTGGTGCCGATGCCGTCCAGCACGTTGTAATCGACGTTCTTCAGATTGACTTTGATGCCGACTTTCTTGGCGTCCGCCTGGGTCGCTTCCGCAAAGAGCGGGAGTTCCGCACGTCCGGAATAGAAAATGAAATCGAGTTCAAGGTTCTTGCCGTCTTTATCGACGTAGCCGTCGCCGTTCGTGTCTTTCCAGCCGGCATCAGCCAACAGTTTCTTCGCATTTTCCACATTCGTCTTATCCGGATAGGATGCATTGAGTTCGTCGAAGCCGAAATCGACGGACGGCGGAAGGAGCGGACCGCCGGGGGTGAAGGTGTCTTTCAGGAGCACCTTGCAGTAGGTGTCGCGATCGAGAGCCTGGAGAAGCGCGCGGCGGACATTCTTGTCAGCCATCGGTTTCCCTTCCTTGACGGACACGCGAGCCAAGACATCACGAATGGAGGAAATGGCCGATGTGGTGTATTTCGAAGTATCGGAGAAGAGCTGCATGTCGCCGGACGCGATATTGACCGCGACGTCGATTTCACCCTTCTGGAGCGCCATCGCACGGGTATTCGGATCATCGATCGTATTGACGATGGTGTGCTTAAAGGGAACCGTTTCATAGTAGTACGGATTGGCATCGAGCTCGGTCTTCGCTTTGGAGAACGACTTGACCATGTACGGACCGGTGCAGACAGGCCCCTGCTTGGCGAAGTCCACTTTTCCGTCGGATTCGGTATCGACGATGATGAAGAGCGGATCACCGAGCATCCCCGGAAGCGTGGCAATCGGTTTCGTCGTGTAAATCGTGACATTCTGGCCGTCCGCCACAATGTGATCGAGTTCAAACATCGCTTTGGCGCGCGGCGCTTTCGCGAAAGTACGCTCGATGGATTTCTTGACGGCTTCGCCCGTGACCGGGGTGCCATTGGAGAATTTAATGTCACGAATCTTGAACGTCCAGGACATCTTGTCATCGGCGACTTTCCAGCTTTCGGCAATCCACGGCTCCGCATTCATTTTATCGTCAAAGTGTACCAAACATTCGCCGATGCCGTAACGCATGACCTGCCAGCCGAAATAGTTATCGGTCGGTTCCAAGCTATCGGCAAAATTCGTGACGCCGACGACGAGCGTTTCCTTCGGACCCTGAGCGGTATTTCCGGAATCGCCGCAGCCAGCCAGGCCGAATCCCATGAGAGCGGCAGCCGCCATGATGGCACAAGTCTTGTAAATCGGTTTCATTACATACGCTTCCTTTCATAGATGCAAAGAAATAAAAGAAACAGAGGAAATATATCGGCGGTCTCATTGTCGCCGAAACTCTTTCCGTTGGGGAAGTGCGGATTCAATCATGACCGGATTCTTCGGCTGAATCATCGCTTCCTTAGCCCTCGTTTCTCGGATCGAGGACATCGCGGAGAGAATCACCCCACAAATTAAAAACAACAACGGTCAGGAATATCGCAAAGCCGGGGAAGAACATGAGCCACGGCGCAGTCTGAAGCTGCTGACGACCTTCGTTCAGCATAAGGCCCCATTCCGGTGCCGGCGGTTGGCTGCCGAATCCCAAGAAGGAGAGCCCGGCAAGCTCCATCATCATGGCGCCGACGTCCGCCGCGGCGGTAATGACCATCAGCGGCAAAATGTTCGGCAAGATGTGTACCCACAGGATATGCAACGGCGACCCGCCGGAGACGACGGCCGCATCGACAAATTCTCTTCTTTTAATCTTCAAAACCATCGAGCGGGACAGACGGGCGTATTTCGTCCACGTCACCGCCGTCAGTGCGATCATGGCATTGACGAGCGAGCCGCCCAAAATCCCGGCAATCGCAATGGCCAAAATGACCCCCGGAAAGGAAATCATCATATCGGCAATCCGCATGATCACCGTATCCACCACGCCGCCGAAATAACCGGAGAGGACGCCCAGCATCGTCCCAATTACAAAAATGCAACACACGAGCGCAATGACGGATGTCAGCGAGTAGCTGGCGCCGTACAAAATACGCGAGAGCACGTCGCGACCCAATTTATCCGTCCCAAATAAATGCGCGGCCGACGGCGCCTGATTCGCATCCTTCATGACCGCCGAAAGCGGATCATACGGAGAAATGACGGGCGCCAAGACGGTGATCGCCAAGAGGAGCAACACCAAAATCGACGTGAAGCGGAAGGATTTATTTTCCTTGAAACCTTTGATGAGGCTTTCCATTATGCGTGCCCTCCCTTCCGCAGTCTCGGATCCAGACGTTGGTAAGACAGATCCACGACCAAATTGATCACCATGTACATCAGCGCAATCCAGAGAACAATCGCCTGCACGGTCTGGAAATCACGATAGGTGATAGCTTGGACGACCATATAGCCAAGCCCCGGCCACGAGAAAACAATTTCAACGACCGCCGCGCCGCCCAGAAGCGAGCCGAGCGCGAGACCGAAAAGCGTCACGAGCGGGAGCAGAGCATTCGGAAGGACCTCGCGCCAAAGGATATGACTCTCGGACAGTCCGCGGGCACGCGCCCCCATGACATAGTCCTGATGCAATTCCTCCAGCACCGTCGCACGCACCTGCCGCGTATATTTCGACGCCATGACGATCCCCAATGTACACATCGGAAGGACCAGATTTTCAAAGGAAATCGATCCGCCGACAATGGGGAAAAGCGAAAGTTTCAAAGCGAAAATCCAAAGAAGCATGAGGCCCATCCAGAAGTTCGGCACGGAAACACCCGCAAACGTGAAGCCGCGGACCAGATAGTCAAACCAAGTATTCTGCTTGACGGCTGTGTAAATGCCGAGCGGAATCGAAAAGACCAGCATGAAAACGGACGACGCCAGCGCCAAAATGACAGACGCCGGAAGCGCTTCCATGACCGCCTCGATGACCGACTTCTTCATCATGAACGAAAATCCGAAATTCCCCTGCAGCACACGCCCGAGCCAATCCAGATATTGCAAAAGAAACGGCTTGTCCAGCCCCAACTCATGACGAAGGGCGTCAATTTCAATCTGACTGACGACGATATCTTCATTCCCTGCAATCATCTGCCGGACCGGATCCCCCGGAGCCAACATAATCAGACAGAATGTAATGAAGCTGATGCCGATCAGGACGAGAACCATCTCTCCCAAACGCATCCCCAGCTGCTTCACCGACAAGCTCAACACCTCCAAATTCAATAAACATCCGATTCCAGGCAAGCAAAAAGAGATTTCCCGGCCAAAAACGCCTCCGATGGATAAAAGGAAACGCGCTCCGGGCATTTCTCCGTCTGCTCGCAAATGCGATTCGTTATCATATTATCAAATCCATTATGAAAAATCAAGCCCAAAATTAGAAATTTCTTTTTCGAAAATTTGCGTGATGTGAAAATGTTTGATTTATATTATATTCATTTTCCCGTCCGTTGTTTCTCTTCTCTCATCCCGGAAATAAAAACTTTTTTGTCCCCTGATTTCTTTTTATCCGAACATTTTTTATCACTCATGCAATGTCACAATTTTTTATTTTTGCTTATGAAATTTCAAATTTGCCATTGAAAAATACTTCACTTTTGTTTTACAATAGCAGCCAAAGAAAAAAGAAGGATTCTATGCCACCGAAAAACATCGCTCATCAACCCATTCGTCGCCTGAAAATGGCACTGCGATCCACCAAAAGAAGCAAAAGCAGTATCACCATGGGCGTCGTCGCCACGATTTTGGCGTCTCTGTCCTTTACTTTTATGTCCGCTTGCGCCAAATGGCTTCCGGACATGCCGTCAGGCGAGATGACGCTATTTCGCGGACTCGTGGGCCTTCTCTTCATCCCGATTCTGTGTCTGCAGACGCAAGAACGATTTTTTACCGGCAAACACATCGCCATGCTCTGCCTCCGCGGTCTTTTCGGCAGCATCGCGCTCTTCTTTTATTTCCTCTCCATCGAAGGCCTGACGCTGGGCGATTCGCAAATTCTTTCCCAGCTCGCCGCCTTTTTCATGTGCCTGCTCTCGCCGCTCTTTCTTAAGGAACGCCTTCCGAAAGAAGCGATTCCGGGACTTCTCGCCATTACGGTCGGCACACTTTGCGTCGTGCAAATCTGGAATTTCTCTTCATTCAATCTCTACACCCTGTACGGCATCGCGGGCGGATTTTTCTCCGCAGCCGCCTACATCGTGATCAGCCGCTTGGCCGAAAAAGGATTTCGCTCAAATACGGAAATCGTTTTCTATTTTCAAATTTTCAGCATCCTCGTCGGCCTTGCCATTTCCGGAAACGAGACGTGGATCCTGCCGCAGGGGACGGATTGGTGCTTTGTCACGGGGCTTGGACTCTTTGCTCTGTCGGCACAAATGTTCATGACATGGGCGTTTCAACACGTGAATTCCCTCGTCGTGTCTTTCTTAATGTACAGTGAAATTCTCTTCCACGTCCTCTTCGGCTGGGCTTTCTGGGATGAAGTGATGGCCCCCGCCTCCTGGCTGGGCGGCGCCCTCATCGTCACCGGCTCGATCATGCTCATGGTCTTCAAACCGAAAACCGTCGACACGGATACGCATCATGAAAAGCAGCATTAAGAATCGGGGGGCACGAATGATTCATGATGTACTTTGCGGCATTTGCGCCGCCTAAAACGCCTTGCCTACGGCGGCCTTCGATAGACAGCTTTTTTCTCACATGGTGCCATCCATCACCCGCCCCTACGGGGCACCCTCTTCCAGAAGAGGGCTGATCGGTGGCGGCCTTCGGCCGCATATTTATAAATGCGCGAAGCGCGTACCTACACTGCTCACTGCTAATTGCTAGTTGCTCACTTTCACGCGCCTGAGACAAAAAGTCAGGCACACCATATCCCCCTCCCTATTTCCTATTTTCCCAAGGACGCAAAATAATGAACGCCTACGACAAGAAATTTTTGAAAATTGCCATGCCGGCCGCGCTGGAAGGACTCTTTATGGTTCTTCTCGCCTCCGCCGATCTCATCATGGTCGGCACGCTGGGGACCCTCTCCATCGCCGCCGTCAGCATTTTCCTGCAGCCGCGTCTCATTTTGCTGGCCTTCTCCCGCTCGCTCGCCTCAAGCGTGACACTCCTCGTTTCCAAAAATGCCGGCGCCGGAAACCGACAAAATACCGTCGATGTGATGAAGAAATCCCTCACTCTCTGCGCCGTCTTCATGGGCATCCTCCATATCCTCTTCGGCATGTTTCTCCACGACATTTACTACCTTCTGGGCGCAAACGACGACTACATGACCGAAGCTCTTATTTACGGCCCCATCTGCCTCGTCGCCGTCTATTTCACCTCCGTCACCCTCATGATGCAAGCCGTGCAACTCGGCTACGGCAAAACCGCCGCCATTATGAAAACAAATGTCGCCGGAAACATCATCAATGTCACATTGAATGCCGTTTTAATCTTCGGCGTGGGTCCGATCCCGGCCATGGGCATCGCCGGCGCCGCGATCGGTACCCTCTGCGCCGCCCTCTTCACCCTGATTTGGACCGCTTTTATTCTGCGAGAAGAAAAATTTTTCCTCGGCGGCTCCTACCTTCCCGACAAAGCCTATTTCAAAACCATCCTCCCCCTTTTCGGCAGCATTTTATCCGAGCAAGGCAGCGAACGCATCGGCATGGTGCTCTTCGGACGCATGGCGGCGAGCCTCGGCACCGTCCCCTTTGCCGTACACAGCATCTGCATGAATATCTGCGATATTTACTATGACTTTATGGTTGGCTTCGGAAAAGCAAGCATGGTCACGGCCGGCCAAGCTTGCGGCAAAAAGAGCGTGGAAGATTGGCGCGCCTACAAAAAAAGCGGCCTCAAGTGGACCCTCCTTCTCTCCGCCGTCGCCTGCGCCGCGACCCTCCTTTTCCGCGAAGAAATTTTCGGCCTCTACTCCACCGACGCCGCCTCGATTGAAATCGCCTCCGTCATTATGATTTTCGTCGCCGTCGTCAGCTTCCCCGAAGCCCATGCTCTTCTCCTCTCCGGCATCCTGCGCGGATCGGGAAAAACCGGCGCCGTCGCGGCCTACTCCTTCGTTTCCATTACCTTTTTGCGGCCGCTTGTGACCGCCTTTCTTCTCTACGTCATGGACATGGGCCTCTACGGCTGCTGGTGCGCCCTCATTCTCGACCAGACCATCCGCGCCGCCTGCGCCACTCTCCTCGTCAATCGACTGGAACGAAACGCGCGCTGCCGCCTCATCGCCGAGCCCGAATAAATTATTTTTTCAAAAAATCCCGCTTCCCTTTGACGAAACGGGATTTTTTTGTTTGGGTGTTGAAATCCGTTTCCTCTTGTGTTAAAATTTCGCTTGGTAAATTTTGTGAGTTTACGTAGAAAATGCTGTGAGAAACATGAAATTCACTCGCAAATTCAATGGGCTTTCGTTGACAATAGAGGCGACAGCCCCCATTTCCGTCATTTTACAGGAGGTTTCGATGAAAAAAGGTTTGGTTATCGCTGCATGTGCCCTCATGATGGCAGGACTTGCCGGCTGCGGCACGAATCAGCCGACGCAAAGCGCCGTGCTCCAAAAAGTCGCGGAAGCGCCGCAAAAAGAAGATTTCAAAGCCATCACGGACATAAAACCCGATCAGAAAAATATTTATATCGTCGTCAAATCCTTCCACAATCCCTACTGGCAAGAAGTTTTGAACGGCATGAAAAAAGCCGGCGAAGAGGCCCATGTGAATCTCTATGCCGGCGGCGTCTTGACGGACGGGGCATGGGAAGTGCAGCGCGATATGATTCGTGCCATCGACGGCTCCAAAATCGACGCTCTCATCCTCGGCACGGCCGACAGCCTCCGAATGGCGGAAGTCACAAAAGAACTCCGCGAGAAAAAGAAACCGGTCATTCTGGTCGACACCATGATCAATACACAAGATTACGACGCGGCGTTTCTGACGAACAATCTCCAAACGGGCGCCGTCGCTGCCAAAGAAATGATTGCCCTCCTCAAAGAAAACGGCGTTTCCGAAAACGACCAAATCACCGTCGCCATGCAAGTGAGCAACCTCTCCAGCCGCACGGAATCGGAGCGTCTGGACAGCATCATCGCCGCTTGGTACGGCATGGCGCCGAAAAATTGGAAAATTGACAATAAATATCTCATCAGCTACGGCGACCCCGCCGTCGCCAAAGAACTCGTGACAAATGCACTAAAAGAAAATCAAAATCTCAAAGCCATCTTCGCCGTGAACAACAACTGCACCATTGCGGCCATGCAATCCGTCATGGACCTCGGCCGCACCGACGTCGCCGTCATGGGCTACGACATGAGCGAAACCATCGAGACGGGAATCGAAAAAGAAGAATACAAATTCGCGACCATCATGCAAAATCCCCATAAAATGGGCGCCGGCGCCGTCAATGCCGCCATCGCAGTCCTGAATGGAAATCCGATCCCAATCCGCGACGTCGACACTGGAGCCGCTGTCGCCACACATAAAAATTACAAAGAAGCCATTGTGGCGTCGAAAGAGTAAAAAAAGAGGCACGGCTTGGGGTCGTGCTTGGCTTTTGCGGCGTTTGAGACAGCAGCTTTCTGCCGATAGAGATGAGGAGCTCAGCTTGATCTCTTCTTTTCTTTTGTGGTTTTTCAGATAGAAGCTTTTCGCTGATAGCGATGAGGAGCCCGACTTGGGTTCTTCTTTTCTTTTGTGGCTTTTCAAATAAAAACTTTTCCCTGATAGAGATGAGGAGCCTGGCTTGGATTCTTCGGCATCCGCCACCGACCATCATCCGCGGGAAGTTCGCCGCCCAAAGAAAGCTGAAGCCGGACGCGCTTTGCGCGATTTTTTTAACCATGCGGCGCAACCGCCACATCTTCCTAATCATCGCCACAGACGATAGGGCTAAGCCCCAACCGCTAACAACAATCTCGTGCGTAGCGCAAAAAGCTCCACGCAAGTTTTATCTGACGTCTGGCATCTCGACCTCCCTGTTTCTCCCAAACCAAGCGCGCCAATCTCCCCCCTTCCCTCGCCCCCTCCCTTTGTGCTATCATGACACAAAAGAAAGGAGCCGCATTATGGAACTTCGTTATCTGGATACATTCGTCGCCGCAGCCGAGCTGGGCAGTTTCTCCCTAGCCGCCAAACAGCTGAATTACGCCCAGTCGACCGTCACGACACAAATCGACAGCCTCGAAAAAGAACTTGACGTGAAGCTTTTCGACCGGAACGGGAAACGGATTTCCCTCTCCGCCGCCGGACGTGATTTATTGCAATACGCCTACCGTTTCCAAGAACTCAACCAAGATCTCCATCGGCATTTCGTCGGAAACCAAACCATCGACGGCGAATTGCACTTGGGTGTCCTCGAGTCACTCCTTGCATCCAAGTATCGAAACGGCATCGAGCCGTTTTTACGAAATTTCCCGGACGTATCGCTGCGCCTCTCCGTCGGCACCGTCACAGACGTGAAGGAAATGCTGAAAAAAGGCGAAGTCGATATGGCGTTTCTCTTCGACCGACCGGCTGCGGAAGACGATTTCGCGACACTCCTTTCCGTACCGCAGGACGTCCTCTTCGTCACCGTTGCGGGCGATCCGCTCTTAACAAAGGAAACGATCACACTCGCCGACCTTGCCGCTAAAGATTGGTTTCTGACGGAGAGCGGCTGCAATTACCGCCGCGTCTTGGACGACATCCTCTCCGACCGCCGCATTGCCGTCAGAAGGCGGCTCGAAGTCGGCGCGACGCGGCTTCTCCTCGAATACGTGCAAAAAGGCATGGGCATCACGCTTCTTCCCGAATTTACACTCCGCGAAGAAATGGAGAACGGGACCATTGCCAAAATTCCCGTCACCGATTGCCAAATTTCCATGGAACTCCAGCTCCTCGTCCACAAAAATCGCTGGCTCCCGCCCGCCGCCCGCACCTTCTCCAAGCACCTCATGGCCTCCATGCGCCGCGGCTGCTGAAAGAAGCAGACAGAAACCGTTTCTAAGAAAAAATATTCGCACCAAAAAAAGAGACTCCGCAAAGAGTCTCTTTCGTTTGGAATTTTAGAAACCGAATTATTTCAATTCGACGGTCGCGCCGGCTTCTTCGAGTTTCTTCTTCAGTTCTTCGGCTTCTGCCTTGGCGACGCCTTCCTTGACGGTCTTCGGAGCGCCGTCGACGAGTTCCTTCGCATCCTTCAGGCCGAGGCCGGTCGCTTCGCGGACGACTTTGATGACAGCGATCTTGCCATCGCCTGCCGCAGCGAGGACGACGTCAAATTCGGTCTTTTCTTCTGCCGCCGCAGCGCCTGCTGCCGGAGCCGCTACTGCCACAGCTGCCGGAGCCGCTGCGGAGACGCCGAATTTGTCTTCGATACCTTTGACGAGTTCCGAAAGTTCGAGTACGGACATTTCGGCAATAGCTTCCAAAATTTCTTCTTTAGTCATGATGATTTCCTCCATAGAATACTGTGCCCGCGTGCCTTATGCACTGTCACGCACTTTCTTTTTGTTTGCGCACCGCTTCCAGCGCGTATGCGAATTTGAGAATGTTCCCGTTGAGGGCACGCGCCAGATTGGTAATCGGTGCGGCCAAAGTCCCGGCGAGAACGCCCAGGAGCTGTTCGCGGCTCGGCAGATCGGCCAAAGCCTTCACGCCGGCTGCGTCGATGACTTTTCCGGCCAAGACGCCGGCTTTCACCGTGACGGCTTCGCTCTTCGTCTCTTCAAAGAATTCTTTGAGAGCCGCTGCCGGTGCGACCGGATCGGTATCGCAGGTAGCAAGGCCGTTCGGCCCCGTCAGCAGATCATCGAGTCCTTCGAGTCCCAGCTCATCGGCGGCGATACGGGTCAACGTATTTTTGATGACCTTGTACTTCACGCCATGCGCCAAGAACTTGCGACGGAGCAGATTCGCATCCGCGACCGTCAGCTTGTCAAACGTGACGAGGACGACACCCTGCGCGGAGAGTCTTTCCTTCATATCCGCCACGATCTCGACTTTTTCGCTGCGAATCTTCAATTCGTAATGTTCGCTCATATTACACCTCCTCTGCTATTTATTTTTCGGAAACGTAGAAACGTGTCCCCCGTTTCCTCTATTTATCACATTAGCCAAAACGACCCCACAGGCGTGAGGTCGTGTACCGATCGTATCGGCACCAAGCCTCGGGAGGGGGACTCGGTTTCCCAAGCCCATTACAAACCGCCGGTCTTCAGCTAAGTGTTAAATATGAAATTCTCAGAGCGTGGAAATGTCGATATGGACGCCTCTCCCCATCGTGGAGGACAGCGTCACGCTCTTCATGTACGTACCCTTGACGGAAGCCGGACGGGCTTTCAGGATATGTGCGTACATAGCGCGGAAATTTTCCGCCAGTTTCTCTTCTTCGAAAGAAACTTTGCCGATGCCGACTTGGACATTTCCGGCCTTATCCGTGCGATACTGCACCTTACCGGATTTGATTTCGGAAATCGCTTTCGCCACATCCATCGTGACTGTGCCGACTTTCGGATTCGGCATGAGGCCTTTCGGTCCCAAGACACGACCCAGACGTCCGACGACGCCCATCATATCCGGAGTCGCGACGACGACGTCGAAATCGAACCAGCCGCCGGCGATTTTATCCGCCAATTCCGCGCCGCCGACATAATCCGCGCCCGCTTCCTTCGCTTCATCTTCCTTGTGGTCCTTGGCAAAGACGAGGACTTTCTTCGTCTTACCCGTCCCATTCGGGAGAACGATGGCGCCGCGCAGCTGCTGATCGGCATACTTCGGATTGACATTCAGATTGAAAGCCAGCTCCACCGTCTCATCAAACTTGGCGGATGCCGCTTTCTTGACCAACGCTACCGCTTCGTCGAGGCCATAGAGCTTATGACTGTCAACGATGGCGGCCGCTGCTTTTTGCTTCTTTGTCAGTTTTGCCATTGTTACCTCCTTGGCACACAGAAACTCCCGCCTCCGTGCCTGCAGTCTTATTCTACGACTTCGACCCCCATGCTGCGGGCCGTCCCTTCGATGATCAGCATTGCTGCTTCCACATCATTCGCATTGAGATCGGGCATCTTCGTCTCTGCGATCTGCCGGACCTGCGCCTTCGTGACCTTGCCGACTTTATTCTTATTCGGCACGCCCGAAGCCTTTTCGATCCCCGCTGCCTTCTTCAAAAGAATAGCAGCCGGCGGGGTCTTACAAATAAACGTAAAGCTTCTGTCATCATAGACCGTAATTTCGACCGGGATAATGAGACCGACCTGCTGAGCGGTGCGATCATTGAAATCCTTGACGAAAGCCATGATATTGACACCCGCCTGACCCAGAGCCGGGCCGACAGGCGGTGCCGGTGTAGCCTTACCGGCCGGCACCTGCAGCTTTACCAACTTTGCGATTTTCTTTGCCATACTTGACACCTCCTTACTCTTTGAGGATGTGGTCCGAACGGGCAAGCCCTCCCACCTTGGCCTTTCGGAAACAAAAGCCGTCAAAGCTCTTGTTTCCGCGGGAAACCGTCATCTGCCTTCCTTTAGAAGAAACAGAGACGCCGTTTCCTTATGAAATGGGTTCAAAGAAACCCGCTTCCAGCTCTATTTTGGTTGCGTGCCCAAAGGCGCTGATTTCGGCCGTAATCTTGGTCTTATCAGCCGCTACATTGAGCACGGTCGCCACATGATCGGCAAATGGTCCCTCCGTGATGCGGATTTTGTCTCCGACACCCGCCGTGACACGGACCGAAAGTCTTTCCGCCCCGAGGATGCGCTCAGCCTCCTCATCCGCCAAAGGAATCGGTTTCGTCGTCGTACCGACAAAACCCGTCACCCCCGGCGTATTCCGGACGATATACCAGCTATGGTCATTGACTTCCATCTGAACGAGAAGATACCCCGGAAATATTTTCCGCTTCACGACCTTCTTCTGGCCGTCCTTGACCTCTTCCTCCTCACGCATCGGAAGCACGACCTGCTTGATCGTATCCTCCAGTCCCAACGAATGTACCTTGCGGAGCAAAGCGTCCTGGACCTTATTCTCATACCCCGAATACGTGTGAACGACATACCAGCGAATATTCTTTTCTTCTGTTTCAAGCTGCACTTCGTTTTCCGCCATTGTCTCCTCCATCAGCCCACTGCGCCGACCAACAACTTGGAAAGGCCCATGAAAACGAAGTCCACACCGACCAGCATGGCGGAAATCAGAAGCACGGACGCGATGACAGTCACCGTATAGTGAATGAGCTGCGTCTTGGTCGGCCATACGACCTTGCGCATCTCCACCTTCGTCTCGCGGAAAAATTTATTCCACGCGGCTCCGCTTTCCTCAGCTGTCTGCCGACGATTCGCCATTCTTACACCCCTTCGGACAACAATTATTTCGTTTCTTTATGCAGGGTGTGCTTTTTGCACCATTTGCAATATTTCATCAATTCGATTCGTTCCGCATTATTCTTCTTGTTCTTGTTTGTGCGATAATTGCGGCGCTTACATTCAGAGCACGCAAGAGTGATTCCGTCACGCATGATTTACACCTCACTGAAAGATTTGGGATTTCCCGTAAACAGCATACCGAGAAAGTATATCACATCCGTATACCGTCGTCAATCCGAAGTCACTTAAAAAAGCCGGGCCTCCCCCGACGCTATATATGAATTATACCATGAGAAACAAACTCTTGCAAGTTCCGAGGAAACGAGGAGGCAAAACTTTTTCGCTCTTTCCTTTTTTACGGCAATATTGCTGTATATTTTGGGAAAATAGGAATGCGGGGCCGGCTTTATTTTTCATTGGCTTTGTGGCGTTTGTGATAAAAACTTTCTACTGATAGAGATGAGAAGCCACGCCTCATCTTTACTTTGCTTTTTGCGGCAGGCGCAAGATAGTTATTAATTGTTAGCTACTAGCTGTTTGGAAAAAGCGGAAGCAAAACTTTTTCGCTTTTCGCTTTTGCGGCAATGTTGCTGAATGTTTTTGAAAAATAGAAATGAGGGGCCGGCTTTATTTTTCATTGGCTTTGTGTGGCGTTTGCGCAGAAAACTTTCTGCTGATAGAGATAAGAAGCCACGCTTCGTCTTTGCTTTGCTTTTTGCGGCAGACGCAAGATAGTTGTTAGCTACTAGCTGTTAGCTATTAGGAAAAAGCGGCGAAGCCGCCACCAATTAAAACTAACAGCCGGCAGCTAGCGACTAACAACTATCTTGCGCTTGACTCTTCCGTTTTCGACAACTTACCCCACCTTCGATTGCAATAAAAAATACCGTCCCCGGTAACAGGGAGCGGTATTTCTTATGAAATTTCTTATTTCGCAATCTTAGCGACGACGCCTGCGCCGACGGTGCGGCCGCCTTCGCGGATGGCGAAGCGCTGGCCTTCTTCCATGGCGATCGGGGTGATGAGCTTGACGCTCATTT
>CAVEFO010000022.1:0-28959 GCA_963615055.1 Lachnospiraceae bacterium
CGGCCACCAGTCAGCCCACTTCGCGACAATTTTTTATAACAAAAGGGCTGTGGGAAAATATGAAAATTTTCCCACAGCCCTTTGTTTCATAGATTAAATTTTTACGCCAATCTGCGCCCGATTACGCTTCTTCTTTTTTGATCAAAATCGGCGGTTTTCCTTCCGTGATGGATTCTTTCGTCACGCGACAGCCCGTGATGTCTTTCATGCCGGGCACTTCGTACATGACTTTCTGCATCGCTTTCTCGATGATGGCGCGAAGACCGCGGGCGCCTGTATTGCGCTCGATGGCCATTTTGGCAATTTCTTGGATTGCATCGTCATCAAAAGCAAGATCCACATGGTCCATAGAAAGGAGTTTCTTGTATTGCTTGACGAGTGCATTCTTCGGTTCCTGTAAAATTCTGACCAGCGCCGCTTCGTCCAGCGGGTGCAGTGTCACGACGACGGGAAGACGGCCGATGAATTCAGGAATGAGACCGAATTTCAGCAAATCTTCCGGCTGCACTTTCTGCAAAATCTCGCCCATCCGTTTCTCTTCTTTCCGGCGAATGTCCGAGCCGAAACCAATCGTCGATTTCTGCATCCGATGCTCAATCACGCGATCAATCCCGTCGAAAGCGCCGCCGCAAATGAAGAGAATATTCGTCGTATCGATCTGCAGCATTTCCTGATTCGGATGCTTGCGCCCACCCTGCGGCGGGACAGAGGCGACCGTCCCTTCCAGGATTTTCAAAAGCGCCTGTTGCACCCCTTCGCCCGACACATCGCGCGTGATGGACGGATTGTCGGATTTCTTGGCAATCTTATCAATTTCGTCGATGTAAATAATGCCGCGCTCCGCCTTTTCCATATCATAGTCCGCCGCCTGAATGAGACGCAGCAGAATATTTTCCACGTCTTCGCCGACATAGCCGGCCTCGGTCAGACTCGTCGCATCGGCAATGGCAAAGGGGACATTGAGAAACCGCGCCAGTGTCTGCGCCAGAAGCGTCTTTCCGCTTCCGGTCGGGCCGAGCAATACGATATTCGACTTCTGGAGCTCGACGTCGCCACCCTCATCCTCGCTCAAAATGCGTTTATAGTGATTGTACACCGCGACGGAGAGCGCAATTTTCGCCTCATCCTGCCCGATGACATATTCGTCCAAATGCGCCTTGACTTCCGACGGCACGGGAAGACGAAATTCCGGCTCTGCCTTGGTCGGCGCGTGTTTCATTTCCTCCCGCAAAATATTCTGACAGACTTCCACACATTCATTGCAAATGTATACGCCGGGACCGGAAATCAGTTTCACTTCATCCCCGCTGCGTCCGCAGAAACTGCAAACCGGAGGCTTGTTTCCGTTTTGATTCGCCACGACTCCTCCTTATTTCGTCTCCGAAAGTTCATTTCGGGTCAAAATCTTATCAATAAGACCGTAATCCAAGGCCTGCTTGGCTGTCATGAAATTGTCGCGTTCCGTATCGCGCGCAATCGTCTTGATTGGCTTGCCGCTGTGGTGGGCCAGAATGCCATTCAGCTCTTCCCGCAGACGCAAAATCTCACGGGCGTGAATCTCAATCTCCGTCGCCTGCCCTTGCACGCCGCCCAGAGGCTGATGAATCATCACGTTGGCATGGGGCAAGGCGTAGCGTTTCCCGGCCGCGCCGCTCGTCAAAAGCACCGCCGCCATACTGGCACAAGAGCCGATGCAAATGGTGGAAACGTCGGGACGGATGTATTGCATCGTGTCGTAAATCGCCATGCCGGCCGTCACGACACCGCCGGGACTGTTGATATAGAGATGAATATCCTTGTCCGGATTTTCCGCTTCCAGAAACAACAACTGCGCAATGACGACATTAGCGGAATGGTCATCAATCGGGCCGTCCAAAAAGATGATTCGATCTTTCAAAAGACGGGAATAAATATCATACGAACGCTCGCCGCGCGCCGTCTGCTCGACGACTATCGGTACATACGCCATATCCGTTCCTCCTTTTCCTTCTCTGTCAACAAAAAACCACCGCCCCGCTGAATGCAGTGAGATTCAGACGAGCCTGCGGTGGTCTCTTACACTTTATTCGGCTTCCGTTTCCGTTTTTGTCTTTTTCGCTCTGGTCGTTTTCGGTTTTTCTTCCGTCTCTTCCGTCGCCTTGGCTTTGGTCGCTTTCGGCTTCGTTTCTTTTGTCGTCTTCGCTTTCGTCGTCTTCGGCTTTTCTTCCTTCGCCTCGGTATCCTTGGCCTTCGTTGTCTTCGCCTTAGTCGCCTTCGGCTTCTCTTCCTTCGCTTCGGCCTTTTCCTCTTCCGCCGGAGCCTCTTTCGTCTCTTCTCTCTTGGCTGCGCCGTAAATGTAAGCCGCCGCCTTCTTGCGCGTCACAGAAGCAATCAACATATTCAGACGGTTTTCCTGACGGATAATCTTGACGACATCCTTGGGATCCGCGCCGAATTGATGCGCCATGCTGTAAACTTCCATATTGAGATCCTGATTCGTGACTTTGAGATCTTCCGCTTTGGCAATCGCCGAAAGGACCAATCCCTGACGGACCGTCTCTTCCGCCGGCTCTTTGTAGTCTTTGCGCAGATCCGCTTCCGTCTTACCGATTGCCTTCAGGTATTCATCAAATTTGCCTTCGCCCGCTTCGACATTGAGCTTCATTTCCTCAATCATCTCATCGATGCGCGCCTCGATCATTTCTACCGGCACATCGACTTTCGCATTGGAAACGGCCAGATCGACGAGCGCATTGTGATACGCCTCTTCCGCCGCCTGGAGAGCACGGAGCTCCATCTGCTGCTTCAGACTGTTTTTGAGCTCTTCCAGTGTATCGTATTTGGAAACGGATTTCGCGAATTCATCATTCATTTCCGGAATGACTTTGCGCTTCACATCACTGATATGTGTCGCAAATTCCGCATCTTTACCGGCCAAATCTTTCACGAAATAATCTTCCGGGAACGACACCTTCACCGTCACGTCATCGCCTGCTTTATGACCGATGAGCTGATCTTCAAAGCCCGGAATGAATGACTCGGAGCCGATCTCCAGCGGATACGTCTTGCCTTCGCCGCCGGCAAATGCTTTTCCGTCCACCGTACCTTTGAAATCGATGATGGCATAATCGCCCTTCGCGAGCGACGCCCCTTCCGCGACTTCCAGACGCGCATTCTGCTTCGCCGCTTCCGTGAGCTGCTCCATGACCGCTTCATCGGAAATTTCCGGATGCTCATGCGGGACAGACAAGCCTTTGTATTCGCCGAGCGTCACTTCCGGTTCCTTCACGAATGTCGCCGTGTAGACAGCGCCTTCCGTTTCAGAGAATTTCGACGTTTCCACTTCGGGACGGGTGACCGGTGTCAACTTTTCGCTGTCGAGCGCACGACCCCACGTATCATTAATCAAAATATTTTCCGCTTCGCCCGCAAGGCTGTCCTTGCCGATATACATCTCCAAAATCTTGCGCGGCGCCTTCCCTTTGCGGAAACCTTTCAAATTGATGCGCGAAGAAATATCGGAAACGGCACGCTTGAAAGCTTTTTGGACTTCTTCCGCTCCGACTTCGACCGTCATTTTTACTTTATGCTGATCGATCGCTTCTGTTTTTACGTTCATAATCAAAAATTCCTCCTTGTCTTTCGAAGCCCGATTTCGCGACTCCGTGTATCGATTCTTCTCCTCGGATACAAATTGCAAACGTTATTTTATCATATCCGCCGAAAAAGTACAAATATTTCCACGCCTTTTCACTCGCTGGCAAAATGCCGTAAATTCTCAAAATAAGTGTCGGCTCAATTGCAAAAGTAGCACTTATTCGTAGCCGCCTTCTTTACTAAATTTCATTCTTACGTAAAAATTTCGCATTTACTTTGCAATTTCACGAAAAAAACGAAGCTGATGAAAAGCTTCGTTTTTCAGATTTTCTTTTTCGATTCTTTCTGATCAAATCATTTTCGCCCGATCCAGCACCGACTGCGGAATTTGGATGCCGAGCAGCTCCGCTTCCGCTTTGTTGATATAGAGCGTCGAAGACTTTGCCGCCTCTACGGGATGGTCCTTGACGGTGTTTTTCCCTTCCAGAATATCGGCAGCCATTTGACCGGCCTGGTAGCCGATATCATAGTAGCTGATCGATTCGGAGGCCAAGACACCGTTTTCCACGTGGCCCACCTCCGCGCCGTAGACCGGAATCTTGGCGGCATTGGCCACACTCATGAGCGTGGGAATGGCGCTGGCGACCACATTGTCCGTCGGCACGTAAATCGCATCGACATCGCCGACGAAAGCTTCCGCTATCTGCTGGATGTCATTGATGGAATTGACCGTGCGCTCCACGACCGTGATACCGAGCGGCGCACAAAGTTTCTTGAGTTCTTCCGCCTGAATGACGGAATTGATTTCACTTGAATTATAAATGATCCCGATTCGCTTCGCCTCCGGCTGAATCTCGCGAATGAGCGCGACCTCTTTATCGACCGGGCCGCGGTCGCTCGTCCCCGTGACATTGGCATCGGGCGCCGCCTCCGATTTCATCAGCTTGGCCGTCTCATAATTCGTGATCGCCGTGCAAATAATCGGAATCTCCGACGTGGCATTGGCCATGGCCTGCGCCGCCGGCGTGGAAACAGCCCCAATCAATTTATATTTCCCGGAAACAAAGCGATTGGCAATGGAGCGCAAATTGGACTGATCGCCCTGCGCATTTTGCTGATCGATTTCAATCTTCCCTGCAAGCCCGCGGTCATCCAATGCTTTCACAAAGCCTTGATTCGCCGCGTCCAGCGCCGGATGCTGCACAATTTGCACAATCCCGACCTTCGGCTTTCCGCTCTCCGCCGACTGCCCGCAACCGGACAGAGTCCCCAAAACCGCCGCGCCCAAAACCGCGAGCACCGCCGCTTTTTTCCATTTCTTTCCTTCCATGCTTCTCATCCTCCCAAAATTGATTTTCGCGGAAATATTTCCCATCTCCGCGATTTCGCCAATCACCGCGCCCCGTTTCCTTTCGATTTCCCGGAAACCGTCGCCGTGATTGATTTTATTATTATACCACAGCCCCGTGCGCCTGCCGAATTTTCGAAAATTTGTCATCGACAAAAGAATCAATTATAATAAACTTCATCAATAAGAAGCGAAGGAGGAATCTGCCATGGAGTATCTTTCCGAACAAACAAAATACGAAATCGATGAATTGGTCCGCCATCGGCAATGGAAACGACTTTTGACGGCGACATTTGTCCTCAATGCATTGCTGTGCGCCGACAGCTACGGAAACAAAATCGAGCAGGATATTTTCAAATTAACGAAATTTGCGTACCGTCCGAATCCGAACGAAATGTATCCCGTCCTGCATTTTTTGGAAGAACGCGAATATGTAAAAAGTCACTGGCTCTCGCCGAATAAGCGCAGCAAACGCATCTACCGCATAACGACAAAAGGACGGGACGCCGTGCCGTACATGAAGCTCCAAGTCTTGGCATGGGCGCAAAATCTCCGCACGCTGCTCGACACCATCGAAACAGAATTCAAGAGCGACGAAGATTCCGCCGTTTGACAAACTCGGCGCCGCCACGTATAATGTTTGAGTTAATGATTTTTCTCGGAGCTTTTTCCGAGAATCCTGCGAAATGTATTGCCTATCAGTAAGGAGGTGCAAACATGCCGGCTCCCAAGAATAAAAGCTCAAGAGCGCGTCGCGACAAAAGACGTGCGAATTGGAAACTGACGGTACCGGGTCTCGTCGAATGTCCGCAGTGCCATGAAATGAAA
This sequence comes from Lachnospiraceae bacterium, assembly GCA_963615055.1. Classification (GTDB taxonomy): domain Bacteria; phylum Bacillota; class Negativicutes; order Veillonellales; family Dialisteraceae; genus UBA1822. The sequence continues at coordinate 5,753 of CAVEFO010000022.1, forward strand.
ATGCCTCATCGCGTCTGCCCGATTTGCGGTTTCTACAAAGGAAAATCCGTCATCGCGGCCAAGACCGAAGACTAAGAAGCGCAATAAAAAACACACTCGCTTAAAAGAGTGTGTTTTTTTGTTGCCGATTTTTATTCTTTTGCGACGTTCTGCAATCGTCCCATCCGCTCTGCGCTTTCGTATCCCAAAATTTCAGCGAAAAAAGAAATCGGAAATTTCCGGAGCGTACCGTTGTAGGCATCGGCAGCGCGATTGTAGGCGGCTCTTGCGACGGTCAGGCGATTTTGCGCGGCCGCCAGTGAAGTTTTCACATCCTGAAATTCTACGCGCACCGTCAGATACGAATAATTCTCCGCTGCCAAGAGAAGCGTGCCAATGTCGCCGGACAGTTTTTCATTCGACTCTTGCATGTCTTTTACCGTCTTCGCTGCCAAAATTGCTTGTGCCAGCTCTTCCGCTTCCAATCGCGTCGCCGCCTCTTTCGAGGAGAAACTTTTCAGCTCGCGACACAGATCCGGCACCTGTTTCGCTCGCTCGTGCGCCGCTGCCGTGACCTTTTCTTCCGCGACCCGTACCGCCTCCCGCTCCGGTGCCAGTACCGAATCCGTCCAAACAGTGCCCACGCCCGCGCCCCCACATAGAAGGATCAGCAGAAGCAACAACCATTTCTTCATATCGGCTCTCCTTCCGGCGTTTTCACATCCCCATTCGCCAAGAAATTCTGTTTCTCATCCTTTGTCATGTGTAGGAAACGGTACAGCGATTCGGCTGCCGTTCGATTCATTCCTTTGACGCGGGACAACTCTTCGACGCCCGCTTTCTCCATTTCATCCAGCGAACGAAACGCGCGCCACAGAGCGTTTCTTCTCGTCGCGCCGATACCGGGGACGTGATCGAGCAGCGATTCCGCATTTCGCCTGACCGTCCACTTCCGATGATACGCAATCCCGAAACGATGCGCCTCGTCGCGAATGGATTGCAGCAAAAGCAGCGCCGGCTCGTGCGGATCTAATAAAACGGACATGTCAGACGCCTCCGTATAAATTTCTTCCATGCGCTTCGCGAGCCCGATGACCGGCGCCGTGATGCCGCATTTTCGGATAATCGGGAGCGCCGCGTGTAGCTGCCCCGCGCCGCCGTCCAAGACGATGAGGTCCGGTTTCGGCCAGTCGTTTTCGCCGCCGTAGCGCCGTGCCATGATCTCGGCCATCGATTTGAAATCATCCGGCGCGCCCTGCGTCGTCTGCAATTTGAATTTGCGATACTCGCTCTTTGCCGGTCGCCCGCCTTCGAAGACGACCATCGAGGCGACCGTCTCCGCGCCTTGGTTGTGGGAAATATCGAAACATTCCATGCGTTCGGGAAGTTGCGGCAAATGCAACAACTCTTTCAATCTTGCCGGCGCGGCGCTTTCGCGTGCCTCCCGGTATTCCCATTGCAATTTTTTATCCGCCAAATATTTTGCCGCATTCGCCGCCGCCATATCCGTGAGACGTTTTTTGAAACCGCGTTCCGGCACATAGAGATGTACGCCGCCCGTGCGCCCGCGCCCCAACCAATCCGCCAGAAGCGCCGCGTCTTCGGGGAGCGCCGGCACCAAAATTTCTTTCGGCACGGACACGGCATCCGCGCCGTAAAATTCTTTGAGAAACCCGGCCAGAAGCGCCGCGTCCGTCTCGCCTTCCATGTCCGGAATGCTGTAATTTTCTTTTCCGATCATGCGCCCGTAGCGAATGTAGAAAATTTCCAGCGCCGTGTGCCGCCCGTCCCGCGAGAGGCCAATGACGTCGAAATCGCCGGCTTGCGCCACAATGTGCTGCCGCTGCTGCACGCTTTTGACGGCTTGCAGACGATCACGAAGCTTCGCCGCCGTTTCAAAATCCAGATTCTCCGCCGCCGCCTCCATTTCTTTTTTCAGCCGCGTCGCGAGAGCCGTCGAGCGTCCTTCGAAAATATCGCAAATACCGCGCACGATTTCCGCATATTCCTCTTTCGTGCAAAGTCCGCAACACGGCGCGGCACAATAGCCGAGATGGTACTGCAGGCACGGCCGCTCCACTTTCATGCTGCGGCACGTGCGAATCGGATATTCCGCGCGCAAAAGGCGCAGCGTTTCTTTTAGACCGCCCACATCGGTGAAGGGCCCGAAATAATGCGCGCCGTCTTCCCTCTTGATATTTCTCGTGATAAACATGCGCGGCCATTCTTCTTTTGTGATCTTGAGATACGGATAACTTTTGTCATCGCGAAGAGAAATATTGTATTTCGGATGCAGCTCTTTGATGAGGCTGCATTCTAAAATGAGCGCTTCCATCTCCGTCGCCGTCATCGTGATGTCGAGATCCTCGGCATGGCGCATCATCGCGGCCACTTTCGGCGAACGGTTTTTGTCCTCGCGCACATACGAACGGACGCGATTTTTTAGATTGACCGCTTTCCCGACGTAAATGACTTTTCCGTTTTTGTCCTTCCAGCGATACACACCGGGACAAGCGGGAAGCGCCTCAACTTTCGCGCGGATGTTGTCATTCACCGCAATCATGGTGTTTCTCCATCAATTCCCGCGTACGCTCAATGATGGGTTTCAAATATTGCCCGGTGTATGAACGCGGCTCCTCGCAAATTTCTTCCGGCGTCCCCGTCGCGATGACTTCGCCGCCGCGCTCGCCGCCTTCCGGCCCCAGATCGATGATATAATCCGCGACTTTGGCGACGTCCAAATTGTGCTCAATGACGACGACCGTATTTCCCTGATCGACGAGCCGGTGCAAAATTTGCAAGAGTTTCCGGATATCTTCGCTATGAAGCCCCGTCGTCGGCTCATCCAAAATGTAGAGCGTGCCGCCCGTCGCGCGCCGCATCAGCTCCGTCGCCAATTTTACGCGCTGCGCTTCCCCGCCGGACATCGTCGTCGCCGGCTGCCCGAGATGGATGTAGCCGAGTCCCACCTCCGCCAGCGTTTCCAGTTTCTTCAAAATTTTCGGATGCGCGTCGAAAAATGTCAGCGCTTCGTCGACCGTCATATTGAGAACGTCGGAAATATTTTTCCCTTTGTACGTGACCTGCAGCGTCTCGCGATTATAGCGCGCGCCGTGGCACGTCTCACACGGCACGTACACGTCGGAAAGAAATTGCATTTCAATTTTCAAAATCCCGTCTCCGTGACACGTCTCGCAGCGGCCGCCCCTGACATTGAAACTGAAACGCCCCGGTTTGTAGCCGCGCATTTTCGCTTCCGCCGTCTGGCTGTAGAGCTCGCGAATGTCATTGAAAACGCCGGTGTACGTCGCCGGATTGGAGCGCGGCGTGCGGCCGATGGGCTGCTGATCGATATCGATGATTTTATCGATGTATTCGCCGCCCAAAATTTTTTCAAATTGCCCCATGCGGTAATACGTCCGATTTTTCATATTCGACAGGCCGCGGAAGAGAATATCGTTCACGAGTGTCGATTTCCCACTGCCCGATTCGCCCGTGACGACCGTCAAAGCGCCGAGGGGAATGGAAACGTCGATGTGCTTCAGGTTGTGCTCCGATGCGCCGATGATTTTTATGAAAAGCCCGTTCCCTTTTCGTCTCTCATGCGGCAGCGGGATGTATTTCTTCCCCGCCAAATACTGCCCCGTATAGGATTCTTTCACTTTTTTGATATCGGAAACGCGACCCTCTGCGACGACGTAGCCGCCGGCCTCCCCCGCACCCGGTCCGATGTCCACAATCCAATCCGCCGCACGAATCGTGTCTTCGTCATGCTCGACGACAATCAATGTATTTCCGATATCGCGCATATTTTTGAGCGTCGCAAGCAATTTGTCATTGTCACGCTGGTGGAGACCGATGGACGGCTCATCCAAAATGTAAAGCACGCCGACAAGCCCCGATCCAATCTGTGTCGCGAGGCGAATCCGCTGCGCCTCCCCGCCGGAAAGCGACGACGCGCTCCGCGACAGCGTCAGATAATCCAGCCCGACATTTTCCAAAAACGTCAGGCGCGCCAAAATTTCCTTTAAGATTTGATCGGCGATTTTCGCTTCTTTTTCCGTGAAATCAATCCGACGCAAAAATTCGATCAGCCGCGTCACGGACAAATCCGAAACTTCCGCGATGGAAAGGCCGCCCACGCGAAACGCAAGGCTCTCCGGACAAAGCCGCGCACCGTGGCAGACGGGACAGGGTTTCTCGACGAGATACTCCGCGAGCTCCTCCTTCATTTTATCCGTGAACGCCTCTTCATAGCGGCGCTTCACCATCGGCACGATCCCCTCAAAGACACGATGGTACGTCTTCTTCTCCCCGCGCATATTTTCATATTGGAAATCGAAAGCTTCGCCGCCGCCGTTTTCAAAAATTTCTTTTGCATCCTCCGATAAATCGTCGAAACACGCATCCATCGTGAGCCCCTGCGCTGCGAGAAAACCGCCGAGTTGCCGGTACAACCAACTGTCGCCGTTCACCGGAAACGAACGAATCGCCCCCAGCCGAAACGGCATTTTAGAATCAGGCAGGACGCGCGCGAAATCGACTTCCAGCGATGAGCCCAATCCCATGCAGGACGGACACGCACCAAAAGGATTATTGAAAGAAAAAATCCGCGGCTCGGCCTTCGGCAGGGAAATCCCACATTCCGGGCAAGCAAAATGCGTACTGAAGAGCAAATCTTTTTCGCCCAAAATATGCGCGACCATAAGCCCATCGCCCAATTTCAATGCCGTTTCCACTGAATCCGCCAGCCGCGACGCGACTTCTTTTCGGACGACAAGACGATCCACGACGACTTCCACCGTGTGTTTCTTATTCTTTTCCAGCTCCGGCACGTCGGAAATTTCATATACCGTGCCATCCGCGCGAAGACGCACGTAGCCTTGTTTTTGCAGCTCTTCGATCAGCTTTTTGTGCGTCCCTTTTTTCGCCACCGCGACCGGCCCCAAGATGAGAAGTTTCGTCCCCTCCGACAGTTTCATCAATTCTTCGACGATCTGATCCGGCGCCTGGCGCGTGATCGGCCGCCCGCAAGAGGGGCAAAACGCGCGGCTCGCGTGCGCGTAAAGCATACGCAGATAATCGTGAATCTCCGTCACCGTCCCCACCGTGGAGCGCGGATTGTGGCTCGTCGACTTCTGGTCGATGGAAATCGCCGGTGAAAGACCTTCGATTTTATCAACTTCCGGCTTATTCATCTGGCCCAGAAACTGCCGCGCATACGCCGAAAGCGACTCCACGTATTTCCGCTGCCCTTCGGCATAAATCGTGTCAAAAGCCAGCGACGATTTCCCCGACCCCGACAGACCGGAAAACACAATCAATTTGTTTCGCGGCAATTCCAAATCAATATTTTTCAAATTATTCTGCCGGGCACCCCGGATCACAATTCCCTTTTCCATACCGTTCCTTTTTTTGTAAAACAAACAATGTATCGCTAGGCTTGGAACGTCAAGCGGAAGAGAGTTAGTAGTTAGCAATTAGTAGTTAGCAGTTTTGGTGTCGCATTACGGCGACGATTTTTTTATGCGCCTTCGGCGTCCCATCATCCGACCTTCGCCGCATTTTTTTAATCGCGCGAAGCGCGCACCTGCACTGCTCACTGCTAATTGCTCACTGCTAACTTTTTACACCTACCGTCTTCCCCTCTAAGCACATCAACCAAGCCCTTTCAAGCCATCTTCCATTATCCGTTTACCGTTAACCGCCCCTCACATCCCATGTACCACAAAGCTTCTCACACACGGTTCACAGTCACACGGTCAACGGACAGCGGGCAACGGAAACTCACACCCGTTTCTTCCGCGGCCGCGAAATCCGCTTCTTCGTGCTTGCCATCCGTTTCATCGCCGATTGGGCCTGCGATCCGAAGCGGTCGCTCCATTGTTGCCGGAGCTCCGCAAGCGTGTCACGCCACATAGCCGCCTCTTCGTATTCCATCGCTTTGGCCGCCCGTTTCATGTCCCGCTCCGCGTCTTGCATTTTTTGGTACAGCGCCTCATCCGAAAGCCCGTCCGTTTCTTCTTTTCCGCCGTAATCCGTCAAATCTTCTTCCACCTTCGTCAAATCGATGAGATCCTTTACTTTTTTCTGTATCGTCTGCGGGACAATCCCGTGCTCCTCGTTGTACGCCTGCTGAATCGTGCGGCGACGCTCCGTTTCCGAAATCGCCCGCTGCATGGAATCCGTCACCCGGTCCGCGTACATGATCACGTGCCCGTGCGCGTTTCGAGCCGCGCGACCGATCACCTGGATCATCGACGTTTCCGAGCGAAGAAATCCTTCCTTATCCGCGTCCAAAATAGCGACCAACGACACTTCCGGCATATCCAGCCCTTCGCGCAGCAAATTGATCCCGACCAAAAGGTCGAAAACTCCGGCGCGCAAATCACGAATGATCTCCGCCCGCTCAATCGTCGCCACGTCCGAATGCAGATACCGCACACGGACGCCGACCTCCGTCAGAAAATCCGTGAGATCCTCCGCCATTTTCTTCGTCAGCGTCGTCACCAGCACACGCTCGCCCGCGTCTGTCCGTTTGTGGATTTCCCCAAGCAAATCATCCATCTGCCCCGCAATCGGTCGCACCTCCACGGACGGATCCAAGAGCCCCGTCGGCCGGATAATCTGCTCAGCCACATTCGTCTGCGCACTCATTTCATACGGCCCCGGCGTCGCCGACACGTAAATAATCTGATTGACCCGCTCCGTAAATTCGTCAAACGTCAGCGGCCGGTTATCCAGCGCCGACGGCAGACGGAAACCATACTCCACCAAATTCGTTTTCCGCGAACGGTCCCCATTGTACATCGCACGCAACTGCGGCACCGTCACGTGCGATTCATCGATCATAATCAGAAAATCTTCCGGGAAATAATCCAAGAGCGTGAAAGGCGGATCCCCCGGCGCGCGATTCGACAAATGCCGCGAATAATTCTCGATCCCCGAACAATAGCCCACCTCGCGCATCATTTCCAAATCATATTGCGTCCGCTGCTCCAGCCGCTGCGCCTCCAGCAATCGATCCCGTGCGCGAAGCTCCGCCAAGCGCTCCGCCAGCTCCGCCTCGATACTCTGCTCGGCGCGGAGCATTTTTTCCGACGTCGTGACATAGTGAGACGCCGGAAATATCGCGATATGATTGCGCGTCGCCACCGTTTCCCCCGTGACCACGTCAAATTCCGAAAGCCGCTCGATCTCGTCTCCGAACATTTCTATCCGCACGCCCGTATGATTCGACGACGCCGGAAACACGTCCACAATGTCCCCGCGCACCCTAAACGTATCGCGTGTGAAATTCAAATCATTCCGCAGGTACTGCATGGAGACCAATTTCTCCAAAATGGCCTCGCGCGATATTTCCTCACCCGGCCTAAGCGACAGTCCCATCGTGGAATAATCTTCCGGATCGCCCAGCCCGTAAATGCAGGAAACGGATGCCACAATGATGACATCCCGCCGCTCAAAAAGCGCCATCGTCGCCGAATGCCGCAGCCGGTCAATCTCCTCATTCATCGACGAATCTTTTTCGATATACGTGTCCGTCGTCGGAATGTACGATTCCGGCTGGTAATAATCATAATAGGAAACAAAATAATACACGGCATTGTCCGGAAAGAAATCCTTAAATTCGCTCGCCGTCTGCGCCGCCAATGTTTTATTCGGAGAAATAATCAGCGTCGGCCGCTGCACCTCCTCGATAACCTTCGCCATCGTGAATGTCTTCCCCGTCCCCGTCGCACCGAGCAGCACCTGCGCCCACTCGCCGCCGCGAAGCCCGTCCACCAAAGACGCCACCGCTTTCGGCTGATCCCCCGTCGCGGAAAACGGCGCCTTCAGACGAAACGGAATCCCCGTCTCATAATCGGGCCGTAAAATTTCTGTATGTGCCATTCTTACCCTCGCACTATCCAATAACCGCTGTCCGCCGGCCGTTTACCGTTTACCGTTTACCGTTCCTCACATAGAGATAAAAACTCGCGTGTACGCTCCTATACTTTTCCCTACTATTTACAAAGAGAGCGAGACTCCAAGCCTTTCAAGCCTTTCAAGCCTTTCAAGCCCCTCAAGCCCTTCAAGCCCTTTCAAGCCCTTTCAAGCCCTTTCAAGCCCTTTCAAGCCCTTTCAAGCCTTCAAACTGACAGCACCATGTGCCGCAAAAGCGAACCAAACACGGTCTACGATTTATGGCTGACGACTGACGACTCTTAATCCCCTTCATACGCCCGGACGCGAAGAGCGAGCCCTTTCTCCTCGCAAATTTTTCGACAACACGCGATTTCCTCCGCGTCCTCCACCTTGTCCACCACCGTCATGACGACGTGAGGAATATAGGCTTTGGCGCGCACGGCAAAGTCCAGCATCGCAGCAAACGAGCCGATTCCGTGCCGACTCCTCGTCAGCGCCAGGTAGCGCTCCACATTCGACGCATTGAGACTGATGGAAATCGTATCCAAAAGCCCCGCAAAATCCTTTGTAATATCGCGCCCGTGCTCCAAATTTCCCAACCCGTTCGTATTGAGCCGCGTCGGAATTTCCGGATGCTGTTCCTTGATGAAACGAAGTAATTCGCACAACACACTCTGCCGCATTGTCGGCTCGCCGAAACCACATACGACCGCCTCCGAGACCTTTTCCCACGGCACCGCGACGAGATCCGCCTCAAAATCCGCGACTGTCGGCTCCTCGCCCCCGTACCACAACGTCGCTTCCTCGCCCATGTGTTTCAATCCGCGCAGACAAAATGTGCACGCACAATTACACCGATTCGTCAGATTGATATACAATCCGCGCTTTTCTCCGGGCAAAAGCCGCACTATCCCGTCCGCGACAGACACGTATTTCCCGCCCGTTTCCACCGTATACACCCGCATGGCCATTTATTTCAGCTCCGTCAAATATTCTTCAAATGCCAGACCCCAATTCCACGGCAAATCCAGCGCCACCGTATATTCCAACACGCGATGAATGAAATCCGCCGCTTTGCGCACCGCATCCGGCAACGCCTCGCCGCGCACGAGAGACGCCGCGACAATCGCCGAAAAGACATCCCCCGTCCCCGAGCGGTCTCCGCCGACTTTTTCCGTGGAAACAACGACCGGCACCTTTCCTTTTTCCACAATGAAATTTTTTACAAGCCCCGCTTCGCAAAGCCCCGTAATCACCACACCGGACGGCCCACGCTCAATCAGCGCCGCCGCCATATCCGCAAGCTCTTCCTCCGAGACACGCCCACCCGCCGGATACGACCGCCCCAAAAGCTCACAACACTCCGTCAAATTCGGCGTCACCACATCCGCAAACGCCAAAAGCCGCCGCATCTCCCGGCACATCTCCGCCGTATAAGAAGAATACAGCCGCCCATTGTCCCCCATGACCGGATCCACCATGACGCAAGTACCTTTTTCGCGAAACATCTCGATACAATCGATCACAATCCCAATCTGCTCCGCCGATCCGATGAATCCCGTTAAAATTCCATCAAAAGAAATTTCGTTCTCTTTCCAGTTTTCCAAATACGGCCGCATCCGCGCCGTATAATCATCGAGGACATGCGAGGGGAAACCCGTGTGCACCGAAAGAATCGCCGTCGGAAGCGGGCAAGCCTGCACCCGAAGCGCCGACACCAGCGGCAGCTGCACCGCCAGCGAGCACCGCCCAAACCCGGTCAAATCATTGACCACCGCCATCTTTTTTTGTCGCTCCATGATTCCTCCGTCAAAAAATCTTCCTCCCATTATACCACGGAGAAATTTGTCGATTGCACACCGGCCGTTATCCGTTATCCGTTATCCGTTTACCGAGCGGGAAAACTTTTGCGTTACATCGGAATTTTTACGCGGGGCAATAAAAAACCATCCCCTATCGGACGGTTCCGTTTTCTGTTTCCTTACTCCCACTCGTTGCAGGGATTCACATCTTAAGCAATTTTGTTTAGAGGATATAGTGCCTGCTATTCTGATTATTTTGATTGCCCATATTATCGTAGCTATACGATGGATGCTTATCAAAATCTTATCAGCGGTGATAAATCACCATGGGGAGTACAAGGTAATTGTTCCGGGTGGCTGTTACCTTGATATAAATGTTATATGAAAACCTGACGGTAAAAGCAAGATACTCTTTAATATTTTTCTTCTTCCGGTGTGTTCAGTTCATAATAATATTCCAACAGCTCACGGGAATAATTTTCAATTCTGCCAGAGGGCAGGATCAGCATTCGGCTGATGCCGATTTGTTCCACGAAAGATGGATTGTGACTGACCACAATGATGGTTCCTTCAAACAGATTGAAATTGCCGCCGATGATCGCCTGCGTTTCCGGGTCAAGGTGGTTCGTCGGCTCGTCCAGGATCAGCAGATTGGCTTTTTGCAAAAGAACCTTGCATAAGGCAATTCGGGCTTTTTCACCGGGAGACAGAACAGCTACTTTCTTATTGACATCTTCCTCATAAAACAGAAAATTTCCGAGGATGCTGCGAAGTTGCCATTCCGTATAACCGTCAGTGTCTACATTCTCCAGAACTGTCTTTTCGAGATCAAGTTGCTCTAATTCCTGTGCATAATAGGCAACATCGGTTTTGGGATTGTATCGCACACGCCCTTGCTCCGGGGTCAGGATACCCATGATTAGTTTGAGCAATGTGGATTTACCAACGCCATTTTCGCCAACGACGAGAAAACGCTCTTTTCTGTTGATCTGGAAGGACAGGTCTTTATATAGCTGGGGCTGTCCCGGATAATGGAAGCTGATACTTTCTACCTCCAATGGCATCAATGCACCCTCACGCTTTGGACGAATGTCCATCTTCACTCGCTTATAGACACGATCACGGGTTTTCAATTCCCGCTTTTTCTTTTCCAGACGCAAAGCACGTTCCTGACCCATGCGTTTTATGGCATGGTTGGTCTGGCTTGCCTGTTTTGCACGTTGTACAAATTCGGAAAGCTCTTTGATCTCTTTTTCCTGCTGCCGGATACCCATCTCACGTAAGCGCTGCTCTTCGGCATATTTCTTTTTATAAGTATAATAGTCGCCCTCATAAACAGAAATCTTATGGGTCACTTTATTGATGAACATGATTTTATTGATAATTTGATTCAAAAAATCAATATCATGGCTGATAATCAGCACCATGCCACGATAATTCTTCAGATAACCCGTCACAAAGTCCTTTGTGCTGGCATCCAGATGATTGGTCGGCTCGTCCAAAAGCAAGATTTCCGGCTTGGAGTATAAAACTCGGGCAAAAGCCATTTTGGATTTCTGCCCGCCGGACAATTCAGCCATGGGGCTTTCCAACAGCTCAAGGTCAATTTGCATACTGTCAACCAAATCCAGCAGAATTTCTTCCGCCTCGTAACAATCGAAGTATTCAAGCCAATCCTGGAGTTTTCCCATCCGTTCCAATAATGAGCCTTGACCTGATGGATCAGCGGTTTCCAGTTTTGCATAAATCAGCTCCAGTTCTGCATTGATCTTACGTATCGGACGTCCGTCCTGCAAATATTCCCAGACTGTTTGCTTTTCATCTTCTATTACGATTTCCTGCGGCAGATAGCCAATGCGGGCATTTCCAACGGTCATGGTGCCGCTGTCAAGTTCCAGTTCGTGCAGCAGAATACGGAACAGCGTTGTTTTGCCCGCACCGTTTACACCCACGATGCCGACTTTATCCCGGTCACCCAAAAGAAATTCCGCATCTTCGTATATCGTTTCCAGTCCAAAGGCAAGATTCATTTTACTGCCTTTCATAATGCCGAGATAACCTCCTTATGTTCGTTTCTGAATATAGACTAAGGTGATGATGGCAACACCCGGTTCAGAAACAGGCATAGCAAGCCAAACGCCCTGTATACCAAGCAGGAGCGGCAGTACGAGCAGCAGCAGGCCACTGATGACCACACTGCGAAGAATTGCGATCATCATGGACCTGGCGCCGTACATGGTAGACTGCAGGTGGTAAGTTACCAAAACCGTGATGCCAAGGCACAGGAACAGCAGAAAATACGGACGAATAATGCCCGGTGCCGCTTCCATTACTTCCGATGTCACATCCATGAACAGCCTGACAATTTGCTCCGGGAACAATTCTCCGATGGATGTAAAAGCAATTCCCAAACCAATGACCGTTGCCAATGCCATTTTCCAGACCTGTTTGATACGGTCATGACGCTCTGCTCCGCAACTTGCGGAAACAATAGGCTGGATGGCCTGACCGACATCGCAGTACAATGCCTGAAACAGGGAACTGATGGTAGCCACAACGCCGTACAGAACAGAGGCGCCCACACCGCACAGAATACCTAAAAAGATCAATACGCCGTACAGCGGTGTAATGACTGCCATTGCCGCAGCATCCACAAGACCCTCCGACTGGCCGACCGCAATGGTATCGACAAAGCTGTAGATCGACATAACCATAGCACTTGCCATAAATGCAATTAGGAATTTCCTGTAAAGTTGTTTGATGTTACCTGTAATAAAATCCATAATTACCTCCTGAAAAATAAAAAACGCCGGTTAAGATGTTCCGCACAAAGCAGTTGTCTTATCCGGCGTCGCCAGTTACGCTGCGCTCGCCCTCCGACAAAAGTCCTTATGCGACATCTTATCCGGCGTTTGTAGTTACGACTACGAAAGCCTCTGATGAGTATTTTGTATTATGTCATATCATTGAAATTCTTTCAAGGGATATCAGGAAGAAAATTGAAAATTGCAACTGCAAATTGATTACTACTTTTCCCCACACTCTGAGCAAAATTTACTTCTTTGATGAAGCTGTCTTCCACAGTTCGAGCAAAACATAAGTGCATCCTCCATCAAACAAATACGTCCTGACATCATTCATTATTTCGCCTTGTTTCCTTATTCCCACTCAATCGTGCTCGGCGGCTTGGATGTGACGTCGTAAACAATGCGATTCACGCCTTCCACTTCGTTGACGATGCGGCGGCTCATTTCATCGAGCGCGTCCCAGGGGAGGCGGGCATAATCCGCTGTCATGCCGTCGGAGCTGGTGACAGCGCGGATGCCGACGGTGTAATCGTAGGTGCGTTCATCGCCCATGACACCGACGCTACGGATCGCCGCGGGAAGGACGGCAAAAGATTGCCAGATGTCTTTGGCCAGGCCGCGTTTTTCAAGGACGTCACGCACGATGAAATCAGCACGGCGCAGAATATCGAGGCGCTCTTCCGTGATCTCACCGATAATACGAATGGCAAGGCCGGGACCCGGGAAGGGCTGGCGGTTCACGACTTCTTCGGGAAGGCCGAGCTGACGGCCGAGCTCACGGACTTCGTCTTTGAAAAGTTCGCGAAGCGGCTCAATCAGGGAGAATTTCATGTCTTTCGGAAGACCGCCTACATTGTGATGGCTCTTAATGGTCGCCGCCGTCGCCGTGCCGCTTTCGACGACGTCCGGATAGAGCGTCCCCTGTACGAGGAATTTCACGTCGTCCAGTTTCTCCGATTCTTCTTGGAAAGTATGAATAAATTCGGCGCCAATCGTCTTGCGTTTCGTTTCCGGATCGGTCACACCTTCCAGAAGCGAGAGGAAACGCCGAGATGCATCCACGTGCACCAGATTCATTTGAAATTTGTTCGTGAAGGTGTCGACGACTTGCTCCGCTTCACCCATGCGAAGGAAACCATGATCGACAAAAACGCAGGTCAGCTGATCGCCGATGGCGCGATGGACGAGAACAGCCGCCACCGACGAATCAACGCCGCCGGAAAGCGCGCAGAGGACTTTGTGATCGCCGACTTTTTCGCGAATTTGCGCAACGGCGATATCGATATAGCTCCCCATGGACCAGCCGCCGTCGCAGCGGCATATGGCAAACAGGAATTGCTTAAGCATTTGCGTGCCTTCCACCGTATGCACGACTTCGGGATGGAATTGCACCCCATAGAGACGACGCGCTTCATCGGCGACCGCTGCCGTCGGCGTGTGTTCCGTATGCCCGATGAGACCGAAACCGGCCGGCATATCGGAAACGGAATCTCCGTGGCTCATCCACACTGCCGTTTCCGCAGAAACGCCCTCAAAGAGCGGCGAGCTGCCGTCGCGATGAAATATCGTGTGCCCATACTCGTGCTTCTCCGGACGCGCCACCGTGCCGCCCAAGGTCGCGCACATGAGCTGCATCCCATAGCAAATCCCCAAAACGGGGACACCGGCAGAAAAAACGGCCGGATCGAGCTTCGGCGCATTCTCCGCATTCACGCTGGACGGTCCGCCGGACAAAATGATTCCCTTCGGATGTTTTTCCAAAATCTCGGCCGCCGTCTTCGTATACGGCAAAATCTCACAATACACGCCGCATTCGCGCACGCGCCGCGCAATGAGCTGGGCGTACTGCCCGCCGAAATCCACAATCATCACAATCTCGCGCTGTCCCATGAGCCCTCCCTCTCTCAATCTCATTTCTTCTTTTACCATAAACCAAATTCATTTCCATTATACTATATCAAAATAAAAAACGCATTGCAAAATTTTCCGTCTCGGCTCTTGCACAACTTTGGAAAAAAGATATAACGCCGACAGAAAAAGACGCCACGCGAGACGACTCCCGAAAATTTCAGAGCGCAGAAGAACACAGAAATACAATCCGCAGTACAACTTAAATCCATTTTACGAGACCATCCTCCGCCCGGCGCAGCCGGCTAAACCGGATAAAGCCGGGCCGGAATAAAACGCTCCGTTTCCTCTCCCCTATCGAAAGCGTGTCAATCCTGCTATAATACCTCTATATCTCATTAAAGCATTTACGCAAAAAAGAAATTCCGTTTTCAAAACGGATCCCGATAGGAGTGCGTCATGGAAGAGAAACATTTGCAGCGAAATCTCAAAAGTCGTCACATTCAGATGATTGCGCTGGGCTGTGCCATCGGCACCGGCCTTTTTTACGGCGCATCGGATACCATTGCCACCGTCGGCCCGGCCGCCATTTTGGCCTACGCCATCGGTGGTCTTTTTATTTATTTCGTCGTGCGAGCTTTGGGAGAAATGGCCGTCTACCATCCCGTTTCCGCCTCGTTCAGCGAATACGCATATCGATACTGGGGCGAATTTCCCGGTTTCTTTGCCGGCTGGAACTATTGGTTCCTCTACATCGGCGTCTCGATGGCAGAGCTCTCCGTCATTGGTTTTTACGTGCAATATTGGCTGCCGGATTTACCGACTTGGATTCCGACACTCGTCCTTTTCATCGTCATCACGCTCGCCAATCTCATGAATGTGAAACTTTTCGGCGAATTGGAATTTTGGGGATCGCTCATCAAAGTGACGGCGCTCGGCCTCATGATCGTCTTCGGCCTTTCCATTTTAATTTTTGATATCAGACCTGCGGGAAGTCCCGCGTCTTTCACAAATCTCTGGGCGCACGGCGGTTTCCTTCCGCACGGACTTTGGGGTCTTTTGTCCTCGCTCGTCGTCGTGACGTTTTCCTTCGGCGGCACGGAGCTGATTGGAATCACGGCGGGAGAAGCGGAAAATCCGGAAACGACAATCCCGCACGCGGTGAATATGACCATCAGCCGCATTTTAATTTTCTACGTCGGCGCGATTTTTGTCCTCGTCTGCCTCTACCCATGGAATCTCGTCGGCTCGAAAGGCAGCCCCTTCGTGGAAATCTTCGACGCGCTCGGCATTCCGGCCGCGCCTGATATTTTGAATATCGTCGTCATCATCGCCGTTTTCTCCGCCTACAACAGCTGCCTGTACAGCAACGCCCGAATGTTGCACGGTCTGGCGCTCCACGGCGATGCGCCGAAATGTCTGGCCAAACTGTCTGACAGCGGCATTCCCTACTGCGCCGTTCTCTTCTCCAGTTTCTTCGTGAGTGCCGTCGTCGGCATTTGCTATTTCCTGCCCGACGCCGCTTTCACGTACATCATGAGCGTCGTCACCGTCGCCGTCATCACGAGCTGGATTCTCATTCTCCTGACGCACATCCATTTCCGCCGGTATCTGGGGAAACTGTCGGATCGGCTCACGTTCAAAATGATTGGCTATCCCGTGATCGATATTTTAAGTATCGCGTATTTTCTCCTGATTATCGTCACCATGGCACTTCTCCCCGGCTTCCGCCACGCCGTCTTCCTCGCCCCCATCTGGTTTGCCCTCATCGCCATCGGCTACCGACTATCCAGGAAGAAACGAGCGTAAAAAAGCTCGCAGTCCCTTCATTGACTGCGAGCTTTTTTATTGTTCATCATCCGTTGTCCGTTTACCGTTTACCGCTATCCGTACCTCACATCTCAATGACAAGCAAGATTTCTCACGCACGGTTCACGGTTACACGGGAAACGGATAACGGACAAGCATCAGCGGTGACGCTTCGGAAACCAGCCGCGGCGGACGCGTTTCTCTTGCTCGAAAAGTTCAAAAATGCTCCAGAGAAGAGCGAAACCCGTCACGGCCGCGCAGCCGCTCCACAGCGTATCCGACAAATGCACGGACCAAAATAAAAATCCCATTCCGCCCGCCAGAAAGAGTGGCCAAATCTTTTTGGAAAAATAATATTCGCCGTAGATGACGACCGGATGCAAAAGCCCGATCAAAAGAAACGACACGGCGCCCAGAATCAGTCCGTCGAAGTACATGCCCTTCTCCTCTTCGCTGCCAAAAGGCGCCCTTCTTTGCCGCTGATGTGCTCCGGCGAGAGGACGTAAATCGCGACCCCGGGAAGTTGCGACTTCATATACGCCAGCCGCGCCGCTGCGTCATCTTTCGTGAATTTCGCGCCCAATGCGTCGAGATACGGAAGCATTTCTTCCGGCTCCGTCAAAATTTTCACACGTCCAAAAACAATCACCGAACGGTACGCCGTCGAATATTCTTCCGGAACGACTGTCTTCTCGTCAAGGACGCAAAAGGAAACTTTATCGCACGAGCGCATCGCATCGACCTTGTGCCCCGCGCGCGCCCCGTGAATCACCAGTTTCCCATCCAAATATACATAATTTAGCGGCACGGCATACGGATATCCGTCGTCACCCAAAACGGCCAGCACGCCCTCCCCGTGTTTTTGCAAAATGTCTTCGCATTCATCGGCAGACAAAGCCTGCCCCGCCCGTCTCATTTCCCGAAACATGGTTTTTGGCTCCTTTCTATTTCACAATTGCACACGTCGCTTTGTCCGTCGTCCGTCGCCCGCCGTCCGTTATCCGTTTACCGTTTACCGTGCCTCACATAGATATGACGATCAAACTGCTCACACACGGTTCACGGTTCACGGACGCGGTTCACGGAAAACGGCTAACGGACGGCGGCCTCACACTGCCCCCGCCAGCTCTTCATACAGCTCCGGTGCCTCGAAACCGTAGCGCCACCAGGCACTGCCGGCCAGATGATATTTCTCGATCAAGCCCAGTTTCTCTCGGAGCGAGGCCGCCTCTTCCAGCCAGACGCGCCGGCGCACGCCCGTTTCCCGTCCATCCACGTAAAAACTTTTCGTCTTTTCGTCCCAACGCGGCTTTCCCGTCTTTTCCGCTGCCAATTTCTTCACACCGCGATGCGTCAGCACCTGCATCCGAAGACCTACACCATCCTCGCCTTCCCATAGGCGTGTGTAAAGCGGCAGCCCCAAGATGAGCTTCTCCGCCGGTACCATGCCGACCAATTTTTGCAAGCTGGCATCCAGCCAATCATAAGCGGAATTCGGCCCCGCTCGGCCGCCCGCACGCGCCGTCTGGTCATACCCCATCACGACTTCGTAGTCCACAAATTCCGCGAGCGCTCGGCGATCATACGC
The DNA here is from genome assembly GCA_963615055.1 of Lachnospiraceae bacterium. Classification (GTDB taxonomy): domain Bacteria; phylum Bacillota; class Negativicutes; order Veillonellales; family Dialisteraceae; genus UBA1822. The sequence goes on from CAVEFO010000022.1 coordinate 23,494, forward strand.
GCCATTCCAGTAGCTCGTCTCGTCCCCCGGCACCACGATATCGACCGACACCAATTTCCCCTTTTCATGGAGACTTTCCGTCAGCGCTTTCATGAAATCGGTGAAAAGACCCTTGTCCGCCGGATTCATATTTTCAAAATCGATATTCCAACCGGCCAAGCCATAAACGACCGAAAGTGCCGTCATCTGCCGAATGTAGTGCCGCTGCGCCGCTGCATTTCTCATGAATTTCGCCGTCGCCTCCGGATCGAAATCATTGTGCACAAGCGGCATGACGGACACACCGACCTCTTTGGCCGCCGCCACGTAGGAAATATCCGGCGTGATTTTCGTATACACGCCCCACTCCGGCGAGAGCATCCGCACCCCATCCGCCTCCGTGAAAAACGGCGCCTCCGCATCGAAGCGCTCCTCCGGATCCCAAACCAGAATCACATCTGTTTCTCGCGGCACTGCCGTCACCGGAGCCACGGCGGAAAATAAAATCTCCCGGTTCTCGTCCACCGTCCAAGAAAGCCCCGCCTGCGCAGCAAAGAACGATAAATCCGCCATCCCGTCTTCCGTTAGCGGCAAATCCACAGGAAACGTCGCCCCGCGCTCCGTCACTTTCACACACGCACGCGCGCCCTGCGGCCGTTTCTCGACCCACCAAGACCCGCCGACATTCAAAATCTCCGGATCTCCGAAGAGCCGCCCCGCCTCCTCATAGACAACGGCGCTCGCATACCGGGGATTCTTCACCCGAAGCACCTCTCGTGCCTCCGCGCCGCAGCCGAGACAGACGAACGCCAAAAGGAGACTCCAAAAAAATATTCGTTTCATCATATTTCCTTTCGTGAAAAAGTACGAAACACGAAAACGCATCCCATTGCGCGGTTCGTTATCCGTATTCCGTTCACCGCCTTCTTGCCGCATGAATCACAAAACCATTCACGCGCGGTAAACGGTCATACGGCTACGGTCAACGACCATCACATCTATGTACGCAAAAAGCTACCGCCTCATTATATCATCTACAAAAAAAGATTTGCCCATGACGACCCCCGGGATGCTCCGTGGCACATGAAAAGGCCCGCTTACTGCTGCTTCCTCTCGGACCTGACAGGGTTCACGGTTTCCCATTGCACGGGACCCGGAGATCGTCATAAACAAATCTCACGGAAATCATTATACAAGAAGAAACGCCGCTGCGCAAGAAGCCGCAATCCGTTTTCCGTTAACCGTTTACCGTGCCTCACATCTCAATGCCTCGCAAAGTACTCACACCCGGTTCACGGTTTACGGACAACGGACAACACTATGTGTCCCGCCCCCCGTCATGCTATAATAGAAGAAAATTTTCACGAAAGAGGAAAAGACCATGGCTTATCTTGCTTTATATCGCAAATGGCGGCCGCAAACTTTTGACGAAGTGGTCGGGCAGACGCATATTTCCATTCCTATCGGGCGCGCGCTTTCCGAGGATCGTCTCGCGCACGCGTATTTGTTTTCCGGCCCGCGCGGCACAGGGAAGACGAGCTTGGCGAAAATTTTAGCCAAGGCGGTAAATTGCGAGCATCCCGACGGCGCAAATCCTTGCAACGCCTGCCGCAACTGCCAAGAAATCACAAGCGGCTCCTCGATGGACGTCTACGAAATCGACGCGGCGTCGAATCGCGGGATTGAAGAAATCCGCGCACTCCGTGAATCAGTCCGCTCACTCCCCTCCGTTTGCAAAAAGAAAGTCTACATCATCGATGAAGTGCACATGCTGACGAAGGAGGCTTTTAACGCGCTTTTGAAAACGCTGGAAGAGCCGCCGTCCCATGTGCTTTTTATCTTGGCGACGACCGAGCCGGAAAAAATCCCGCTGACGATTCTCTCCCGCTGCCAGCGCTATGAGTTCCGCCGCATTTCCGCCGAAGACATCAAGCGCCATTTGCTCAAAATCGCCGAAGCCGACGCATTTTCTCTCACGGACGAAGCGGCAGATCTCCTCTCCGTCCGTGCGGAAGGCGGGCTGCGCGATGCCCTCTCCCTCCTCGACCAATGCCGCAGCGCCGCCGGAAACGAACCTCTCACCGCCTCGCTCGTCTACGATTTGCTCGGACTCACGGGGAAAGAAGAAATTCTCGCACTCGCCTCGCACATTCTGCGCCGCGAAAATGCGGAAGCGCTCGGCGCCTTCCATGCCATTTTGCAAAGCGGAAAGGAACCGGCGGCCGTCCTTTCGGATTTGCTTGCCCATTTCCGCGACATCCTCATGGCAAAAATCGACGAAAATGCGCCGGAGCTCTCCGTCTACGGCACGGAAAAACCCGCGCTTTTAGCGGAAGCGGCGTCACTCTCCCCCTCGTACCTCGACGCCCTCTTTGAAAGTCTCTCCGCCTCGCTTTCGGAAACGAAACAAAGCAGTGCGCCGCGCATGAATGCGGAAATGGCGATTCTCCGCCTCTGCCGCCTCCGCGAAGCGCGCACATTGGAAGGCCTTTTGAATCGATTGGAAACATTGGAAGAAGCACTCGCGCAAGGCCGTTTCACGGAGCCATCGGTCCCTGTCGCGCCGCTGCCCTCACACACAATCACGCAGCCGGCAACGACGCCCGTTGTCTCTGCCCCGGACGCACCGACGCCGAAAACCGAAATGAAAGAAGCCATAAAAGAAAAGACGCCGGATCCCGTTTCCAAGCCCTCCGTCGAACCCATTCCGGCCAAACCGATAGCACCGAAAGCGGACACGGCGCCCGTTTCCGAAACGCCGACGGCGGACGGTATCGATCCCGCCGAATACGACGCACTCTGGAAACAAATCCTGTCTCATTTCATGCAAATTCGCCGCATCGATCTCTTCAACTGTTTTGCAAAAACACGGCTTCTTTGTGTGGAAGGCGGTGGCGCCGTCATCGAAGCGCCGCTGCCGCTCCTCGTCCAGCTGTGCAACAACGATGCAAACCGCGATGCCGCAGCCGCCGTCCTGAATCAATTCACCGGACGCGCCCTCACGCTCCGCACCGTTCTTGTCGGCAGTCCGGACGCCGCGGAGGCGAAGAGCGCAGCCGAAGAACTCCGCAGAGCTGCGCCGATACCGCCGAAAAAAGCCGGCGAGCAAGCCATGAAAAAAGAGGCGCTTCCTGATGACCCGCTCCTCACCGCTGCCTTGAAAATCGCACCGGATTGTGATATATATGTGGAGAGTTAATTTTATTTTTTCAAGGAAGCGCTGATTCAATCGTTATCTGATTTTGCGATAGCATGATGGCGCAAAATCAGATTCTTCGATTGAATCGGTGGTTCCTTAGTAAGGAGAAAAACAATGTTCGGAAATAAAGCCCAAATGCAAAGCATGATGAAAAAAGCCCGCAAAATGCAGGAAGACATGGAAAAAGCCAAGGAAAAAATCAAAAGCATGACGGTAGATGTCACGGTCGGCGGCGGCGCGGTCTCGCTCACGATGACGGGCGAGCACCAAATCCAAACCCTCACCGTTTCCCCGGACGCTATGGATCCGTCCGATCCGGAAATGCTCGTCGATCTCATCACGACGGCGGTGAACGAAGCGTCCCGCAAAGCCGATGAAATGGTCGCCGCCGAAATGCAGAAAATCACGAGCGGCCTGTCCCTCCCGGGCGGCCTCTTCTGATGAATGATTCACTGGAAACCGTCGCGGGCGAATTTCTGCGCCTGCCCGGCATCGGCGTCAAAACGGCGCGGCGGCTTGCGTATTTCATGCTGGAGCGCCCACAAGAGGATGTCGATGCGTTTCTTCGCGCCATCACGGAAGCGAGAAAAGTCACGTGCTATTGCTCATCTTGCTGCAATCTGGCCACGTCGGATCCCTGCGAGATTTGCGGAAATGATCACCGCGACCGCAACATCATCTGTGTCGTCGAGCAGCCCGCCGACGTGCAATCGATGGAGCAAAGCGGCGAATACCACGGGCTCTACCACGTCCTCCACGGCGCACTCTCACCGCTGGACGGCATCGGACCGAATGATCTTCGCATCAAAGAACTCATGAATCGCCTCGCGGATGAGACGGTCAAAGAAGTGTTGCTTGCGACCGATCCCGACACGGAAGGCGAAGCCACGGCCTTCTACCTCGCACGTCTCATCAAGCCGGCGGGCATCAAAGTCACCCGCATCGCCAGAGGTCTCCCCGCCGGCGGCGATATCGGCTACGCCGACAGCCAGACGCTGGCCAGTGCGGTGGAAAATCGGGTGGAAATGTGAGATAAAAGGGGCCTGGCCTGATGATTTCTTCGCTTTTGTGGCGTTGGTGCTGAAAACCGAGTGCTGATAGGGATGAGGGGCTTGGCTTGGGAATTTCTTCCCTTCTTTGGCCTCAGTGCCGAAATATTTTCTGCTGACAGAGATGAGAAGCTAAGCCTAAGACTTTCTTCCCGTTTTCGGCATGAGTGGCAGCTCTCATCTCTATCTTTAGCGCAAATGCCACAAAATCAAGAACAAAACAGGTCTGCCCCTCATCTCTATATTCGCAAAGTTACCGGCACAAACGCCGCCAAAGCTAGAAACGCAACAGCCTTGCCCCTTCATCTCTGTCTCTGCAAAGTTTTCCGGCGCAAATGCCGCAACTTTTAAGAGTGATATAAGCTTGCCCCTCATTTTCCCAAGGAGCCCAATATGCTTGAAATGATTTCCTCCGTTCCGATTGTCGGCGCCCTTCTTGCCGCTGTCGCCGTCTATGTGATTTTCAAAATCCTCGGCTTCTTCGGCACTCTCTTCAAAATCGGCCTCTCTGTCACCATTTTCATTGCCATCATGCATTGGTTCGGATAAAACAGATATTTTTCGTAAGAAAGGCGGTGATTCCTGTGTTGTACAGCAAAATCAATATGCACGACGGCTGGTGGGATTTTTATATTCTCAGCCAATACGAAGATCGCGACGGCGGTGACAATCTTTCCGTCCGTGTGGAAAAAGAAATGAATCCGACCGCCTTTGCCGATTGGCGTCTTCCGGATATCACCTGTGAAAAATCATTTGGTTTCTCCGAAGAAGACCTGCTGGAATCGGAAAATTTCCTCCGCAACAATGAATCCATCATGTGGGATATGTACAGAGAAGGAGCTCAAAATCATGCCGCAAGCACTGATTAACTTTCTCGGCTATTCCATCTACTTTTGGATTGGCGACGGAAATGAACCCGTCCACGTACACGTCAGCCGCAAGCAACAGGCCGATGCCACAAAATTTTGGATCACCTCAGACGGTGTGGAACTGGCTAAAGACACCGGAACGGTAGACAAGCAAGACATGAAATCCATCTTACGCTATCTCAGAAAAAACAGAGAACAAATTCTCTCTCGCTGGATTCAATACTTCCACACGGCGGAAGTGAAACGCTGAAAACGAAAAAGGACTGTGAACATTTGTTGTGACCCCCAAAAGTTAGACTTTGTTAGCGAGACACGTTTACTGTCTCGCTAATTTTATTTAGCCATGAGCTTGAGCCGATATTGGGCCGGG
>CAVEFO010000023.1:0-28950 GCA_963615055.1 Lachnospiraceae bacterium
CATACACCGTGCCGCCCGTCACAAGACCGGTATTCCCCGCTTCGACCTTCCCGTCCTTTTGTACGGCCAAGCCGTTAGCATCTACCGTCAGACCTCCGTTTGTGGCCACTTTGACGGCAAGTCCGTTTTCACCTGCCGAAAGGCCGCCATTGTCAGCCACTTTTGCGGAAATCGTAGTGTCCGTAATATCAATTCCGTTCCCGGCCGTATACGTCGTACCGCCAGAGCCGCCACCCGTGATCGTAGTCGTATACGACGTACCTTCCGTATTTGTGGAAAGTGTGAGAATCCCGGTAGTGGAATCATAGGAAATGCCTTTGATCAATTGATCCCAAGTCGCCGCTTCATTCGCTGCCGCTCCTTTAGCCACATTTGTGAGTTTAGCAAAAGAATCAGAATCATATTTTTTAGCCACATAGGTCTCGTTCTCTACCGTTATATACTGGTCCTCCTTCTTATGCCCAAAGGAAACAGTATTTTCCGTATTGGCCACGGCTTCATATCCGATCGCCACCGCATTCTTCTGCTGCGCTTCAGCCTTATTACCGATGGCAATACTGTTATCGGTCTCGTTATACGTCCAAGAGCCGGCACCGAGAGCCAAGGATGCTTCACCCAGCGCATGACTGGACGTCCCCAAAGCCGTCGAAGAATTCCCGGTCGCCTGGCTCAAAGCACCAAGAACGACTGCCCCATTTTCCGCCGCCAAGCTACCGTAGCCCACCGCAATGGCAGAAATACCCTGTGCATTGCTGGCCGCGCCCAAAGCCAGTGCCGCGATTCCGCTTGCCGCACTGCCATAACCGAGTGCGGAAGCAAACTGAGCCGACGCCGTACTACGAGAACCGATCCCCGTCGCGCCCGCCGCATATGTAATCTCCGTTTCCGAGGTTTGCACACCCGTCGACACCCCGTACCCGATGGCCACGGTTTCCTCACCGCCGACTTCCATATGCTGGCCGATTCCGATAGCGGAATCCCCGGACACGGTCACATAGTGTCCAATCGCAACTCCTTTACGCCCGGTCGAAGTCGTCTCCGCCGAATAGCCGATAGCGGTGGAATAATTCCCATATGCTTTGGCCCACGCCCCGATGGCAATCGTCCCGCCCTTTTCATCACCGAGTGCAGCTTGCTCTGTTGTCGGGTCCGTCCCGCTGGCTGCTGCGCCATACCCTACCGCAATAGAATCCTTCTCGGTCGCTCTTGCGTGGTCGCCGATAGCCGTCGAAGAGTCCCCCGTCGCTGACGCAGTCCCGGCAGATCCGGTCCCGCTCAAAGCCGTCGCTGCCTCCGCGCCCTGCGGAAACGCAAGCGTCCCCAATGCCAAGACGACGGCCGCCGACAAAATTCCCAATTTCTTTGTTCTCTGTCCCATAGCACTTCTCCTTTACGCCGAAAACAGATATGAAAATAAGTATCCGATCCAAGCGGCATCGCCCCAAAGCGTCCGCTCCGAATCCGTTAATGATGATTCTACCACCCCCCCCCTGCTGTTTGTCAAGCCCTCCATCCGTATTTTTTCGCTTTTTCGTTATTGAAGTTTTTTATATGGGTTATAAAAGACCGAACTGACGTAAAATACAGAACCTATCGTTCCGGTATTCTCCGCTTTTATCATCAAGCGAAATCAAACTCAAACTCAAATCCGCAAAAAAAGCACTCCCGCAAAGGAGTGCTTCCGTTTTGTTTCCTCAGTACAATTTCGCGCCGGCGGGAATGTGGCGATCCACCATGAGGAGATGGAGTTTCTCTTCGCCTTCCTCTTCGTGAATGGCGGAGAGGAGCATCCCGCAGGAATCGATGCCCATCATTTTGCGCGGCGGCAAATTGACGATGGCAATCAATGTCTTGCCGACGAGTTCTTCCGGTTCGTAAAACGCGTGAATGCCGGACAAAATAATGCGGTCGGTGCCGGTGCCGTCGTCCAGCGTGAATTGCAGGAGTTTCTTGCTCTTCGGCACGGCTTCGCACGCTTTGACTTTCACGGCACGGAAATCGGATTTCGAGAACGTTTCAAAATCAACGAAATCGGAAAAGAGCGGCTCGATTTTCACTTTGGAGAAATCAATCGGCGTATCGTCTTCTTCCTTCGTTTCCGCTTTCGGCGCGTCGCCTTCCGCGAATTCCGGTTTCATGGCCGGGAACAAAAGGACGTCGCGGATGCTGGCGGAATTGGTCATCAGCATGAAAAGGCGGTCGAGCCCGATGCCGAGTCCGCCCGTCGGCGGCATGCCGTATTCCAGCGCAAAAAGAAACGGCTCGTCAATCGGATGCGCTTCGTCGTCGCCGTGCTTGCGGCTTTCGACTTGCATTTCAAAACGCGCCCGCTGATCGATGGGGTCATTCAATTCGGAGAACCCATTCGCAAGCTCGCGCCCGTAAATGTAGGATTCAAAGCGGATCGTGTAGCGCGGGTCGGTGGGATCGGACTTGGAGAGCGGCGAGACTTCCGTCGGATGACGCGTGATGTGCACGGGCTGAATCAAATGTTCTTCCGCATATTCATCGAAACATTCCGCCAAAATCTTTCCGATCCCGTCATATTCGGAGTATTGGACATTCAGACGGTCGGCGATGGCACGCGCGTCCTTGATATCCGTGCAGGCGTCGAAATCTTCGCCCGTGTATTTCTTCACGGCTTCGGCCATCGTGAGGCGCGGCCACGGCGCTTTCACATCAATTTCCGTATCTTCATACACAAATTTCGTCGTGCCGTACACGGCGAGGGCGCACGCTTCGACGATTTGCTCCGTCTGCTCGATCACGTCCTCGATGTCCCCATACGCTTGGTACGTCTCAATCGAGGTAAATTCCGGATTGTGGCGCGTGTCCATGCCTTCATTTCTGAAATTTCTCGTAATCTCAAAAATGCGCTCAAAACCGCCGACCAAGAGCCGTTTCAAATAGAGTTCCGGCGCGATGCGGAGATACATCGTCATATCGAGCGCATTGAAATGCGTCGTAAATGGCTTCGCGTTCGCCCCGCCGTACAGCGGCTGCAGCACCGGCGTTTCCACTTCCAGAAACCCGTGATCCGTGTACCATTTCCGAATGGCCGCCATCATTTTCGCGCGTTTCACAAATGTCCCGCGCACTTCCGGATTCATGATGAGATCCAGCGCACGGTGGCGGTAGCGCTGCTCTTTATCCGTCAGCCCGTGCCATTTTTCCGGCAAGACGCGGAGCGATTTTGAGAGCATGGTGAAATGGGAAACGCGGACGGTGAGCTCGCCCGTATTCGTGACAAAGACGGTCCCTTCCACGCCCAAAATATCACCGATGTCCACCAATTTGAAAAGCGCCCAATCCGCCTCGGAGAGTTCATCCTTGCGGAAATAAAGCTGCAAGTCGCCTTCCTGATCGCGGAGCACGCAAAAAGCGGCCTTCCCTTGCCCGCGGCGAATCATAATGCGCCCGGCCAGACGAACGGTCGTCTCCGTCCCCGTCAAAGTTTCCGCTTCTTTTTTGATATCCGTCGTGTGATGCGTCACGGGGAAACGCGCGCCGTAGGGCTCAATGCCCAGCTCGCGGATTTTCGCCAATTTTTCGCGGCGAATCAGCATCTGGTCATTCATTTTTTGCCACGGATTTTCTTCGTTTCTGATTTCTTCCGACATAGATTCCTCCGATCAATGAATGGCCAAAACTTTATACTTCAAAATGCCCGCCGGCGCATTGACCTCCGCCGTATCGCCCTTTTTAGCGCCGATGAGCGCGCGGCCGACCGGCGATTCATTGGAAATTTTCCCTTCAAACGGATCCGCTTCCGAACTGCCGACAATCGTCACTTCCTGCACTTCGCCCGTTTCCAAATCTTTGATCTCGACGCGCGACGCCATCATGACATGATCGCTCTTGCCCGCTTCAATGATGACGGCCGTGCGAATTTTTGCTTCCAACTCGAGAATTTTCCCTTCCGTGAAAGCCTGCTCGTTTTTCGCATCGACATATTCGGAATTTTCGGAAAGGTCGCCCATCGCGATGGCTTCTTTCAGACGCTGCGCGACTTCGAGCCGTTTCGTCCCTTTGAGATAGGCCAATTCCTCCTGCATTTTATCAAAATATTCCTGTGTGACGTAGGTCTGCTGCACTTCCGCCATGATCTTCTCTCCTTGTCTCTTCAAAAGTAAGGCGCACCAAAAGAAACGGCGCCCGCCGATAATTTTTAATTATATAGAAACGCCGCCCCCTTGTCAATTTCTCCCGTCTCTATGAGAAACCGACAACTAAGAGCTAACAGCTAATAACTATCATGCGCCTGACAACAAAAGCTTACTCCTCATCAGACGAGCGCATCACATACCCATACGCCCGCAGCCGTCCCGCCTCATCCTTTTGCAGGTGCACCCCTTGGATTTCCGGCGTGAAACCGGGGAAACGCTCCGCCAGCTCCGCCAGACTTTCAAAATAGGAAACGGCTGTCTTCGTCCAGCGTTCGCCGGGATACACGCATAGGACGCCCGGCGGATACGGAAGCGCGCCTTCGAGCGCAATCCGCCCCTCCGCTTCCGCTATCTCCGTCAAGACGCCTTCGCCGCGAAGAAACAGCTCCCGCGCCGCTTTCGGATGCAGAGCGATTTCCGGCCGATATTCTTTTTGAAACAATTTTGTTTGCAGCGACGACAAATTTCTTTCCTTATAAAAATCGTGCATCTCTTGGCAAAGTGTCTTCAAGGTATAGCCGTGATATCTTGCCTCGCAGGCGCGATCCAATTCGGGCAGCGCTTCGGCAAGCGGGGCGTCCTCATCCGCCAACGTCTCGAAACGGAGGAGCGCTGCCATGAGACGTTTCATTTTTTCTTCCGTTTCCGCCGGCGTCAGCAAAAATAGAATGTCGTGCAAATCGCTTTTTTCCGGAATGATGCCGTTCTCACGCAAAAATTCCGCCAAGACCGCGCCGGGGATTCCGAACTCTTCATACGCACCCGTCGCGGCGTCGATTCCCTTCGTCGTGAGCAAGAGTTTCATCGGATCGATCCGGTACTGCCCCTCGTCATAGCCGGAAAATCCGTGCCAAGTTTCCTTCGGAGACAGCGACCAATACGCCGGATCTTGCGCCATTTCCTCCGTCTCCCCCTCTTCCCATTTTCGACCGTGGACGACAGGCGGCACGAAAGGCCGCAGATACCGCAGCCGGGAAAGCATCTCTTTTCGCACGGCAATCGCCTGCCGAAGCGCCGCGCTCCAGAGCATTTCCCCCGCTTTTCCCTCGTGCATTTTCGCATTGACGGAAAGGGCGGCGAAAAGCGGATAGCAGGGCGACGTGGACGCGTGCAGCATGAAAGCGTCATTCACGCGGGCGTGCGGCACATAGCGCGCACTCCCCTTGCAATGCGCATCTTTTTTATGAATCTGCGAGACTTGCGAGAAACCGGCCTGCTGCTTGTGCACCGATTGCGTGACAAAAATGCCGGGATCGTTTGCCGAAAGCGAAAGCCGAAGCGGACTGCCATCCCGCAAAAGCGGCAGAAACGCTTCGTAGCCGACCCAAGCGGAATCGAAAAAAATATAATCGCAAAGCGGCCCGATTTTATCGAGTACATACCGCGCGTCATAGAGGCAGCCGTCATACGTGCCGAGCTGGATTGCCGCCAATCGGATCGGCCGCGCAGCCCTCGCCTTCTCCGGATCGATTTTCGCAATCTCGCCGCGAATGAAATCTTCTTCCAAACAAGCCGCGGGAATGCCGCCGATGGAGCCGTAGGGATTGCGCGCCGTTTCCAAATAGACCGGCGTCGCCCCCGCCAAAAGAAGCGCCCCCTGCGCCACCGATTTATGATTGTTTCGATCGAAGAGTACCAAATCGCCCGGCGTAAGTATCGCGCCCGTGACAACCTTATTGGCCGCCGATGTGCCATTCAAAACGAAATACGTCTTGTCTGCGCCAAAGACACGCGCCGCATACTGCTGTGCCGAAAGCGCCGGTCCCTCATGAATAAGCAAATCCCCCAGCGCCACGTCCGCATTGCACAAATCCGCGCGAAACAGATTCTCGCCGAAAAACTCGTAAAACAAACGTCCCGCCGGATGCCGCCGATGAAACGCGCCCCCCTGATGTCCGGGGCAATCAAATTGCGCATTCCCCTGCCCGACATACGCACAAAGCTCGCGAAAAAACGGGGGAAGCAATCCGGCCTCATACCGCGCCGCCGCCACTTCGATCCGCCTTGCAAGATCCGCGTCCTCTTCCCCGACCGAAATCACCGGAATCCCAAACGCCGCCACCGCTTCCGGCCATTCCGTATCCGTCGCCGTGACGACAAGCGCCGCGACGTCCGTAAAATCCGTCTCCGAGACGGAAACAACATCTCGTCCGGAGACATGTAGCAAAAACTTCCGAGCCTCAGCCGTGACGGCGATTTTTAATGGTTTCATTTGGATTTCCTTTCGGTCGGTACTGCGTAGAAATGGGTATGCAAGCTTTTGTGTCAGGCGCAAAATGACCGTTCTCCGTTCTCCGTGAACCGTTGACCGCGCGTGAAAAACGATGTTCGTCATGCGTGATGATGAACGGTACGCGGAGAACGGAAGATGAGCCGTCATCCCTTCGGCAAAACAAAAAGCGATACCACAAAATCAGCGGCATCGCTTTAGGCGTCTATAAAAATGTCACGGCGGCACAATTTCAAGCCCTCTTACGCCTTTACTCCCGTGTGCCGCTCGGTCAACGGATGACGGACGGCGGACATCTTGCGCCTGTGAACAAAAGCTGAGCGCCCTTTTGTTTCCTTATTCCGTTTCAATCAATTCGTATTGATCGTTCCCCATCTTCAGCTCCGCCATATACGAAAGTTGGCGAAGACCGTGACGGGACTCGATCCGTTTCACCAGATCTTCATTCGACGCCGATTGATAGACGAGGTCGACGCTGGCCTGATCGATGGCTAAAAGATCCGTCGAGGCCAAAATGCCGATGTCGGGAATGGTCGGCTCGGCCGCCGTCAAGCCCGCGCAGTCGCAATCGACGGACATCCGACGGAGGACATTGATGTACACGATATGTTTCCCGAAATAATCAATCGTCGCTTTAGCAGACTCTGCCATATTTTCCATGAGAAGCTCTTTCGCCGGCCACGCGCCCCAATCTTCCGGGACGTTTCCGGGCTCCACGCCGTGCACTTGGCTCTTTCCTATGCGCCCGTCCGCACAGCCAATCGCCAAATTTTTCATCGAGCCGCCGAAGCCGCCCATGGCGTGTCCTTTGAAATGCGTGAGGACAATCATGGAATCGTAATTCACGATGTGCCCGCCCATGGACACTTCTTTGAAATGATGCCCGCCGCGCACGGGAAGCGAGACGGTCCCCTCTTCGTCCATGATATCGACCGGGCAGAAATTCCAACCGTTCACCGCGATGGCTTCGCGATGCTGCGCCGTCGTGTAGCGATCCCCTTCATAAAGCGTATTGGTTTCCACAATCGCGCTTTCCGGGACCAGTGCTTGCAGCTCGCGGACCATGTCGCGCGGCAAAATGTTCGGCCCATTTTTCTCGCCGGTATGGAGCTTGATGGCGACTTTTCCGTAAATGGCCTCATTGATGAGGCGATACAGCGCGATCAAATGCGGCGCATCGATGTGGCGCGTGAAATAGACTTTCGCATGTGTCCCGGCGGCGTCTTTCGTGACGCGACGGCTGCCGATGACCGGTGCTTGTGCAAATGTTTCCATGATTATTCTCCCTTCTCGCTTTTTGTTTTCCGAAGCTTGATGACCCGAAGCGTATGCCTCTTGCGACACTCGACGCTGCAATACAAACGCCGAGCGTCCGGTTTCCCCTCGACTTCGACATATGTCCCGCAGCCTTTGCAAGTGAAGCCGGATTTCGTCATGTCCTTCTTTGTCGCCTGCGCCTTCCCGTGTGCTTTTTTATTCATCTTTGCGACATATTTTTGCTGACATTTCTTCGAGCAAAAGATATGCCGCCGGTCGAAGGCGCTCGTCACTTTGACTGTTTTCCCGCAGCCACGGCAGACAAATGTCCGCTCCACGACCAGCGCTTCCGCTTTCTCCGGATGTTTCCAAAACAATTTTTCACAATATTGCGAGCAAAATTTGAGACGCTTGTCCATGGGATCCGTGACTCTTACCAAATCGCCGCAACGTCGGCACGTAAATGTCCGAATCACCTCCGCATCCGGATTTTCCGAATGTGTCACTTTGTTGTGACGATTGGCATACCGCCCGCACGCCGGCGAGCAATATTTTTGCCGTGACATCTTCTTTTGAAACTGTTTCCCGCAAATCGGACATGTTGTTTTTTCCTGCTCCATGGATATCCTCCTTTCCAATCCGTATTTGTTTTACTCCTATATAATAAATAACCCCCGGAATTTGTCAATACCCCCCGGCAATTTTTTTCTAAAAAAAAGAAGCCCCGAAGGACTTCATTTCTAAAAATATTTCACTGTTTCAAATGCGCCAATCCCTTTTGCGCAATGTCTTTCCGGTATTGCATCCCTTTCCAACGAATTTGCGAAACGCCAACATAGGCTTTTTCGATTGCTTCGGGAAGCGTCGCGCCGAGCGCCACGATATTCAGCACGCGGCCGCCCGCCGTGACAAAGTGACCATCTTCTTTTTTTGTACCGGCATGAAACGCAAAGCAACCCGTCTCCGAAAGGGTCTCAAGGCCTTCAATGACATCTCCCGACGTGTGGGCGCCGGGATAGCCGGCCGTGGCCAAGACGACATCGACCGCGTAGCCCGGTTTCCATTTCACTTCGGCATCCGCCAGCGTCCCGTCCGTGCAATGCAGCATAATCTGCGCCAAATCGCTGTCCAAAAGCGGCAGCACGACTTCCGTCTCCGGATCGCCGAAGCGGCAATTGAATTCGACGACGCGCGGGCCGTCTTTCGTCATCATAAGACCGGCATACAAACAGCCGACAAAGGGCGTGCCTTCGGCGGCCATGCCATCGACGGCGGGCTGCAAAATTTTCTCGCGCACTTCTTGCATGAGCGCGTCCGTCATGACGGGACAGGGCGCATACGCCCCCATGCCGCCGGTATTCGGACCCTCGTCGTGATCGAAAATGCGTTTGTGATCCTGCGAAGGAATCATGGGAATGACGGTCTTCCCGTCACTAAAAGCCAAAACGCTCGCTTCTTCACCTTCCATAAATTCTTCTATGACGACGCGCGCGCCCGCTTCGCCGAACATGCGGTTTCCCATCATATCCTCGATAGCGGCCTCCGCTTCGTTTTGATTCTGCGCAATGACGACGCCCTTCCCCGCCGCAAGACCGTCCGCCTTGATGACCGTGGGATAGGAAACTTGTTTCACATAGGTGAGAGCCGCGTCCTTGTCCGTAAAAGTTTCATAATCAGCCGTCGGGATATGGTATTTCTTCATCAATTCTTTGGCAAATTGTTTGGAGCCTTCGATTTGCGCCGCCGCTTGGGACGGACCGAAAAACGCCAGCCCCGCCGCCCGAAAGTCGTCGCCGATGCCTTTTGTCAAAACGGTCTCGGGGCCGGCGACGGTGAGATCGATTTGCATCAGTCTCGCAAATTCCAAAATATCTTCATCGCTTTGGACGGAAATCGGCGTCGCGACGTCGGCCATGCCGTCTCCGCCGGGGATGACGTAGACGCGCTCGACGCCTTCGCTCTCCGCCAGTTTCCGGCAAAGCGCATGCTCACGGCCGCCGCTTCCGATCACAAGAATTTTCATGGCTCCTCCTTATCCGTGACGGAAATGCCGATGGCCGGTGAAGACCATGGCGATGCCGTATTTATCCGCCATGTCGATGGATTCCTGATCGCGCACGGAGCCGCCCGGCTGAATGACCGCCGTGACGCCGGCTTTCCCCGCCGCTTCAATCGTGTCGCCGAAGGGGAAGAACGCATCCGAGCTCATGACGGCGCCCTTCACGTTTTCGCCCGCTTCCGCAATGGCAATCTCCGCCGAACCGACGCGATTCATCTGCCCGGCGCCCACGCCGTATGTGACGTCTTTTCCGCTGATCACAATCGCGTTTGATTTCACGTGTTTCACAATCTTCCACGCAAATTCCAGCGCCGCCCATTCCTCTTCCGTCGGCGCGCGCTTCGTGACGACCGTGCAATCGGCTCTCGTCTCCGCGCTGTCGTCGGGCGTCTGCACGAGAAGACCGCCGGACACTTTTTTCAGCTGCCACTCGGACGCGGTCACCGCCGGCACTTCAATGAGACGGATATTTTTCTTCGTTTCCAAAACAGCGAGCGCCTCTGCCGAAAAGGATGGCGCCATGACGACTTCAAAGAAAATCGGCGCCATCGCTTCGGCCGTTTCCTTATCACACTCCCGATTCATCGCGACAATGCCGCCGAAAGCCGATTTGCTGTCCGCTTCGAAGGCACGCCGAAATGCCTCGGCCGCCGTCTTTCCGAGCGCCGTGCCGCAAGGATTCGTATGCTTCACAATGATGCACGCCGCCTCGTCCTTCCATTCCGCCGCCAAATCCCAAGCCGCTTCCATATCGACGATGTTATTGTACGACAATTCTTTTCCGTGGAGCTGCCGCGCTGCCGCAATGCCGCCCGTCGCTTCCGGATCTTTGTAAAACGCCGCTTTCTGATGCGGATTTTCCCCATAGCGCAGCTCTTGAATTTTCGTGTACGCCATCGAGAGGACGTCAGGCATTTCGCTCTCGCCCGCCGTCACTTTTTTCGACAGGAAATCGGCAATGTCGCAATCGTAGAGACCGGTGTGCAGATACGCTTTTTGCGAGAGAGACAGGCGGAACGCTTCATCGAGCGTGCCTGCGTCCATCCGGGAAATGATATCCTCATATTGCACCGGATCGACGACAATCGTCACATATTTATAATTCTTCGCCGCCGCGCGCACCATGGACGGCCCGCCGATGTCGATATTTTCAATGGCTTCTTCCATCGTGACGCCGGGCTTGGCAATCGTTTCCCGGAACGGATACAGATTCACGCAGACAAGATCAATGCCGACGATGCCGTGCTCTTCCATCGCGGCAACGTGGGCCGGATTGTCGCGAATGGATAGAATCCCGCCGTGAATTTTCGGATGCAACGTCTTCACGCGCCCGTCCATCATTTCCGGAAATCCCGTCACATCGGATACGGACATGACCGGAATGCCGGCGTCGGCAATCGCTTTCATCGTGCCGCCGGTGGAAACGAGTGTGACGCCGCGCGCGTGCAGCGCTTTGGCAAAATCAACAATTCCGGTCTTGTCGGAAACGCTCAAAAGTGCTCTTTTGATTCCCATATAGACTCCCTCCCTTAAAAAATGTGAATTGAGTGGCGTAGCTTTCGTGTCTCTTTTCTTTTGCGGCGTTTGCGTTAAAAACTTTTTGTCTGACAGAATGGAACATTGAAGGGGCATACCCGCTTCTTCTTTTTACTCTTGCTGCGTTCGCAATGCGTACGAAAGCAAGAAGCGCCATGTGGCACACAAAGCAAAAATCGTCTGACGTCTGACCCTCTACCGTCTCCATCTCTATGAACCATCAAAATCCGGTAGCCAACAGCTCATAGCTAATAACCATCTTGCTTCTGACAACCAAAGTCAAGCACCCGACACTATATTTCCTTCCACCCGCAACCGATCTTCACAAAATGCTTTGACCGCGCGGACGTACGCTTTATGCTCTTCCTTCAAAATCCGCTCCGACAGACTGTCTTCGGTATCCCCCTCTTCGACCGGGACGGCGACTTGGATGATAATGGGGCCGTCATCGAGACCTTTTCCGACAAAATGCACCGTGCAGCCCGCGATTTTGACGCCCGCTTCGATGGCTTGTCTTTGCGCATGAAGACCTCGGAAAGACGGGAGAAGCGCCGGATGGATATTGATGATTCGATTCGGAAACGCGTCGACAAGATTCCCCGCGCAAATGCGCATATACCCGGCCAAGCAAATCAAATCCGGCGAAAATTTTTCGGCCGCTTGCAGCAAGGTTTCGTCGAAAGCAACTTTCTCCGGATACTCTTTTTTCTCGATGACGACCGTCGGAACACCCCAACGCGCCGCCCGTTGCAATACCGGCGCATCCGCATGATCGGAGATGACGCCGCAAATTCTCCCCGCGATCTCTCCCGTCTCACACGCTTCATGCAGCGCTTCGGCATTGGAACCGCGGCCGGAGGCAAAAATCAAAATTTTTTTACACATGGAAGAGCCCACCTGTCACGACGACATCTTGCCCGCCCGTCTCGATACGACCGATTTCATAGACGGTTTCGCCGTTTCCTTGCAGAATATCCTTCGCCTTCTCCGCATCTTCTTTCGCCAGAATCAGCATCATGCCGATCCCTCCGTTGAACGTGCGATACATTTCATGCGCTTCGACACCGCCCTCTTGCATGAGGAAACGGAAAATCGGCGGCACGGGCCACACGTCCGCATCAATGACGGCGCGCGTCCCTTTCGGCAGCACGCGCGGGATATTATCGTAGAAACCGCCGCCCGTGATATGGACAAGACCCTTGACGGAAACTTGTTCGATGACGGGAAGCACGGCTTTCGGATAGAGGCGCGTCGGCGTCAAAAGCACTTCGCCCAGCGGTTTTCCCATATCGCCGTACGTCTTTTTCAAATCAAGCCCGTTGTCGGCCAGAATCCGACGCACGAGGGAATAGCCGTTTGAATGGACGCCGCTCGACGGCAGCCCCAAAATGACATCCCCCGCTGCAATCGTCTCGCCCGTGATGAGTTTCTTCCTGTCGACAATGCCGACGGCAAATCCCGCGACGTCATAATCGCCCGCCGCGTAGAAACCGGCCATTTCCGCCGTTTCCCCGCCCAAAAGCGCGCAGCCCGATTCTTTGCACGCATTCGCGACGCCTTTCACAATCTCGGCCATGAGCTCCGGCTCCAGTTTCCCCGTGGCAATATAGTCGAGGAAAAAAAGTGGGCGCGCGCCCTGGACGAGCACATCATTCACGCTCATCGCGACGCAGTCTTGCCCGATGGTGTCGTGAATGCCCATGTCAATCGCCAGGCGCAGCTTCGTCCCCACGCCGTCGGTGCCGGAGACTAAAATCGGATCGTCCATGTGGATGTGTTTCAGGGAATAGAGGCCGCCGAAGCCGCCGAGATCTCCCAGCACCCCTTCCGTGTACGTCGCGCGGACGCTTTCTTTGATCAGCTCGACCTCGCGCTCCCCGGCATCGATGTCGACGCCCGCTTCGGCATAGGTGAGCCCCTTCTTCTTCTCTGCCATGTCTGTCTCCTTTTTACAATTCCGTTCCTTCCGGCAATTTTTCTTTATAGTCTCCGTCAAAGCACGCAAAGCACAAATTGTTTCGCGGAATTTCGGAAATGGCGGCCGCAAGCCCTTCCTGCGACAGGAAATGCAGGCTGTCGGCGCCGATAATCTGCGCGATTTCTTCCGTCGTGTGCTTGGCCGCGATGAGCTGCTTGCGTTCGGCCGTATCAATCCCGAAGAAACACGGATACTTGACGGGCGGTGAGGAAATCAAAAGATGAATCTCTTTGGCGCCCGCTTCCCGCAAGAGGCGAATGATAATGCCGCTCGTCGTGCCGCGGACAATGGAATCGTCAATCAAAACGATGCGTTTCCCGGCCACATTGGTGGAAATGGGATTGAGTTTCATACGGACGGCCCGCTCGCGCTGTTTCTGATCCGGCTGGATGAACGTACGGCCCATGTATTTGTTTTTCAAAAGCCCTTCCGCATACGGAATGCCGGATGCCCGCGAATAGCCGAGCGCCGCGACATTCCCCGAATCCGGCACGCTCATGACGACGTCCGCTTCGCGATGCGTTTCGTCCCAAAGTGCCTGCCCCATACGGAGACGCGCTTCGTAAATGCTCTGCCCGTTCATGACGGAATCGGGACGCGCAAAATAAATGTATTCAAAAGAACAAATCGCACGCGGATGAGAAACGGCCGGCTCATACATCGTCGAGGCGACGCCGTCTTTTGTCACGGTGACGATTTCCCCCGGCAAGACATCACGGACAAATTTCGCATCAATCGCATCAAAAGCGACCGTTTCCGACGCCAATACATAGCCCGTCTCCGTCTTGCCGAGGCACAGCGGCCGATAGCCGAAGGGATCGCGCACGCCGTAAATCGCCTGTCCCGTACAAGCGACAAGCGCATACGCCCCTTGCAAGAGCCCCATGACTTCTTTGATTTTCTCTTCGACGGTGGTCTTGCGAGACCGTGCGACGAGCTTCACGATGACTTCAGTGTCCATCGTCGTCTGGAAATCGGCCCCCTCCAAAAGAAGCTGCCGACGAAGTGCCGCCGTATTGATGAGATTGCCGTTGTGCGCGAGTGCCAAAGAGCCTTCCTCGCATTCCACCTGGAGCGGCTGGATATTGCTCGGAATCGAAGAGCCCGTCGTGCTGTAGCGTACATGGCCGATGCCGATATGGCCCTCTCTTTCCGGAAGCTTTCGGAACACTTCCGTGACGAGGCCCATGCCGCGCGTCGTTTCCATCACATCGCCGTCGGTCACCGTCATCCCGGCGCTTTCCTGTCCGCGGTGCTGGAGCGAAAAAATCCCGTAGTACACCTCCAAAGCCGCTTGCCGCGCCGGATCGAGAATACCGAATACGCCGCATTCTTCATGCGGTTTGTCATCGTAGTACATGGATGCCCTCCGTAGTCGTTTTCAGAATGGTTTCCCGGTCAAAAGTTCGTATGCTTCGATGTATTTTCCAATCGTCTTATCAATAATGTCCTGCGGCAGGCTGTCGCCCGGATGTGCGTGGAGATAATCGCGGACAAATTGCTTGTCATACGACGGCTGGCTCTTCCCCGGCGCATAGCCGGCAAGCGGCCAGAAACGCGAATTGTCCGGCGTGAGCATTTCATCGCCCAGGACAATCTCGCCCGCCTCATTCAGCCCGAATTCAAATTTCGTATCCGCAATGATGATGCCTTTTTCCAGCGCATACGCCGCGCATTTTTCATAGAGTGCCAGCGTGAGACGCGAAAGCTCTTCCATGTACTGCCGCCCCTTGCCGGGGAAATGCGGCTCGAGCCAAGCCACGCCTTCTTCCATGGAAATATTTTGATCGTGCTCGCCGAGCGGCGCCTTCGTGGACGGCGTAAAAATCGGCTGCGGCAGTTTCTGACATTCCTGAAGCCCGGCGGGCAGAGAAATCCCGCACACCTTCCCCGTTTCCCGGTAATTCTCCCAGCCGCTTCCCGTGATGTATCCGCGCACGATACATTCCACCGGAATCATTTTCAATTTCTTCGCCTTCATGCTGCGTCCGGCAAATTCCGATTTCCGGAAAAATTCCGGCATATCCGCCGTGTCAATGGAAATCATATGATTCGACACGATGTCCTTCGTGAAATCAAACCAAAATTCACTCATCCGATTCAGCACTTCGCCTTTGCGCGGAATCGGCTCGGCCAAAATTTTATCAAACGCGGAAATGCGATCCGTGCACACCATCACGAGTGCGTCACCAATGTCGTACAATTCCCGTACTTTTCCGGACATAAAAGGTTGATACTCTGTCATGAAAATCCCCTCCCTTAAAAATACACGGTGAGTTTGAAACTCAAATCTCGTGCTTGGATCTTTTGTCAGGCGCAAGATGATGATTGATTGTTAGCTGTCAGCCATTCGTTTTTTTCAGCGGTATCGCCTTTCGACGATGATTTTTTATATTAACCTGCAATTGCTTTTTATCATTTGTCCACATCAATGTTTTTGCAGTTCTTTTTGGAATTTCTCATCTTTTTCGTAAATGGTTTTGGCTTGGTCGGCGCGAAATTCTTTATATTTCTCCGCCATTTTTTTATCGGACGACGCCAAAATTTGCACAGCCAGATACGCCGCATTCTTCGCGCCGTCAATTGCTACCGTCGCGACCGGCATCCCCGAAGGCATCTGCACAATAGAAAAGAGTGCGTCCATGCCGTCCAGCTTCTCCGACGAGAGCGGAATCCCGATGACCGGCTTCTCCGTCAGCGACGCGACCACGCCCGGCAATGCCGCCGCCATCCCGGCCCCCGCCAAGAAACAAACCACGCCGTCCTTCTCCGCATCCTCTACAAATTCCGCCAATTTCTTCGGCGTCCGATGCGCGGAGGCAATGGTCGCCGCATAGGAAACGCCGAAATCGTCCAATACGGAAAACGCTTTCTTCATAACGGGCAAATCCGAATCGCTGCCCATGATAACAGCTACCTGCATAGTGAGTCCTCCTTATTTGTTTGATTAAGCATTGTGCGACAGGCGCAAGATAGTTGTTAGCTATTAGCTACCAGCTACTAGATCTAGTTTTAAGCGGTGTCGCTTCGCGACATTTTTTATCTTTCAGTACATCCTGCAAAACAGTTTTTTCGGAACAAAAAACCGGCTGCGCGTAACGCTTCTACGCACAGTCGGCCCCCATCCTCAGTCTCCGAGGAAAACAAAACGAGCGGCGACCAAGACAGCCAAGATGTACACAATCGGATGTACCTCGCGACCCTTGCCCGTCACCAGTTTCAAAACGGCATACGCCACAAACCCGCCGCAGAGCCCATTGGCAATGCTGTAGGTGAACGGCATCAAAACAATCGTCAGAAAAGCCGGGAAGACTTCCGTAAAATCACTGAAATCAATATCGCGCACGCCCTCGAGCATCAAGGCGCCGACCAAAATCAAAATCTGTGCCGTCGCCGCAGAGGGAATGAGCGCAACGACCGGCGCTAAGAGAAGCGCCAGCAAAAACAGCACGCCGCATGTCACCGCCGTCAAGCCCGTGCGACCGCCCGCACCGGCCCCCGCGACCGATTCGACGTAGGCTGTGATGGTGGATACGCCCAAAAGCGAACCGAACGACACGCCGCACGCATCACAGAAAAGCGCTTTCCCCATGCCCGGGAAGTTTCCTGTCTTCGGATCCGCCAGCCCCGCTTTTTTCACCGTCCCGACCATGACGCCCAGCGAGTCAAAAAGCTCGACGAATGTGAACGTAAAGACAATCGTCAAAATCCCCATATGGAAAGCGCCGACCAAATCCAGCTCCATGAAATTGGTATTGGAAAAATCCGGCAAATGAAACAGCGAGAAATTTTCCGGCAGATGCGTCACCCCGGCCGCATAAGAAACCAGCGTCGTCACCAACATTCCGATGATAAATGACCCCGGAATATTCCGGCTCATCAAAATCGCCGTAAAAAACAATCCGAAAATCGTGACCAAATGCTCCGGATTGACCATGCTGCCGAGGCCGAAGACCGTGTCATTCGTGCCGGCCACATAATGCCCACCGGATTCCACGACGGCATTCAGCACATCCGGCGAAAGCGAAAGCGTCACCGACATGAGACCGCTCATTTTGAGCCCGATAATGCAAATGAAAAGTCCGAGCCCGACCGTGATGGCCGATTTCAAAGAATTCGGAATCCCTTCGATGATCATCTGACGGATATGCGTCACCGTCAAAAAGAGGAAAACCAGCCCGGAAATAAAAACAGCCCCCAGTGCGGTCTGCCACGGCACCTGCATTCCGATACACACCGTAAACGCATAAAATGCCAAAATCCCCACACCCGGAGCCGAACAAATCGGATAATTCACCAAAAGACCCATCGCAATCGTGACGAGCCCGGCGCCCAGACACGTCGCGATAAAGACCGCATTCGAATCCATCCCGGCGGCCGAAAGCACCCCCGGCGCGACGAAAATGATGTACGCCATCGTAATAAATGTCGTGAGACCCGCCATCAGCTCAGTCTTCACGGTCGTGCCGCGCTCCGAAAGCGCAAACAACTTTTCTAACATTTTGACTCCCTTCAAAATAAAAGAAACAGAAAATTTCAGTTTCATTATAAAATTTTGCGCGAATAGAGTCAAGGAAAAAGACGACAAAATAAAAAGCTTAGGCTTCCGACGATTTCCTAAGCTTTTGTCGCCAAATTCGTTATCCGTTTGCCGTTTACCGCCTTTCACAAACGATGAAATCCCAAATTTTCCACGCGCTAACGGTTATACGGATAACGGACAACGCTCCTCCCCAAACAGCACCGCCAAAAACGCCTCCTCCGTTTCCGCTTTCATAATCTCGCGGCGAAGAGATGTCGCGTACGCAAGGCCGTGGAGGTAACGGCTCGCGTGCGCACGCATTTCGCGGACGGCGATGTATTCTCCTTTTTCAAGGACGAGCGCGTGAAGATGCGCCGCCGCCATGGCCAAACGCTCCTCCCGCGACGGAGGCGGCAGCATCTCTCCCGTTTCCAAATACGTATTGATTTCACGAAACACCCAGGGATTTCCCCATGCCGCACGTCCGACGGCGACGCCTGCACAGCCCGTTTCTTTCATCATTTTCACAGCCGACGGCCCATCCGTCACATCCCCGTTTCCGAAAACCGGGATGGAAACGGACGCCACGACGTGCGCGATTTCTTCCCAATCGGCCGCGCCGCTGTAGAAATCTTCCCGCGTTCTGCCGTGGACCGTCAAAGCCGCTGCCCCGGCCGCCTCCGCCATACGCGCGAGCTCCGTCGCATTCATCGTCTCCCGGCTCCAGCCGAGACGCATTTTGACCGTGACCGGCACTTTGACCGCCGAGACCGTCTTCTCAATGACGGCCGCCGCGCGGGGCAAATCTTTCATCAGCGCCGAGCCGTCTCCGTTTTTCACGACCTTGTGCATCGGGCAGCCTATATTGATATCAATCGCATCCGCCCCGGCCGCTTCCGCCATTTGCGCCGCCTCCGCCATGATTGCGGGATCGTTTCCGAAAAGCTGCAGTGCGACGGGCCGCTCCTCTTCGACCATTTTCAAAAGCTCCGCCGTTTTTTCGTTTCGGTAGTGCAGCCCGCGCGACGACACCATTTCCGTCGTCACCATCGCCGCGCCCATCCGACGCGACAATACGCGACAGACGACGTCGCTCACCCCCGCCATCGGCGCCAAGACGCAAAAACCCTGCAATTGTATGTTTCCGATTTGCGGAAACGCTCTCATCTTCCCTTGCATTTTATGAAATCACAATCAAAGAATCTGCTCTCTCTCGCCGGAAAGCGCATCCGTGAGATAAATATTTCCCATTTCCACGCGCCCTTTTCGGATATAGAACGCATCGGCGGACACTTCACCCAATGCGAGCGAAATCGCGACATCATAAAAGCCCAACACGCCATCTCTGCGATCAAATTTGCCCGTGATTTTTTTGAATGGCAAAATGCTGTAGCGCCCTTCGCCGGATTGGAAGGAGCCATCGACTTTCTGCCCCTCTTTCGTCCCGCGCAGCGTCAAATCGAGCTCCACTTTCACGGAGAGACGGTTATCTTGCGAAGCCGCCTGTCCGTCCAAATTGTGCCCTTTGATGTGCGCGACATAAGTCTTTTCATCCAAATTAAACGTGCCGTCGGCCTCCACATTGCCTTTATACGCTTTCGCCGTCACCGGCGCCACTTTCAAGATGCCGTCTTGGTAATGCATCGTGCCTTTCACGTTCTCAAAAACAATCCCCGGAAACGTGAGCGTGGGCGCCGACAAATCTCCGTCGATAATCGGTTCTTCCAGAGGACCGGTGATTCGCGCATTTAAGGTAGCGGGATCATTGATATCCGCTCCGACGCCGAGTGACGACGGCCGGCAACCGTCCACAAAAAGTGTCATATCAAATTCCGGCTCTTCTTTTGCCAAATCCAGCCTGCCGTCAATCCGAATTTCTTTCGCCGCACAACTTCCCGTAAATGGTCCGGCGTCAAAATCGAGCATGAGATCCCGTCTCGTATTCAATTTTGCGTTGAGATGCACGTGCTCCACCGCAAAATGCCGATCCGGCGTATCAATCTCCAATGAGCAATTGTCCAATTTCAACTGACAATCGAAATAGCGATTCGCGTCAGCGCCGCGAATGCGGATCGTGTCTTTCTCTCCTTCTTCCGGCGCTTCCGTGACATCCAGCGACCGCTGCTCATCATCCAAAAATACATGAATATACGCATTATTGAAATTGGCCTCGGACACCGTCTTCGTCCCGATATTTCTCGTCACGACATCCCACACCCGAAGGCGCACCGTACCATCCGGGATTTTCGCCAAAAGCGTCCCGTCATCCCGCGTCCAAATCAAATTTTGGAAGGAAACCTGTCCCAAGACATTTGCCGAAATGGCATCGACCGTCACGCGTCCGGGAAACAGGCGCCGATGCTCAGCCACGGCATTGAAAATCTGCGCCGCGCCGAGCGAGAGAACCCAGCAAAACACATAAAACGCGGCCACGATACTCACGACGGCCAAGAGCAACATCATCAGCCGCGATTTCCAGGAACTGTATTTCATACCCGCACTCCATCCTTTCCGTTTCAATTTTATTATTGTATCACAAAATAAAATCGCTTGCGCTTCACGGCTCTGTTTTTCCGTCATGCGATAAAAGCGGCGCAAACAAAAAGCAGACGACCGCAAATCGTCTGCTTTTCTTGTGAGATGATACGTTTCACGCCGAGCTGCTCACGCACGGTTCACGGTTATCCGTTATCCGTTTACCGTTTACCGTTATCCGTTTACCGTTTACCGTTTACCGTGCCTCACATCTCAATGATACCTTAAACTGCTCACGCACGGTTCACGGTTACACGGTCCACGGACAACGGTCCTCGGACAACGGAAAGCGGAAGCCATCACATCAGCGTCGTCTGATAATCCCGCTCATCTTCTTCCGTCGGCGTCACGGCAATCGACGCCACGCGGTCGCCTTCCGGTAATTTCATCAGGCGCACGCCCTGCACCGTCTTCGCTTTCTTGACGGACACATTCGAGACCGGGACGCGAATCGTCTGGCCGGATTCCGTGACGGCGATGACTTCATCGTCCTCGCACACACTCGCCAAACCGACGACTTTCTTATTCTTCCCGAAATTCCGCGTACCCATACCGCCGCGCTTCTGCGCCGTGTAGGCATCGGCCTGATTCCGCTTCGCAAAGCCGTCTTCGGAAACGGTCAGAATTTCCTGCTCATCTCCCACGACAGTCCCGCCGACGACGAAATCTTCTTCATTTTTCATCTTGATTCCCGTCACGCCCTGCGCACCGCGCCCCTGCGGACGGACATCGGATTCGTCAAAACGAATCGCCATGCCGAGATGCGTCGCCAAAATGACATTGTCGTGATCGGCGGTCGGCCGCACAGCGATGAGCTCGTCTTCGTCGCGCAAAGAAATCGCAATGAGCCCGTTTTTGCGGACATTTTCATACGCGGAAAATTCCGTCTTCTTGACGAAACCGCGCCGCGTGATCATGAAGAGATATTTGGCCGTCCCCACCTGGTCCATGTCAAACATTTCCGTCACTTTTTCGCCGTCTGCCAACCCCGGAAGGAAATTGATGATCGGTGTGCCCTTGGCTGCGCGCGTATTCGAGAGCAGAATATCGACCGCCCGCAGCAGGAAGACTCGCCCTTGATTCGTAAAGAAGAGAATCCGGTTGTGCGTCGATGTCGTGATGAGTTTCTTCACGAAATCGCCGTCCTTCGTCTTCATCCCCGCGACGCCGACGCCGCCTTTCCCCTGTTTTCGGTACGTGTCCGTCGACATCCGTTTCACATAATTCTGCTCCGTGAGTGTCACGATCATCGGCTCGTCCGGAATGAGGTCGAGCGCATTGAGATCCGTCGCGTCAAACGTAATCTCCGTGCGACGCGCATCATTGAAACGCGCTTTTTCATCCAAAAGTTCTTCCTTGATGACGCCCATGATTTTATCGCGAGAAGAGAGCAAATCTTCCAGATACGCGATGCGCTCCTTTACGTCTTTGTATTCTTCTTCGATCTTGTCGCGTTCCAGCCCGGTCAGACGACGCAGACGCATATCCAAGATGGCGACCGCTTGCTTTTCCGACAGGGCGAAACGCTCCATCAAAGCTGCTTTCGCGATTTCATCCGTCTTCGATTCACGAATGGTGCGAATGACTTCATCGATGTGATCGAGCGCGATGAGGAGGCCTTCCAAAATGTGTGCCTTCGCCTTCGCTTTATCCAGCTCAAAGACCGTCCGGCGGGTGATGACCTCTTCCTGATGTTTCAAATAATAATACAGAATCTGCTTCAGCGTCAGGATACGCGGATGCCCGTCGACGAGCGCCAAAAGAATCGCGCCGAATGTCGTCTGCATCTGCGTGTGCTTAAAGAGATTATTCAGCATGATTTGGGGGGAAACGTCGGCGCGGAGCTCGATGGCAATCCGCATCCCGTCGCGGTCCGATTCATCGCGCAGCGCCGTGATGCCATCCAGCACCTTTTGTCGCTGCAAATCGGCGATGCTCTCAATGAGGCGCGCCTTATTCACCTGATACGGCAGCTCCGTCACGACGATGCGGCTCTTGCCGCGATCCATTTCCTCGATGGCCGTCCGTGCACGCACCGTCATGGCCCCGCGCCCCGTCCGATACATCGATTCGATGCCGCTTCTCCCCATGATAAGCGCCGCCGTCGGGAAATCCGGGCCCTTGATGTCTTGCATCAATTCTTCCACGGTGATATCCGGATTGTCAATCATATGACACAGAGCGTCGACCACTTCACCCAAATTGTGCGGCGGGACATTCGTCGCCATCCCGACCGCGATCCCATACGATCCATTCACCAACAAATTCGGAATACGGGACGGCAGCACGACCGGCTCCTGCAATGAACCGTCGTAATTCGGCATGAAATCCACGGTGTCTTTGTCGAGATCCCGCAGCATTTCCGTCGTAATCTTGGCCATACGCATTTCCGTATAACGCATAGCCGCCGGCGAATCCCCGTCGATAGAGCCGAAATTCCCGTGCCCGTCAACCAAAGGATAACGCGTCGAGAAATCCTGCGCCATACGCACCGCCGATTCGTACACCGCCGAATCGCCGTGCGGATGGTATTTCCCCAACACGTCGCCGACAATACGCGCCGATTTTTTGTACGCCTTTCCGGGAAGCATCCCCGCCTCCTGCATCGCATACAAAATGCGCCGATGCACCGGCTTCAGACCGTCCCGCACATCCGGCAGCGCGCGCGTCACGATGACCGACATCGCATAATCAATATACGACGTCTTCATCTCCTTTTCCAGTCCGGTGGGAAGGATTTTCCCTTCGGACCAGCTCGTCATATCGTCCATGTCCACTCCTTTCCGTCAAACAAGTCGATACCGACTGATTATTCAAATTGATTATAGCACAAAAGCGCTCCAAGAGGAATATAGCGGCCTTTTAGGAGGAAATCCGGTTTTCATCTCTATGTCTTGAAACGATTTTCTGATTTTCGTTTGACACTTCAGCTTTCGCCATTTTCCGTCCGTCACATCTCAATGACAAGCAAAATTTCTCACGCCCCCCGTGCCTCTTTCCTCCTATGTTACAATAAACAAGAAAATAAAACAGAAAAGGAGACCCGCACATGAATGCTGCCAATCTGCAAGAAACCATTGCCAAGCACTGGTCGGAAGAAATGTTGGAAAACATCGCCCAGAAACTTGTTTCCCACGCCTTCGAGATTGCCTTTGCCCTTCTCATCGGCACCGTCGGCTTTTTCGTTTCCCGCTGGATTCGGAAAATTCTGCACCGAATTCTCACGCGCGCCAATGTGGAACATTCCGCGATTACCTTCATCACCGAAAGCGTATACTATCTCCTGCTCCTGATTGTCTTTTTGATGGCGCTGGGGACGCTCGGGGTCTCGACGACAACGCTATCGGCCGCCATGGGCGGCATCGGGCTTGGCATCGGGCTCGCGCTCAAAGACAAGGCCAGCAACGTCGCCTCCGGCATTTTTATTCTGCTCTTCCATCCGTATCGCGTCGGCGATTACGTCTCCATGGCCGGCTACGGCGGCACCGTCAAAAGCATTCGCATCATGTACACCGAACTTTTGACGCTCGGAAATCAACTCGTCGTCATTCCAAACAGCACCGCCACGGCGACCGTCGTCGTCAATTACTCGGCCTTGGACATCCGCAACATCGAGTTTCAAATCGGCGTCGGTTACGATACGGACCTCTCCGAATGTGTACGCCTCATGCAAGAAACCATCCTGAAAAATCCCTACGTCACACAGCCGGACGCCGTCAAAATTTATGTCGAAAACTTGGGCGACTCGGCTATTACCGTTTACGCCCGCATCGGCGTCGCGAGAGAAACGTATTACGACGCGCGTCACGCTCTCTACATCGAGATCAAGAGCGCCCTTGACCGCGCCGGCATCGACATCCCCTATCCGCAAATGGTCGTGCACCAAAAGAGTAACTGATTTTTCTGTTTCCAAGGAGTTTCCCTATTTTATGAAATCGTCCCATATCGCCCGCGCCTTCGGCGAAGCCTTTCCCTATACGCTTCCCATCTTCGCGGGCTTTTGGTTTGTCGGCCTCAGCTACGGCCTCTACATGCACGTCGCCGGATTCTCTTTCTGGTATCCGTTTTTCATGGCCATGATCATCTTCGGCGGCTCGCTCGAATTCATCGCCGTGTCCCTTTTGCTTGCGCCCTTTTCCCCCGTCGGCACCGCCATCCTAGCCCTTCTCGTCCAAGCCCGCCATCTCTTCTACGGCATCTCCATGCTGGAGAAATACAAAGGACTCGGCTGGAAGAAACCGTTCCTCATCTACTGGCTCTGCGACGAGACCTTCGCTTTGAATTACACCGCGACCATTCCCAAAGGCATCGACCGCGGCTGGTTCTATTTCTTCGTCAGCCTCCTTGATTACCTCTACTGGGTCAGCGGCGCGCTCATGGGCGGCCTCGTAGGAAATATCCTCACCGGCCTTCCCCTTCGCGGCCTTGATTTCGTCATGACCGCCATGTTCGTCGTCATCTTCCTCGACCAATTCAAAAAAGAGAAACAGCCCTACTCCGCCGTGATTGGATTTACGGCGGCCATCGGATCGCTTCTCCTCTTCGGCGCCGACCGCTTTATGCTTCCCGCGCTCCTTTTGATTCTGCTTCTCCTCACCGTTTTTCGCCGTCCCATCGCACAGAAAGGAGGCCTCCCATGACATTTCCGCAAGAAATCGCCACCATTGCCATCTGCGCCGCCGCCAGCATGACGACCCGTTTCCTTCCCTTCCTCCTCTTTAGCCCCGGAAAAAACCTCTCCCCCTACATCCGCTATCTGGGAGGCGCTCTCCCCGCCGCCGTCTTCGCGCTCCTCGTCATCTATTGCCTAAAAGACGTCTCTTGGATGACGGGAAACCACGGTGCGCCCGAACTCCTCGGCATCGCCGCCACCGTGCTCACACATCTCAAATATAAAAATTTCATGATCAGCATGGTCGTAGGGACAGCCACCTATATGCTCTTGGTCCAGCTTCTATTTATGTGAAAATAAAGCCATGTACAATCAATCAAAACATCGGACAATCAGCCTTCAAGCGCCGAATAATCCGATGTTTTAATTTCATTGCGCACCGCCGAGATTCACACTCCTCTCTCTGTCCGCAGATCCTTTTAAATTAAATATCACGAAAAAGGAGCAGGCATCACGCTCTGCTCCTTATTTCTCATTTCTGTTTTTCACCCTTCCGGAAACGGCGGCCAGCCGAGTTCTTTTCCTCCGATGATATGCGCGTGGAAATGGAAAACGGATTGGCCCGCTTTTTCGCCCGTATTCATCACGAGGCGGAAGCCGTCTGCCGACAGTCCTTCTTTCTCCGCAATTTCTTTGACGACGAGAAAGAAATCGGCGAATTTGCGATTGGCTTCTTCGTCAAAATCCAAAATG
The DNA here is from genome assembly GCA_963615055.1 of Lachnospiraceae bacterium. Taxonomy (GTDB): domain Bacteria; phylum Bacillota; class Negativicutes; order Veillonellales; family Dialisteraceae; genus UBA1822. Next base: position 25,649 of record CAVEFO010000023.1, read on the forward strand.
TTTTTGACGTGAAATTTCGGAATCACAAGGATATGCACCGGCGCACAGGGCTCGATATCCCGAAACGCCAACCAATTTTCATCCTCATAGACTTTGTTGCTCGGAATCTCTCCCGCCGCGATTTTACAAAAAATACAATCTTCCATCGTCAATTCCTCCTTTGACCGATTTTCAAAAATGATTTCCTATAAACCCATCCACCATTTGACAAAAAGCACCGCCGTCACGGCCAGAACCGCTGAAAAGGCTGCCGCGTCCCGTCCGCTGTAGGCAAGAACGTGCATTTTCGTCCGGCCTTCTCCGCCTCGATAGCACCGGGCTTCCATCGCCGTCGCCAAATCGTCCGCACGACGGAAAGCGGAAATGAAAAGCGGCACCAAGAGCGGCACCATCGCTTTCGCCCGCTGCCATATATTTCCCGAAGAGAAATCCGCACCGCGCGACGCCTGCGCCTTCATAATGCGATCCGTTTCCTCCAAAAGCGTCGGAATGAAACGCAGCGCAATCGTCATCATCATCGCGAGCTCATGCGCCGGTACGCCGATGCGCCGGAAAGGCGAGAGCAGCGACTCAATCCCGTCCGTCAGCGTAATCGGGCTCGTCGTGTACGTCAGAAGCGACGAAAAACCAATCAAGTACACGAGGCGAAGCGTCATGAGCGTCCCGTTCCGGAGGCCTTCCTCCGTCACGGAAAACCAGCCCCATTCCCAGACGACATTCCCCGGCGTCGAAAGCACGTGAATCATCATCGTGAAAAGCAAAATGAGCCACAGCGGCTTCACCGCGCGCACCACCATGCGGAACGGCACACCGGAAACGGCAATGCAAAGCCCGATAAAAGCCGTCACGAGGCTGTAGGAAACGACGTCTTTCGCCAAGAAAATCGCCACGATAAAAATCATCGTGCACAGAATTTTAGCCCGCGGATCCATGCGATGCAGGAAGGAGTTTCCGGGATAATACTGCCCGAGCGTGATATCTGTCAGCATAGTCCCGCCTCCTTCCACGCTTTCACCATACCGGCAGCGGCTTCTTTCGCCGTCACCGCCGTCTTTGGCACCGCAATGCCCCGAGCCGAGAGCGACAGCAATGTCTCCGTGAGCGGCGGCACATCGACGCCCGCCGCCAACAACTCTTCCCGATGATGCAGAAATAAATCCATCGGCGCGCCGTCCAGCACGAGTTTCCCGTGGTCCATCACCAAGAGCCGCGTCGCCAGCCGCGCGATGTCATCCATATTGTGCGAAACCAAAATGACCGAAAACGCGCCGGCTTCGTACCAAGCCCGAATCTGCGCAAAAATTTCCCGCCGTCCCACAGGATCCAGTCCCGCCGACGGTTCATCCAAAATGAGGAAATCCGGCTTCATCGCCAAGACCCCCGCGATCGCCACGCGCCGCATTTGCCCGCCCGAAAGACGGAAAGGCGAACGCTTCGCATATGTTTCATAAGACAGTCCGACAGCTGCCATCGCCTCTTTCACGCGCTTCTCCGTCTCCGCCTCGTCGCAGCCCAAATTGCGCGGCCCGAACGCGATATCCTCGGCAATCGTTTCCTCAAAAAGCTGCTGCTCCGGATATTGAAAGACCATGCCCACCGCGTGGCGCTTGGCCATCGCTTCCTTGTCCTTACCGGCGAGGTCGACGCCGTCCACCGTGACACGGCCCGTTGACGGATGCAAAAGCCCGTTCAAATGCTGAATCAGCGTGGATTTCCCGCTTCCCGTATGCCCGATAATCCCGACGAATTCACCTTTTTCAATCGTCAGATCCACATCCGAAAGCGCCCGTTTCTCATACGGCGTCCCCGCGCCGTACACAAAGCTCACTTGCTCGACGCGTATCGACATAATGCCTCTCCCAGCTCCTCGTCCGTCAGACAATCCGTGCGGACGGAAATTCCTTTTTTCCGAAGTTCATACGCCAAATCAACGGAAACGGGGACATCAAGCCCGATTTCCACCAATTTCTCCGGCGACGAAAAGACCTCCCGCGGCGTCCCTTCCGTCACCAATTTCCCTTTGTGGACGACGAGCACCCGATCCGCCGTCGCCGCCTCTTCCATGAAATGCGTGATCAGGACGACGGAAATCCCTTCTTTTTGATTCAGTTCGTGCACCGTCTTCATCACTTCGGCGCGCCCCACGGGATCGAGCATCGCCGTCGGTTCATCCAAAATGATGCAATCCGGATGCATCGCCAAGACGCCCGCGATTGCAATCCGCTGCTTCTGCCCGCCCGAAAGCATGGACGGCGCGTGCAATCGATACGCGCTCATCCCGACCTTTGCGAGAGCCTCATCGACACGACCCCGAATTTCTTCCGTCGGCACACCCAAATTCTCCGGTCCGAATGCGACTTCCTCTTCCACGACCGCCGCGACCAGCTGATTATCCGGATTTTGGAAAACCATCCCCACGCGCTGGCGAATCATCCACACATTTTCGGGATCGGCCGTCGAAAGCCCCTCGACAAAGATTTCTCCCTCCGTCGGCAACAGAAGCGCATTCAAATGCCGCGCGAGCGTCGATTTCCCGCTCCCGTTCGTCCCGATGATCGCCGTAAATTCGCCCTTCCCGATCCGGCACGACACATCGGAGAGCGCCCGGTACTCCGACCCATCCTCCGCCTCATACGCATGCATCAGATGGCGTATATCAAATAAGATAGAATCCATACAGGTATCCTTCCGTGTTTGTTTCAAGAAATATTGACTTGCGTAAACAAATTTGTATTTGTCATTATACCACATTGTGAGGTATACGGGGCAAATTGAATGACAAAGGAAACCATGATGAGATAGCCGGCTTGACTTCGGGCGACTCATCGCGGGCGAGCCATCAGACGTCAACCGTCAGATACTTGCTTAGCTTTTTTGTCAGACTCAAAAAATAGTGATTGATTATCAGTTATTCACTTTTAGGCGAAAGCACTTCCGCTTTCCATGACTCCTAATTGCTAATTGCCAACTGCCTTAAATCTGAACATCCGATTCCCCGGTACACTTCCAAAGCAAAAGAGGCAGACCTAAATCTGCCCCTTTCGCCGTCGTTTTCGACTATTGGAGAAATATATGAAAAGTCGAAAGGTCCTGCCGGCAATTATTTCGCCGTCTTCTCTACCCGGTTCGACATTTTCATCTGCGAAAGAATCATCTCGATCTGCTTCTGCATTTTTTCATTGTGTGCACGAAGCGCCGAGATCTCTTTTTGCTGTGCCGCATTCTGCGCCGTGAGCTTGTCATTGTTCTTACGAAGCGCCGCCAGCTCCTGCGAGACAGCCCCCTCTGTGCGATACACACTC
>CAVEFO010000024.1:0-26473 GCA_963615055.1 Lachnospiraceae bacterium
TTGCATAATTATGCTTATCACAAAATAAGATAACGATTTAATCAGCGCTTCCTTAGCTTTTGCGGCATTTGCAGTGAATAAGTTTCGCAAGACAGAGATGGGGAGCAAAGCTTTTTCCTTTCTCAAATTTTACGGCATAGATAATGGCCGGCTTTCTATTAATAGAAATGGGAAATCTCCTCATCTCTATCAGCAGTCAGCTTTTCAGCACTCTTGCCGCAAAAAGAAAAATGCAAAAAGTTTAGCCCCTCATCCCTGTCCTTTCCCCACCACGACGCGATTGGATTCGGCTTTGATGACGAGGACCGGCTCGCCCGCTTGGATGAAATCCCCTTGTGTTACGGCGTCTACCACTTTACCTTCGATTTCCGCTTTTCCCGCCGGACGAAGCACCGTCTTCGCGATGCCGCGTTTCCCTTCATAGGGGGATAAATCTTCGACAGAGGACCGATATCCTTCTTTCGAAGAAAGTGAAAGCGAGAGAGAAATTTTGCGCCAGACAGGATTGTCCGGCAGTTTCTTGTCCAAAAAAAGCAGCACCATGACGGCCAGCACGACACCGACCACGAGGACCAATGTCGCACCGAAACCCGATCCGAAGAGGAGAAACAAAGCCGTCATGACCGCCACCAGTCCCGCCACGGTGACAAAGCCCGTGAACAGCGCAAATAAATCCAGCAATATCAAAGAAAGCCCGCCGAAATACAGCAGACTTTCCGTTAACGGCCACGTCTCGCCCGCACCGAAAAGCAAGAGCATCCCACCCAAAAGCGCGACGAGCCCGCCGCCGGAAAACCCGGCCGTCTTGACTTCCGTCAAAATGGAAAGAAAAATAACAGCGGCCAAGACGGATTGGATAATGGGATTTTGCAAAATTTCCATACCGTTTTTTACTCCTCCCAATGGGAAAGAACATGTCGAATGACATCATAGGAGAAACCGCGACGCGCCAAGAAAGCGGCGGCACGCGGGTAATCCGACCGATAGCCGGGCACCGATGCCTCTTTCCTTTGCAGTGCCAGCTCCGCCTTTTCCTCCTCTTCTTCCGGCGTAAGAACGTCCTCACAAGAAAGGCCGCGCGTCTGCAATTTCTGCTTGATGTAGCGATTTCCGTAGAGGCCGTCCCGCCGGTAATTTTCGAAAATCTCCGCTGCCAGCTCCTCATCGTTCAGATATTCGCAGCGATAGAGCTCCTCGACGGCGTTGTCAATATCGCTTCCCGAAAAGCCGCGTTGCCTGAGTTTCCGACGGAGCTCCTTTTCGCTTTGCGCGCGATAGCCCAAGAGGTGCAACGCCGCTTCGAGAGCTGTCTTATTTTTCTTCATTGGCTTCGACTGCCGGAGCCTCATCATCATCGTTTGTCGCTATGACGCCATCTTCAAATTTCTGTGGCTCAGCCATAAGCGTGTCACGAATGATTTTATCAATTTCTTGATAAATCTCCGGATTTTCACGGAGATATTTCTTCGCATTTTCGCGTCCCTGTGCCACGCGTGTCCCGTTATATGCAAACCAAGCACCGCTCTTCTTGATGAGATCCATGGCAACAGCAATATCCAGAAGCGTACCTTCTTTGGAAATCCCTTCCCCGTACATGATATCGAAATCCGCCACTTTGAAAGGCGGGGCGACTTTATTTTTGACGACTTTGGCACGGGTATGATTCCCGATGATGTCATTTCCGGACTTAATCGCTTCCCCGCGACGAATATCGATGCGGATGGATGAGTAAAATTTCAGCGCACGGCCGCCTGTCGTCGTCTCCGGATTACCGAACATGACGCCGACCTTTTCGCGAAGCTGATTGATAAAAATAACGACGACCCCGGTACGATTGATGATCCCCGTCAGTTTCCGCATGGCCTTGCTCATCAGCCGCGCATGAAGACCGACGGACGCATCGCCGATATCTCCGTCAATTTCCTGCTTCGGCACAAGCGCCGCGACGGAATCGACAACAATGATATCGACTGCGGCACTCCGCACAAGCGCTTCGCAAATGTTGAGCGCCTGCTCACCGTAATCCGGCTGCGAAATCAAGAGATCGTGCGTATTGACACCCAAATGATGCGCGTAAATCGGATCCAATGCGTGCTCGGCATCGATAAAAGCCGCGACGCCGCCCATTTTTTGAGCCTCTGCAATCGCATGAAGAGCAAGCGTCGTCTTCCCGGACGATTCCGGTCCGTAAATTTCAATGACACGTCCTCTCGGATACCCGCCGACACCGACTGCGATATCGAGCGCCAAGGAGCCCGTCGGAATGACATCCATATTCATTTGAGCGCCCATATCCCCGAGCTTCATAATAGAGCCCGTACCAAATTCCTTTTCAATCTGCTTTATCGCCGTTTCCAGCGCTTTTTTTCGATCTTCCATGCTGGCGGGAATAATAATATCCGGTCTTTCCTGTTTGGTTGACATATCTGTACCCTCTCTTTTCCAAAAAACAAAAATGAAATTTATTTTTAAAAATCTTTTTTCCGTATAGAATCAGCTGCGTACAAAAACGCTTTCCGCGCGGCGGCCTCACGCACCTCTCGCCGCGTGCCAAAGAATTGCTCCCTGTGGACTTCCGTACCGAATTTTCCGGAAACGGCGATGTATACCAGTCCCGCCGGTTCGCCGCGTTCCCCTCTTCCGGGACCCGCGTAGCCCGTCGTCGAAACGGCGAAATCTGTCTCATACAATTTTCTCGCGCCTTCTGCCATTTCTTTAGCCGTCTCAGCCGACACGGCCGTATACATTGCCAGCGTTTCCGGTGAAACGCCCAGCACCGCTTCTTTAGCGCTGTTCCAATACGTCACGGCACTTCCTTTGAAACACGCGCTGCTCCCCGGAATATCCGTCAGCCATTTTCCGATCAATCCGCCCGTACAAGACTCCGCCGCCGAAAATGTCAAATTTTTTTCTTGCAAAAGAGCCAGCAGCGCCTTTGCCTCTTTATTATACCGCATAGCGAAACGCTTTGCCGACCCGCTTTTGGAAATCGCTTTCCGCGCCCAAATATTTCTCATCCCATTCCAATTCTTTCCGCTATCAAATCATACGCATACCCATCCGTGATGCGCACCCGAATGTAATCCCCCGGCTTGGCATCGCCCGGATTTTCGACGTATGTCACGCCGTCCACCTCCGGCGCTTGAAGCTCTGTGCGACCGATGGCCTGCCGGCTGCCATCCTCCGTTTCCGTCAGTTCCTCGACAAGAACATCTGTTTCCCACCCGATAAGCGTTTGATCATTTTCTTCGGAAACAGCGGCCTGTGTCGCCATCAGTAAATCATAGCGCGCTTCCTTCACATTCTCCGGAATTTGATTATCCATTTTCGCCGCCGGCGTACCGTCTTGCGGAGAAAACATGAAAGCACCCATTGCGTCAAATTTCGTTTCCTTCACGAAATCGACCAATTCTTGAAAATCTTCTTCCGTTTCTCCGGGAAACCCGACCATGAGCGTCGTCCGAACAGCGATGGGGATTTCTTGAGTTCTGATTTTTTGCAAAAGTCGCCGAATGTCCGCCGCCGTATCGCGCCGATGCATCCTTGCCAACACGGAATCGCTGATATGTTGCAGCGGAATGTCGACATATTTACAAATCTTCGGCTCCGTCTCAATGAGCGCCAAAAGTTCGTCCGTAAAATTCGTCGGATATAAATAAAATAAACGAATCCATTTGATCCCGTCAATTTTCACCATTTCTCGAAGCAGCGCCGAAAGTGTCGTCCCGTCGCGCAAGTCGCGTCCGTAGCACGAGACATCCTGCGCAATCACATTGATTTCCGTCACGCCGCGCGCCGCAAGTTCTTTCACCTCCGTCATGACACTGTCAATGGGGCGACTCCGCATTCGTCCGCGCACATACGGAATATAACAAAATGTGCAACCGTTGCTGCACCCCTCTGCGATTTTGACATACGCACTGTACGCCGGCGTCGTCACGCGACGGGGAATGAGTTCTTCATGCTCGCACGGCGCGGTATCAAAACATTGCACCGCTTTATCCTCCCGATACGATTCCGTGACCGCTTCCAAAATGCGATGCCAAGAATTCGTACCCAGCAGAATATCGATTTCCGGAATTTCTTTGGCAAGTTCCGCCTGAAATTCCTGCGTGAGACATCCGGCCGCAACCAATTTCTCACAGTGACCCGATTTTTTATACGAAGCCGCTTCCAAAAGCGTCTCCACCGATTCATCCTTGGCCGGCTCGATAAAAGTACAAGTATTGACGATGATGACGTCCGCCTCTTCCAACTGCTCCGTCAGCTCATAGCCGCCTTCTTCCATGAGCCCGACCATTTTTTCCGTATCCACTAAATTTTTCGAACAGCCGAGGCTGATAAATCCGAGTTTCTTTTTCATTCCGTTTCCTCTGTCTCCTTTATTCCGGTTCACCGAATGTCGCGGAATCACTTATCCCAAATCGAACGCTTCGTATCCAGCGCTCCGTCAAATCTTTTTGCCCGCTCTCCGTGTAGCGTTTCAAAAGCGACCAAAATTCCGGCTGCCTCCCGTGCGCATCCTCCGGCAATCCTTCGGCATTGACCTGCATAAAATCGTATCCGGCTTTCTGCCACCTTGCATCTTGCCCGCCGTCCGTCAAAAGCCAATCCAAAAAAGCCGCCGCCTCTTCCCCGGCCTCTTTGTCCAATGCCGCACCGTACAGAAAACACCACGTGCCGTCCTCCGGGTAGAGCCATCGGATCGGCAGACCGTCATCAACCAGCTTTTTCGCTTCCCGATAGCCGGAAATGCCGATATCGCATTTATCCATCGCCGCCATTTGCGCCGGCGTCGAAAGAAATTCCGCGTATTGCACCACATGAGACGAGGCCGCTCCCAGCAATCGATACGCTTCATCCGTCCCGTAATGCTCCACGAGAGACATCAGACTATCCGTCGAAAAAGCCGTCGCTGAGAAATCCAGCATGACCAGCCGCACATTTCCTCGCTGCAACACATCATTCCACGAATACAGAAAATCCGGATTCCGTTTCTCAAAATCGGCATTGACGGCGAAAACGACAGGATTCATCCACACACCCGTCCAAAATCCGTCTTTGTCTTTGAAATCCGCCAAAACCGTATCCGTCGCACCGGATGTATGCGGCGAAAACGCTCCGGCCTTGGCCAAATCCATCAAGACTCTTTGTGATGCCAAATAAACCTGTGCCCGCCGCCCTTCTCGGACAGCCATTTTCATCTCATCCGCCGTCATTTCCCGTATCTCGACGGAAATATCGGCATTTCCTTTCGCTGCCTCCGCCAAAACAGGCGCCATTCCCGGCGGCCATTGGCTATAAATGAGGAGCCGTTGCGTCCCCGTCTCCGTCTCCGTCGCCGACACGCTCTGCGCCGCTTCTTGCCGCTTCATCTCTAAATGTAACCAAAGCGCACCGAACACTGCCGCGACAAGAAGGAGAAACAAGAATACCGCTCCGATTCGTTTCATCCTCGCACCCCGATCACAGATACACCATCCAAGCCCAAACAACCATGATCGCCATAAAAAGCAAAGTCAGAATCGCGCGCTCTGCCACCGTGAAAGGCCGTCTCTTCTTTTTGACTTGTCCCACCTCATACGCCTCTGACGGAAGAGCCATGGCCGACTTTTTGCGAGGACCCCACGCTCCTTCTGTTTTTTGCTCCTTATTCCATTGCATGACTGCCATATCCCCGTCCAGCCCCAGCACATTGGCGTAATTGCGGATGAAACCTTTCACGAAAACAGGCTCCCCGATGTCCGTATAGCGCTCTTCCTCAATGGCCTCCAGATAACTGGCGCGAATATACGTCTTTCGCGACACACGGTCCAGATCCCAGCCCCGCTCTTCACGGATGGCACGGAGGGTCTTGCCTATCGTTTCAAATGTATTAATCTCCATGGAAATGCTCCTGCACTTCTTCTTTCGTCATTAAAATCTCACGAGGTCTCGCGCCGTCCGCAGGCCCGACGATGCCCATGCGTTCCAATGTATCCATGAGACGCCCGGCTCTTGTGTACCCGATTCGGAAACGACGCTGCAACATGGAAACAGACGCTTTTTTCGTGTCCAAAATCCATTCCGCGGCATCCCATAAGAGTTCATCTTCTTCAAATAGGCTCCCTTCTTCCGAGGCCGGCTCCTCAGCGGGAAGACTTAAATTGATCGCCTCATACTCCACGATCTCCGCTGTGTCCTGCTTAATAAAATCCGTCACAGCCGCCACTTCTTCATCGGAAATGAAAGCGCCTTGCACACGCACCGGATGCGGCGCCCCGATGGGATGAAACAGCATATCGCCCTTGCCAACCAATTTCTCCGCCCCTGCCGTATCCAAAATGACGCGGGAATCAATCTGAGAGGAAACGGCAAAAGAAATGCGACTCGGAATATTGGCTTTGATCGTGCCGGTGATGACGTTCGTCGAGGGACGCTGCGTCGCCAGCACCATATGAATCCCGGCTGCGCGCGCTTTTTGCGCCAGACGGCAGATGGCTGTTTCTACGCCTTCTTTCGCCACCATCATTAAATCGGCCAGCTCATCGATAATAATGACGATGTACGGCAGCCGCGTCTCCGGATTGGCTTCATTATACCCCTTAATATCGCGGACGTGATCCAGCGAAAACCGCCGATAGCGATCCTCCATTTCCTGTACTGCCCAATGCAATGCGCCGGCTGCCCGTTTCGGATCCGTCACAACGGGGATACGCAGATGCGGAATCCCATTATAAACCGAAAGTTCCACGACCTTTGGATCGACCAAAATGAGCTTCACCGCATCCGGATCGCAACGATACAGGATACTCGTAATAATCGTATTGATACACACGGATTTGCCGCTTCCCGTCGAGCCTGCGATCAAAAGATGCGGCATCTTGGTGAGATCGGCGACGACCGTGCGCCCCGTGATGTCCTTTCCCAGCGCGACAGGGACTCCGCGACGTGCCTTCTTAAAATCTTCCGAATCCAAGACGTCGCCCAGCGGCACTTCCGTCGCTTTAGCGTTCGGCACTTCGATCCCCACAGCCGATTTTCCCGGAATAGGCGCTTCGATGCGAATATGCGTCGCCGCGAGCGCCATAGCGATATCGTTTTGCAAGCTCAGAATCCGACTCACTTTCACACCCATCGCAGGCTCTACTTCGTATTGTGTCACCGTGGGACCTGTCGTCACATTGGTAACCCGCACGTCCACGCCGAAGCTTTTGAATGTCGTCTCCAAAAGCGTCGCATTTTTCTCCGAATCCGCGCGTCCGTTTGCCACCGCCTCGCCCTGATGCAACAAAGTCAAAGGCGGAAATCGATACGTCGGCTCTTCTTTTTCCGTCTGTGTCTCATCCGTTTCTTCCAGCCGCATTTCTACATCCGGCTCATTCGCTTCAGGCGTTTTTTCTTCCGGCTCGTTCTCTTCCGATACCTCCGCTTCTTTCGTTTCCGCCGGAAACACATTCTCCGATGACGACTCTTCCGACTCCGGCATCATCGGAGTTTTTTCCGATTCCGCCGTGTCGACCGCCGTTTCCTGCGGCTCCTCTTTTTGATACAGAAAATCCTCCGGAAGACCCACATCGGATCGTATCGGCATCATTTCCGTTTCCGATGCCGCTTCTGTTTCTATTTTGGTTTCTGTCCTTTCTTTTCGTTCCGCACGACGTTTTTCCAGCGCCTGCGATGCTTTTTTGACACCCGTTTCCGTCTTCTCGCCCAATTTCTGCACGCCGCCGCTGATATGCCAACGCGTCAAAAACAAAATGTCACAGACCGTGAGAGCCAAAAGCGCGAGCATCGTTCCGAAATGTCCCAAAAGAGCTGCCAACCCCGTCGCGACTGCCGCGCCCAAAAGCCCCGCCCAATCCGGCAAAAAGACAATCCGCCCCGCCGGCATGACAAAATAATGCAACCAGCCGAGCGCAAGCACATACAAAAAACCAATCAGCACCCATCGCCATGTGAGCGAAAATCCGCGCCCCGTGTACAGATAGCGCGCGCCAAAAAGTGCAATCGCCGCCGCCGGCACAATCGCCGTCACACCAAAAAGCAAATGAAACAAATCCGCGACACTCTCGCCGAAAGGCCCCGTCGCCGCCCCCAAAAGTCCCGCGCACACAAAAATCCCGACGCAGAGCAGCACCACGCCCAAAATTTCATAAAACAACGTATCTCCGGCACCGGCACGCTTTCGTCTCGTCGTTTTTCTCTTTTCCGCAGCTTTGACCGGTGCCGCGGCCGTTTCTTTCGCCGCTTCCTCCTTACGTCTCATTCCTGCGCTCCTTCCAAATCCTCGCCAGCTCCTTCTCTTTTCCGTTTTTAATCGGCTCGTAATACCTATGCCCCAAAAGCTCATCGGGGAGATACTGCTGTGCCACCCAGCCACCGTACGCGTGCGGATATCGATACCCCACACCCTGTCCGAGCTTTTTCGCTCCGCTGTAATGCGCATCCTTCAAATACGGCGGAACAGAAATATTTCCATACTGCTTCGCGTCCGCCATCGCCGCATCGATCCCCTCAATCGCGCTGTTGCTCTTCGGTGCAAGGCAAATGTAAATCACCGCCTCCGCCAAAGGAATCCGCCCTTCCGGGAAACCGACCATCTCGGCTGCCTGCGCCGCCGCCACCGCGATACGAAGCGCTTCCGGATCCGCCAGCCCCACATCCTCGGCCGCACAGATCATGATGCGACGGGAAATAAAAGACGGTTTCTCACCGCCCTCGATCATTCGTGCCATATAATGAAGCGCCGCATCCGGATCGCTTCCGCGCATACTCTTAATAAAAGCGGACACGATATCGTAATGATAATCGCCGTCCTTGTCATAGCGCGCAATCGGCTCGCCCACCACTCGTGTCAACACCTCCGCCGTGAGCTCTCCGCCCTCCGGCAAAAGCGCTGTCGCCTGCTCAAGCAAATTGAGCGCCATCCGCGCATCTCCGCCCGCCAAACGAACGATATCCGACAAGACCGCATCCGACACCCGATACCCGTTCCGACCCAGCCCGCGCTCCGCGTCCGTTAGCGCCCCTTGCAAAATCCGAAGAAGCGCCGCCTCCGAAAGCGCCGCAAGCCGAATGAGACGCAACCGCGACAAAAGCGGCCCATTGATTTCAAAATACGGATTCTCCGTCGTCGCCCCGATCAGAACGAACGTCCCATCCTCCACATACGGCAACAGCACATCCTGCTGCCCTTTATTGAAACGGTGAATTTCATCGATAAAAACAATCGTGCGCCGCCCGTAGAGATCCAACGATTCCTTGGCCGCCGTGACCACTTCGCGAATTTCCTTCGTCCCGCTCGCCGTCGCATTCAGTTTCACAAAAGAAGACTTCGTCATATGCGCCACCACCTGCGCAATCGTCGTCTTCCCGCAACCGGGCGGTCCGAAAAGGAGAAGCGACGGCACCGTATCGCGCGCAATCATCTGATGCAGAAACGTCCCCTCGCCGACAGCTTCCTCCTGCCCGGCCACCTCCGAAAGCATCCGCGGCCGCATCCGATCCGCCAGCGGCGCAAACCGCTTCGCGTCGCCTGTCATCGAAAACAAAGACTCCATCACGCCGCCCCCTTTCTCCCTATCGACCCCTTAAAATTTCTTTCATTATACCATGAATCCCCCGCTCCTTTCCATAAAAATTGAAAGACCAAAACGGCTCGGCCATACCCACTTCACGTATCCGACTGCCGTCCTTCCGTTATCCTAAAAACATAAAATCCGTAAGCAACACCAAACGGCCAAACAAAGTAAAAAATTCTTGTCTTCACCGCCCGCTTCCTGTATGATAGAAAAAATATTTCTGTCCCACAAAAGGAGAATCCGTCATGGCTGAAAATCAAAAAGCGAAAAAATGGGAAACCTATTGCAAAGAAAACAACATCACCGCGTTTGTGCGCGAAGACCTTTTCGACGAGAACAACGCTGTCCTGTTTCGTTCATCCATCCAAGTGGACGACTATGCCGTCCCCTTTGCCGTCATCATAGACAATTCCATTTTCACCATCATTCGCGTACAAATGGCTGACAGCCTCATCTCTGATGAAAATCGGGCTGCCGTCCACGAATACATCAATCTTATGAATCGCAGCTACAAAATTTTCAAATACGTCGCCGTCGAAGACGGTACCGTTTTCCTAGACTCCTGCATTCCCGCCGTCGACGATTTTTTCGATGCGAAACTCGTGCGCGTCATTTTGGATACCATCGTCAGCCACGTCACGGACGAATACAAAACTTTGCTCCGTGCCGGCGGCCTTCTTCCCAAGACAAGAGCCAATTAGAGGAAACGGACATGACAGACACGGATTTTATGAAATTAGCAATTGCCGAAGCCCAAAAAGCCGCCGAAGAGGCAGAAATTCCCATCGGTGCAGTTCTTGCTTGGCGCGGCCTTCTGATCGCCGCCGATCACAATCGCCGCGAGCAAAATCACGACCCCACGGCCCATGCAGAAATCCTCGTCATTCGCAAAGCCGGTGAACGTCTTGGAAATTGGCGTTTGACGGATGCGGCGCTTTATGTTACCATAGAACCATGTGCGATGTGTGCCGGTGCTATCATGAATGCCCGCATCGGTCGGCTTCTTTACGGAAGCGACGATGAAAGAGCGGGCGGTGTCCATTCCGCTTGGCACATCTGTGACGGAACAAAAATGAATCATCATATCGAAGTCTCGCGCGGCCTCTGTGAGAAAGAATGCCGGCGCCTCTTGGATGATTTCTTTTCCGCCCGTCGCGCCGAAAATCCCTAAAAGGACACATGGAGACGTATCGAAGTGGTCATAACGAGGCTGACTCGAAATCAGTTTGCCGTTCATAGCGGCACGTGGGTTCGAATCCCACCGTCTCCGCCAATCAAAAAACGCATGTGACGATTAAAGTCACATGCGTTTTTTGATTGCAATAACACACCATGAACTCCCGCTTCACGACGAAATTAAGACGTCAGCCCGAATCAATCCGATACCTACAGAAAATACTGACCATCCGATATCTCGATCTTCATGAAGCACAAAAGCCAAACACGCGTCTCTCATCTCTATCAGCAGAAAGTACGTCAAGACGGTTGCCGAAAAAGAAAAGAAGCGCAAAAGTCGCGCCTCTCTTCCCTTTCATATTTCCCCGCACGCTTCCATCGCCGCTTTAAGCTTTGCCGCGAGGCCGTGCATTTTCCTTTTCGGCACGGCGCAGACCGCCAGACGCGCCCCCGCCGCCAAGGGAACTAGATAAATATGATCGCGGTGCAATGTTTCACAAACTTTTTTGGAATCATTCAGCGGGACAGAAATAAAATAGCCCGCTTGGTACGGCAGGACCGGCAGATGAATCTCCTTCGCCTCTTTCATGAAAATGTCCGCGCGCTCCTGAATCAAGCGGTAATACGCCTGCTGCTCGGATTTCCACGCTGCACGTTTCGCCGGATCCTCCCAGATGCGAATGAGACATTCCATCGCGCCGCGGCAGTTATTCGACCACGTCGCGCGATTCGTGTACGCATTGATCTCCGCAAATTCTTCGACGAGCCGCGCATTTGGAGAAAGCGCAATCATCGCGCCGATCCGCTGCCCGTACAGCGTGAAACTCTTCGAGAGACTGAACGCAATGACGACCAAAATTTCCTCCGGCAGTCCCTCCAGTTTCCGGAAAAATTCTTTCGCGCCCGACCCGGCGTAGTCGATATAGGAAACATCAATCACAAGCACGATATGTTTCCCCTTTGCTGCCAAATGCTTGAGGAAATCGAGCACGTCATCCCAATCGCCGTCCGTCAACGAGTAGCCGGTCGGATTGTGCGCGGGCGTATTGATCACGGCGACAAGCTGCGCCTGTTTCTCCGCCATCGCCGACAGCTGCCGCGTGAAATCCGCCGCGTCGAAATGCCCTGCGTCGTCCAGCATCCGATAGGTCCGCAAATGCCGCCCATTGTCCTCGCAAAGCGTCTTGTATGCGCTCCAGTACCAATCCGCCGTCAAGATTTCGTCGCCCGGCTCGCTGTAATTGTGAATGACATGATGCAGCGCCCCCGTCCCGCCGGCTGTGGAAACGGCGGAGGTAAATCCCTTCGGCCGCCACTCTTCGAAGCAACATTCCTCGACGTCTTTCAGATACGCCGGAAGCCCCGCCACCGGCGCATACGCGATGAGATCCGTCATCGGAATTGCGCGATACGTTTCCTCGACGACAGGCAGGCAGACAAGCCGCCCCTCTTCATCCAAAATCGCCCCAATCGTCGCATCGGTCACGGCGTCCGCGCCATTCTTTGCGATGTCCGCCTTCGCCGCCGCCGACGCGCCGAAAATCACATCATTCGATTTCTTCCCCCGCGCCTGCGGTGCCGCTATGGATTCCAACATATTGTTTTCCTTTCTTTACTCAATCATTGCCAGCATTTCCGACAGATCCCGTTTCTCAAAACTCGTGATCTCCGGCATTTGCCTGAGCATATAGAGCGTATACGCCAGCGCCGCCGTGACGCCGACCGGGAGCGCTTTATCCGGTACATCAAATCCCGGCGTGTGATGATTGGCGCCCGTACCCGCTTCCTCGTCGCGAATGCCCGTAAATGTGAAAACGCCCGGATAGACAGCTTCGGTCAGCGCGAATGTTTCCGTCGCCATCCAAGGATCCGCATCTCCCAAAAGTTCCGGCGAAACTTCCGCAATGGCCGCCCGCGCTGCCTCCGCACATTCTTCGTTATTCACCGTGACGGGGAAATATTGATCCAGTAAAATTTCCGCCGTCATCCCCTGCATTTCCGTGACATAAGCCAAAATTCGCCGAAATTCTTTGCGAAATGTCAGCCCGTCCTCATCATCAAAGAAACGCGCCGTCCCCGAAAATGTCAGCGTCTCCGGAATGACATTCGGCATATCCCCGGCCCGTACCATGCCGAAGGAATACGTCAGCATATGATCCGGCGCGACACTGCGCATCCGATACGAAGCCAATTCGCCATCGAATGTCGTGAAAGCGTCAATCGGATTTTTCGCCAGATGCGGCATCGAGCCGTGCCCGCCCTTTCCGTTAATTTGGACACAGAAAAACATCGCGCCCGCGAGCGCCGCGCCCGATAGAACGGCGACCTTTCCCGCCGGCAGCGAATACATCATATGCGTCCCGTAGCAAGCATCAATGTGAATTCCATGCTCGGCCAGATACGGCAAAAGGTCCCGAATGCCGCGGTCGCCCATTTCCTCGGCCTGCTCAAACATACAAATGACCTTACCCGCCCATTCATCTTTGTGCTCGGCCAAAATTTTCGCCGTGACAAGCAGCATCGCCGTGTGCGCATCATGCCCGCAAGCATGGGACACGCCGGGATTTTGAGAAACACAACTTTTCGGCCCGGCCAGATTCGTCGGACTCTCCGCGATAGGAAGCGCATCAATGTCCGCGCGAAGCAAAATTGTGCGTCCCGGTTTCCCGCTGTCAATCGTCGCAAAAATCCCACCAAAAGGAATCTCAATATTGGGAATCCCCCACGCGTCCAGCCGCTCATCGATGTACTCCAGCGTCCGAAATTCCTGCTCCGAAAGCTCCGGATGCTCATGAAAATGCCGCCGCAAAGAAATCAGCAATTCCTCCTCGGCGGCGACTGTCTTTTGAATATCCATGCCCGTACCTCCTTTCGATTTTCGCCCCCATTATAAAGACGCGTATTTTCCATGTCAATATAGATAAAAAATATAGGGATATATCATTATTGCCTTGAACCGTAGCAAAGAAATCGAGACGCCGGAAATCGGACATCAGAGGCTTGCTTGGCTTTTTTCGTCAGGCGCATGATAGTTATTAGTTATCAGCTGTTAGCTCTTAGACAAAAGCGGAAAGCGCTCCGCGGCAAAGCCGTCACCAGTCAAGCCTTCCTTATTGTATGAAGATAACCCAAAGAGCCGGATAATGGGACGCAAATGCAAAAATCATTGCCGTAGACGATACCACTTTTATCTGACGTCTGGCCATCTGACGTGTAGCCATCCGATATCTGATCATCTCAATCCCTATAAACCCCACCGTTACAAAAAACGACAAAACATTCATATTCTCTATTCCTCTGTTCCTCCATACAAAAAGAGCAGACAAAAGCCTGCTCCCTTTGCTGCCGTTTCCGGCGTTGGAGAAGTGTATGGAAAGCCGAATGCAATCCCGTCCGCAAATATGCGTACACAGATACGGACGAAGCGCACCCGACACTTCCAATAAGAGAATTCATCGCGATTTTACTTCTTCCTTCGCTTCCGGCTCGCGATGTCGACCGAAAAGCGAAGCGAGTATAGGACATGTCGAGTGAAAAGCCCGTCATGAGTTTGAGTTCTGTAAAGCATCGAGTCCTTGATGGAAAAAGCCGATGCTTTTCATTTTCTCCGAACAAGGGGAGCGAAGAATCCCGCTCCCCCTGCTGCCGTTTCCGGCATTGGAGACATGTATGGAAGCCGAATCCGGGATTCCATCCGCAATACGTTACCGTACGACGGATTTCGTCACTGTATCCGACATTTCCACCTTAGAAAGGATTGCCTCGATTTGCTGCTGCATTTTGATATTATCCGCTTTGATTTTTGCATTATCCGCTTTGAGATTGGCGATTTCCTTTGCCTGCGCAGCATTGTCAGCACGGAGCGCATTCACTTCCCGGATTAATTCCGCGCTTGATTGATAAATCCCGGCACTCTTTCCACGCTTTCCGAGCTTAAAAGAAACGCCCGCATTCATCATTGTGTCGCCATTTCCGATGGTCCCCCCAAGTGAGAGCGTCGTATCGGCGTTCGGCTTGAAGAATACGCCAAGCGCTCCGGCATTAGCACTCTTGTAATGACCATAACCGACCGCGAAGCTCCACTTGTCATTCGGATCAAATCCTTCTGGACGAAGCGCCGCCAAAGCGGCAGCTCCCGCCCCGACCTTATTGATATCCGAGGAAAGACCAGAAATTTTGTCATTGACAGAAAGCACGCTGTCAGTAAGATTACTACCCAGACCCGCTGCCGAAAGTTTCGACGTATCGCCCGTTTTTTCCGTAATCGCATTGTAGACCGTACCACCCGTCACGATACCGGTATTTCCGCTCTCGACCTTTCCGTCCGTGATGACGGAAATCTTATTATCATCAGAAATCGTGATATAATCCCCGGCTGTGTATGTCGTACCGGTTCCGCCTTCTCCAAGCCCTTTGATGGTAATGGTGAAAGCCGTGCCGCCATTGGCATACTTGATGGCCTGCGACGCATTATCTTTCGTGAATTCATACGTCCCGCCGTCCAGCTTCATGTCGCCGATTTTTCCGTCGATCTTGCCATCAATCTTGCTATCGATCGTATTCTCAATAGTCGTGACGCGGCTGTCGAGATTAGTCACTTTGGTATCAAGATTGGAAATATTGGTCTTGTTCATCTTGACATGCTGATCCAGTGCAGACAAATTGGCGGCCGTCGTATTTCCGGCAGCAATATAATTCGTGCTCGTCACGTTTCTGAGCTCCGTATAAAGCTGACCGCCGGTGACGTAACCGCTATTCCCGGAATCAATGGTGCCGCTTGCCAATTTCAGCGTGAACGCCACTTTCTGACTTTCGTCAGTGCTGCTATTTGTCTCGATCGTCGCCACACCATTAGCATCGAATGTGTATTCTTTGTTCTTCACAAGTTGCCCATATGTCGCTACATCGTGATTATCCGTACCATCTGCCACATTCGTCAGGCGAGAGAAAAGATCTGAACCGTATGGAACCATTTCCCCTGTTGCCGTCACATGCTTATCCGTCGACTTATGACCGAAGGAAACCGTATTAGCCTCCGAAGCTACAGAATTGGTACCGATGGCAACGGCATTGGCTGCCTGCGCTTCCGA
Source organism: Lachnospiraceae bacterium (assembly GCA_963615055.1). GTDB lineage: Bacteria > Bacillota > Negativicutes > Veillonellales > Dialisteraceae > UBA1822. The sequence goes on from CAVEFO010000024.1 coordinate 15,830, forward strand.
ATTGACGCCGATGGCAATCGAGTAATCCGCGCCTTGATACGCTTTTGCTCCTGCGCCCAGTGCCGTCGTGCCCGTGCCCATCGCGCCACTGCCATAGCCGAGAGCTGTCGCGACCTCCGCCGTCGCTTGGCTGTAATACCCAAAAGCGGAAGCTGCCGTAGCCGACGCATTCGACATCGCCCCGACAGCCGTCCCACTGATACCGCCGGCATTGGCGCTACTGCCGATTGCGACACTTTCATACCCCGCCGCATTCGCCAGACTCCCGAAAGCCACCGCATCTTCTCCCCGCGCTTCTGCTCCGGCACCGAGCGCTGCCGCACCGTTTCCGGACGCCTTCGCATACTGACCGATAGCAATCGTGCCGCCGGTCGTACCGGAAGAATCCGGAGAAAGTTCCGTCCATGTCGCCTCCGCACCGACACCCAAAGCCACCGAGCCCGTCCCTGTAGCTTTTGCCGCCGAACCGAGCGCATACGCCCATCCACCGGACGCGACCGAATTCCCGCCGATTGCAAATGAATACGCCCCGGAAGCCGTCGCACCGAGATTCGCACCCGTCGTGCTCATCGCCATATTCTTGACACGAATGACATTCTTATCATTTTCCTTCGTGATCGATACCGTATCGCTGCCCTCATAGCTCACATCCGATAGAATCGTTTTCTTCGCCTCTTCGATTGCCGCATTCACCGTATTACCATTGACCAATCTCATATCGCCTTGGGAAACAGCACCTTCTCCGACGATTTCAATCGTTTTCGTCGTCCCATCGCCCATCGTCAAAGTCGCCGCCTGCGTCTTGTTTGCACTGCCACCCGCCGTCGCATTCGTTACACTTACCAGTGTCTTCCCGGCAACGTTGTAAATCTGCGTCTCAATGTCATCGTTTGCGGCATAGATGGAACTATTTCTCGTTTTGGCAGCGCCAATCTTCTGATCCAGTGCAGACAAATTGGCGGCCGTCGTTTTTCCGGCAGCAATATAATTCGTGCTCGTCACGTTTCTGAGCTCCGTATAAAGCTGACCGCCGGTGACATAACCACTATTCCCGGAATCAATGGTGCCGCTTGCCAATTTCAGCGTGAATGCCACTTTCTGACTTTTATCGGTGCTGCTATTCGTCTCAATCGTCGCCACACCGTTGGCATCGAATGTATACTCTTTGTTCTTTACGAGTTGCCCATATGTCGCCGCATCGGCATTCGCTTTGCCATCCGCCACATTCGTCAGACGTGAGAGGACAGTATCGGTATATGTCTTCGCTTCATACAAACCGGTCGAGGCATTCGTAGCATAATACGTATCGCCGTTTTGATGACCGAAAGAAACGGTCGCTACTTTGTTTCCGTCTTCCGTGGTAATACCCTTATCCGCCCCGACGACCGCTTGGTAACCGATAGCCGTCGAATTAGCTCCTAATGCTTGCGCCGTGAAACCGATAGATGTCGAAAAATCCCCATTGGAATACGTATTGAGGCCGATAGCCGTCGCCCCTTGGTTGTTGACCCGGCTACCGTCACCAATAGCCGTTGCCCCTTCGCCGAAGGCTCCGGCACCCAATCCAATCGCCGTCCCTCCGACCACCAGCGTCTTGTAATCGGAAGAAAGTCCTGCCGCAGCTCCATAACCGATGGCTACATTATAATCACCGACCGCCCAGCTGCTATCGCCGATGGCAACCGCACTCGTCCCATATCCGTAATAAGTCCCGGATACATAGTATCCCGTTTTGGCTTCATTCCCCAAAGCGATGGAACGTGCACCACCGGCAAAAGCATTGTATCCGACTGTCGCCGCGCCTTCACCGTATGCGATACTTTCCGCGCCTATCGCCAAAGTCCCGGTATTATATGCATGCGCATTGGAGCCGATGGCACTGCTGTCTTTGCCGTCCGCCTTCGCAAAAGACCCAAAAGCGAGCGCGTCATTTCCGGCTGTCGCTGCACCGTAACCGACCGACACAGACCCATTTCCGCTGGCAGCCGCCGTCGCCCCGATCGCAATCGTGGCACCCATGTCATCGCCCGAATCCGTCTGGGTAAATGTCGCCGAAGCCCCTTGCCCGAGAGCAATCGAATTCGCTCCCGTCGCCTGCGCCCCGCCGCCGATGGCAAACGCATATGACCCAGAAGCCGTCGCCCCGTCCGTCGCACCCACCGTGCTCATCGCCATATTCTTGACGCTGATCTCATTGTTGCTGCTAATAGAAATCGTATCGCTTCCGGTATATGTGGCGCCGCTTCCGCTTGTTCCGACCTTAATCTTGAAAGCCGTACCGCCATTATTTGTTGTAACCGTAACAATGCCATTCGAATCAGCTTCATAGGCTTTATAGCCGGCAAGTGTACTGTCATAATTAGAATTTACCAACTGCCCATACGTCGCCGCATCCGTTTTTTTTGTACCGTTCGCGACATTCACGATACGACGGGTATTACTTGAGCTTCCAACAGAAATTGTATTGATCTCAGTCGCTTTGGACTCTGGCCCCAGTGCAACAGCATTTTGAACTGCAACTTTTGCTCCATAACCAAGAGCTAAAGATCTTGACCCAGAAACGGAAGTATAGGTCCCGATTGCTATGCCATAATTTGCCGTAACAGATGGACCAGAACCAGAAAACACACTCTCTCCTCCCTCATTAATTAACGTTACTTCCGAACCAATTGCAATACCTCCAACTCCACCATCATTTGTTCCGCTGCTGGAACTACTACCAACTTGTGCTGCTCTACCAATAGCAACCGAGGTGTTTGAATATGCATGACTATTATCCCCTATCGCTGTCGAATAATACCCCATCGACTTCGAAGCAAATCCAAAAGCAATAGACATCTCTGAAGTAGCTTCGGAGTATTCTCCTATTGCCAACGCATTACTACCTGTTGCATCACCACCAGCCAATCCAAGGGTATCCTTTTGTAAATAAGAATAAAGGTAACTTCCTGTAACCAAAGCAGCGGTGTTCCACCTCAAAGTTTCATCACTTCCTACCGTTATAGCAGATATTACAGCACTTTCTCCAGTTGTCTCATCCAGAGTTACCTGAATAGTCTTTCCATCTCCTGATACACTTGTCACCGCTGCCTGCACCGGCGTCATTGAGCCCAACCCCAAAAGAATCGCGGCCGTCAAAAAACTCCATTTTTTTGTTTTCTGTTGCATAATGCTTCTCCTTATTACTGAAAACAGATATCCTACAATCTGCCGTGACCAAAATTTTCCAAAAATCTCTCGCCGCGTCAGATTTTTAAATATCCTACCACCCCCCCCCGTCTATTTGTCAAGTACTTTTTTGCATTTTTGTTATTGAAAAATTTTATATCAATATATAGATAAGTTCATGTGTAGCAAAATACGGAATCCTTTGTGTTACGATGGAGATTGGTGGTGTGCTTACTTTTTTTGTGGCAGGTGCAAGATAGTAGCTCGTTGTCAGCCATTAGGAAAAACAGGTATCGCTTCGCGACATTTTTTGCATTCGCGCCCCATCATCCGGCGCTTCGCGCCACCATCCTCCGAGGCCATCTTGCTCCGATAAGGAGGATTTACAAGGTGCGTACTTCGCGCGTTTTTTATCTTGCGGCGGAGTCGCTTCCGCTTTCTCCTCCTCTCTGCCTTGCGCCGATTCTCATCACAAGTGCCGCAAAAAAGAGAACGAAACAACTATGCCCCTCTTCCCTTTCTTCCGACAGCCCTCACCACCAATGCCGTAAGAGGAACAAACAAAACCGCCACGCCTCTCTTCCCTATCTTGCAACGGCTCTTATCACAAACGCCGCTAATGAAAAGAACATCGGCGGACATGCCCGTTTTCCTCCCACAAAAAAATGCCGCCGAAGCGACATTTCCTTTTTAATTTCCTATCATACTTTTGACCGGCTCAAAGCTCCTTCGATGAATCGGCGTAATTCCAAGATTTCTAATAGCCTCTACGTGGGTGGCGGTGCCGTAGCCTTTGTTTTGGGCGAAGCCGTAGCCGGGGTATTCCTTTTCGTAATCTTCCATCAGCCGGTCGCGATGGACTTTGGCGACGATGGAGGCGGCGGCGATGGAGGCGCTTCTCGCGTCGCCGTGGATAAGGGAATGGACTTCCATGGGGAGATGGAGGGGCATGGCGTCGACGAGGACAGCTTCGGGGCGAATGGGGAGGCGCTTGATGGCCTCATACATCGCCAAAAGCGTCGCGTCGTAAATGTTGTATCTATCGATCTCCGGCGCGTCCAAACTGAATAGGGAAACGGCTTCCGCTTCTTCTTGGATTTTCGCAGCCAATTCTTCGCGGCGCGCAGGGGTGACTTTTTTGGAGTCATTGAGACCGGCAGCGAACCAATGCGTTTTCAATATGACGGCCGCGACGGTGACGGGACCGGCCAAAGGGCCTCGCCCTACTTCGTCGATGCCCGCAATATAGCGAATGCCTTTTTGATAGAGTTTCGCTTCCCATTCGTACATGGCTTCCACGCGAAGGCGCTCCGCCATATCGCGCTCAAGCCGTCGCCGATACGCCGCGACGAGTTTTTTCGCGCCTTCTCTTTCATCGGCCAAAATGTCCGCCAGTACGTCATCGGATACGTCACCCGCCGCCAGAATGCGTTTTATATCCGAAAGTGTCATCATGCCTCCTCCGGCGCGGCATCGAGTGTCATGCGGCCGAGCCGTCCCGCGCGGAAATCGTGCAAGATGGCTTCTTCCGCCCGATCGAAATTCACGCCGCCGCCCGGCAGAAGGCAACCGCGCCGCCGCCCCGCTTGCTCAATCAGAATTTGCGGATCGACGGACATATCGGAAATGCCGTATATTTCCTTCAAAATTTCCGGCTTTTGCTTCGCCAGCGTTTCCACGAGCGCCGTCACAATTTCATCCAGACTGAAGACGTCGCCCGCAATGGCGCCCGTCGCCGCGAGCCGCATCGCCGCTTCTTGGTCTTCAAATTTCGGCCAGAGGACGCCCGGCGTGTCCAAAAGGTCCAGCCCGTCCGAGAGGCGCACCCATTGCTTGCCGCGCGTGTGTCCGGGGGTATTGGCCGTTCGCGTCGCGCGCGTCTTTGCCAAACAATTGATCAGCGTCGATTTCCCGACGTTCGGAATCCCCAAAATCATGAGCCGCACGGAGCGCGATTTGAGCCCGCGCCGTTTCCATTTTTCTATGACGGGCGACGCCGCTTGAAACAGTGTGCGCACCAAAATTTTCCGGCTCTTCGCATCATTGGAAACGAGCGGGAGCGCGATGAGCCCTTTTTTTCGGAAATGCGCGATCCATTTCTCCGTCTCCACAGGATCGGCCAGGTCGGCTTTATTCAGCACGACGACGCGCGGCTTTCCGGCGGTCAGCTCGGCAATCATCGGATTGGCGGACGCATAGGGAATCCGCGCGTCCAACAATTCGCATACCAAATCGACGGCACGCAAATGCTCCTCGATCATCCGTTTCGTCTTTGTCATATGGCCGGGAAACCACTGTATCAGCATGAAATATCCCTCCTTCGTTCTTAGGGTCATTATATCATATGGACTGAGAGCTTGGGGCGGCGTGCTCGGCTTCTTGCGTCTGCCAAAAAAGCCAAACACTCCCAAAACCGAGCCCCTCATCTCTATCAGCAGAAAGCGTTTATCACCAAACGCCGCAAAAGAAAAGAGGCACAAAAGCCGCGCCCCTCTATTCTAAATTCTGTTTCATTCCGCCCAATTTTCCAACTTCAAATTCGGTACCCGTTCAAATTCGCGGATATTATTTGTCACCAGCACCAGATTCTCCGCGCGGGCATGCGCGGCAATGAGCATATCTATGGGACCTATCGGCGTCCCCCGGCGTGCGAGATCATTTCGAATTTCCCCGTACTCCGAGGCCGCCGCTGCGGGAAACGGCAGCACCGACATGATGAGCAGAAAACGCAACAGCGCCTGTTCGTTTTGCGCGACATGCGCGCTGTGCCTCACTCCATACTCCAGCTCTGCCAATGTAATGGAGGAAATACAAAGCCCCCGCTCCATTTCCCGTTTCAATCGCTCCAAAACCATCGCCGGCTTATTCTTAATGGCATAGATGCAAATATTCGTATCCAACATATACATCACAAGCTGCCCCGCTCTTCCGGCGCTCCTTGCTCTCGGCCGCCCGCAAATATATCATCACTGAATCCTGCCAGCCCGTCCATAAACGTCTGCCATAGCGAATCCTTCGGCACCAAAATCACCGCATCCCCCAGCTGCTGCACGACGACCTCTTCCGACTGAAACCGATACTTTTTCGGTAGCCGCACCGCTTGACTTCTTCCGTTTTCAAAAACCTTTGCCAATTCCATCTTTATCACCTCCCGTGAAATATATATCACGATATATATATTCTTGTCAATAAAAAACAGAGAGTGGCGGGCGCTTAGGACAACATGCTTGGCTTCTCATCTCCCATCTCTGCTCTTTTCCAACAAAAAATCCCCTCCTTTTCGGAGAGGATCTCTGCTTTTCTTTTACGAAAACATCCGTTTCAAGACATACACGAGCGCCATGGCACCGCCTATGGCGAGAGCGCCGACGAAGAAGAAACCGGCCATGAGGAAGAAGCCGGCTAGGACGATGCCGGCCGCGCAAAGGTAGAGTATTTTCTTCCAGAGCGGCTGCGCGGAGAAGCTGAAGGAATAGACACGAACGCCGGGGATGTCTTCGCTCTCCCGCCGTTCTTCTTCCCCTTCGGCACTGAGGGTGATGCCGTCGTAGCCGTGGACGTCTTCGCGCGACATGCGCCGCGTTTCTTCCCGCCCTTCTTCCGCCTCGAATGCTTCCGGCATTTGTTTCTCGTCCATGGCTCAGAGCTCGGAGAGTTTCTTCGTCAAAATGCCATTCACGACCTGCGGATTCGCCTGGCCTTTCGTTTCCTTCATGATTTGTCCCATGAGGAAACCGACGGCTTTTTTCTTGCCGGCTTTGAAATCTTCGACGGATTGCGGATTGGCCGCGATGACTTTGGCGGCGAGTTCTTCGAGCGCGCCGGTGTCGCTGATTTGCACGAGGCCTTTTTCTTCGACGATGGCGGCGGCCGGTTTCCCCGTTTCCCACATTTCGGGGAAAACTTGTTTCGCAATTTTACCGGAAATGGTGCCGGCGGCGATGAGTTTCAAAAGTTCGGCCATCTCTTTGGCGGCGACGGGGACGGATTTCATGTCGACGTCCGACTGCGCCATCTGTTTCGCAAAGTCACCCATGAGCCAATTCGCCGCTTCTTTGGGATCGGCGCCGGCGGCGACCATGGCTTCAAAGTAGTCGGCGCGGTCTTTGTCGTTCGTGAGGTAATCCGCATTGTACGCGTCGAGGCCGTAGCTTTCCATGTAGCGCGTCTTACGGGCGTCGGGCAGCTCCGGCAGGGTCTTTCTGATATTTTCGATGTATTCTTCGCTGACGGTGAAGGGGACGAGATCCGGCTCCGGGAAATAGCGATAGTCGTTCGCTTCTTCCTTTTTGCGCATGGATTTTGTCACGCCTTCTTTTTCGTCCCATGTGCGCGTCTCTTGGACGACTTTGCCGCCTTCTTCGAGGACTTCGACCTGGCGGCGCGCTTCGTACTCAATAGCGCGCTCCACGCCGCGGAAGGAATTGATGTTTTTAATTTCCGTCTTCGTGCCAAGTTCTTTTTGCCCGACGGGACGGACGGAAATATTCGCATCGCAGCGGAGACTCCCCTCTTCCATTTTGCAATCGGACACTTCGCAATATTGCAGAATGGCACGGAGTTTCTCCATATAGGCGACGGCTTCTTTGGCCGTGCGCATATCCGGCTCGGACACGATTTCCAAAAGCGGCGTGCCCGTGCGGTTGTAATCGACTAAAGAATAATCGGAATCGGTGATGGACGTGCCGTGATGCACGAGTTTCCCGGCATCTTCTTCCATGTGCGCGCGCGTAATCCGGATACGCGATGTTTTCCCGTCCACTTCGACATCAAGATACCCCGGCCCGCAAATGGGCAGGTCATATTGCGATGTCTGGAAATTTTTCGGGAGATCCGGATAGTAATAATTTTTCCGGTCGAATTTGCTGTAACGTGCAATTTCGCAATTCAGCGCCAGCCCCGTCCGCACGGCAAATTCGAGGACGTGGCGATTCAGAACCGGCAAGACGCCCGGAAGGCCCAGGCAGACCGGGCAGACATTCGTATTCGGATCGGCGCCGAAGGAGGTCTTGCAGCTGCAGAAAATTTTCGTGGCCGTGCGGAGTTCCGTGTGGACTTCCAGCCCGATGACGGCTTCGTATTTCATTTAGAATTCTCCTTTCGGTGCGGTCTTCGTGTATTCGGGATGCGCCGCTTCAAACGCATAGGCCGCGTGCAAAATCGTTTCTTCCGCGAGTGGGCGGCCGATGAGCTGCATACCGAGCGGAAGGCCGCCGGAAAAGCCGACGGGAATGGAAATCGAGGGCGCGCCGATCAGATTGACCGGCACGGTGCAAATGTCTTCCATGTAGAGGGACAGCGGGTCGGAGAACGCGCCGAAGGCAAACGCGGTGCCCGATGCCGACGGGGCGGCAATGACGTCGCATTTCTCAAAAGCCGCATCGAAATCCTGTTTCAAAAGGGTGCGGACCTTCAAAGCTTTCAGATAGTACGCGTCGTAGTACCCGGCGGAGAGCACGTAGTTTCCGAGCATGATGCGGCGTTTCACTTCCGCGCCGAAGCCCGTGCTCCGCGTATTGATGTACATATCGACGATGTCTTTTCCCGGCGCGCGATAACCGAAACCGACGCCGTCGTAGCGCGCCAGATTGGAGCTCGCTTCCGCCGGCGCGATGATGTAGTACACCGAGACGCCGCTCTTGATATGCGGAATGGAAACGGGGACAATCTCCGCGCCTTCTTTTTCATAGAAAGCAAGCGCGGCTTGAATGGCCGCCTTCGTTTCCTCTTTGATGCCGGAGCCGAAAAATTCGTCCGGCACGCCGATCCGAAGCCCTTTCACATCCGTCGTGAGCGCTTTCGTGTAATCTTTTTTCTCCTGCGGAATCGACGTAGAATCGCGGGAATCGTGGCCGGCAATCGCATTCAGCACGAGCGCCGCGTCCGTCACATCCTTCGTCAAAGGTCCGATTTGATCCAGAGACGAGGCGAAGGCCAAGAGTCCGTAGCGAGAAACGAGGCCGTAAGTCGGCTTCAAACCGACGAGGCCGCAAAACGATGCCGGCTGACGAATCGATCCGCCCGTATCCGAGCCGAGCGCCCACACGGCTTCATTCGCCGCGACCGCCGCTGCCGAGCCGCCGGACGAGCCACCCGGTACGCGCCCCGTATCCCACGGATTCTTCGACGGGCCGAAATAAGAATGTTCCGTCGAGCTGCCCATGGCGAATTCATCCAAGTTCACCTTGCCCAAAGATACGTAATCATTCTCCGCGAGCCGCTCAATGACGCCCGCATCATAAGGCGCGACGAAATTTTCCAGCATCCGCGACGCCGCAGTGCACGGCTGCCCCTTGATACAAATATTGTCCTTGATGACGCCGGGAATCCCCGCCAGAGGCGAAACTGTCTCCCCTGCTGCCAATTTCTCGTCCACGCGCGAAGCCGCCGAAAGCGCCGCCTCGTCACTCGTCGACAAAAACGCGTGAATCTCGCCCTCGACCTCGTCCCGATGCGCCATGAAACGCTTCGTGAGCTCTGTGGCGGATATTTCCTTCGCGACCAACTTTTCGTGGAGCGCGTGTATGGTCCATTCGTTCACAATCCGTCCTCCTTAGATAATTTTCGGCACTTTAAAATACCCGTCTTCCTTCTCGGGGGCATTCAGCAGCGCCTCTTCATTCGTAAATGACACGTGCGGCACGTCCTCGCGCATGACATTGTACTGCTCGACCGCGTGCACCGTCGGCTCCGTCTCCGCCGTGTCGTACTGATTGAGTTCGTCCATGTACGTCAAAATGCTGTTCATGGAAACCTTCATCGCTTCCAACTCTTCCGCCTCAAAAGAAAGCCGCGAAAGCAACGCGACCTTTTGGACTTCTTCCGTCGAAATTTTCAATCTCTTCCCGTCCTTTCTTCCCCGCTTTCGCAAGGTGATGATTTTCGTGAAACGCCCGCCGAATTAGGCGGCATTTTTTATAACGGAAATATTATACCACATGGATCATGCAGATTGCAGAGATCGGAGGGTTTGGCTTTTTGGTTCTCGCACAAAATAGTTATTGGTTATTGGCTGTTAGCTTTTAGGAACCACTGATTAAATCGAAGAATCTGATTTTGCGGCATAATTATGCAATACTGCGTCAAATGGTTCCTTAAATAGCCTCACTATTTGCGTCACCATTTTCCTTGTCTTGCATAATTATGCTTATCGCAAAATCAGATAACAATTTAATCAGCGCTTCCTTTAGGAAAAAGCGGTGTCAATTCGCAATATTTTCGCATTCGCATCCCAACACCCACACCTACGGGGCACCGGCGACCGTCCGCCGAAATGTCTCCTTCAAAAGAGGGCTGACTTGTGGCGGCCTTTGGTGAAAAGCTTTTTCTCTCACATAGTGCCATCTATCTCCTGAAGCAGTATAATGATTTCAGACACGAAGGAGGTATATTTTTAGCAAGAGATGTGTCATAATAATAATAAGTCAAAAGGCACATCTTTGTGCAAAAAATATTTCATCATGAATAGGAGGCTTA
>CAVEFO010000025.1:0-25522 GCA_963615055.1 Lachnospiraceae bacterium
AAAATACCGACCTCCAATCGTTAGAATTTAGGTCTAACTTTTGGGGGTCGGTACAGATGCCTCTCTTTTCTTTTGCGGCGTTTGAGACAGTTAGCAGTTAGCAATTAGTAGTTAGCAGTGCAGGTGGCGGCTTCGCCGCATTTTTATAAAAATCGCGCGAAGCGCCCCGTGTGATTCCGCACCGAAAGGCGCAAACAAGAAAGTCACCTCGCATGAAAATTCTACACAAAAAAACGCTTCGGGCATATACGTCCGAAGCGTTTCCTGTATCATTTCAAATTTTATGTCTTTTCGGCACCGGAATTAAAGTGGCGAGAAGGTCGGCGAGGCGGAAGGAATGATGTTTCCATACGTAGAAGATGATGCCTGCCGCCGTGGTGATGAGACCGTCTGTGATGATGTCCCAGCCGCAGCCGTAGACGGCGTAGAGGCTGTAGAGACCGCCGATGACAGCCGCCGCGTTTGCGATTTTGGCTTTGCGACCCGCGAGACCTTCTTCGCGCTGCAGCGTCGGGACGGCGGCCATCGCGAGAAGATAGGGGATGAGATTGATCACGACGGCCAGATTGATCAGCACGTTAAACTGTTTCAAAAGCGTCGGGCTGATGGTACCGAGCGTCAGAATGCTCTGGATGAGAACGCAGGAGCAAATGGCCAGATACGGCGAATCCATGCGATTCATGCGCGTGAGATATTGCGGGAAATGGCCGAGCGAGGCGCCGTTTCGGACGACTTCCGAAATGGTGAATTGCCAAGCGGAGAGCGAGATGAAACAGGACATGACGAGCATTCCCGTGACGACGATGCCGGCCGTCTGTCCGAACATGGCCGCATACGCCAGTCCGAAAGGCGCCAGCGATCCGATGAGTTCGGTGTGTGGGACGATTCCGCCGATGATGGCGGTCGAAAGGGTGTAGACCGTGCCGGCCAGAAGCGTCCCCGCCAAGACGGCAATCGGGACATTCCGCGTGGGATTTTCGACCGTTTCCGTATTCGCGCAAGCCGTTTCCAGTCCGAGAAACGCCCAGAGGATGACGGCGATGGAGTCGCGCATCGTCAGGGAGAACGGCGCGTCATTCGGGTTCCAAGCCGTCATGTAAATATCCGTGGAAAAATGCGCAGGGCCGAAAGCGAGCAGCCCCAAGACGGGCGTCAGGACGCAAATGACGCCGAGCGTCGAGAAACGGCCGGCTTTCTTCGGGCCGCCGAAACTGATGGAAGCCGCGATGAAAAGGACCGCAATCGTCGCAAGACACACAGCAAGCGGCGAAAGCTCCACGCCGAAGAAGAACGAGGCGTAAGAGACCACACCGGTCGCGATGGCGATATTCGCGATGATAAGAGAAATCGCGTACGTGTAGCCGGACAAGAAATTTCCAATCCGTCCGAAACGATATTCCGCATAGCCGCCCATGCCGCCGGCCTTTTTGCCGTGCATCCCGCATACGGAAAACGCGTAAGCCAGAATCGTGGCGCCGATGGAAGCCAGAATCCAGGCGAAAATGGAAACTGTGCCGATTTCGGCCAGTTTCGACGGCAACAAAATGATGCCGGAGCCCATCATATTGATGGCAGTGACGGTGGTGAGCTGGAGCACGCCCATTTTTTTGCTCTTGGACATTGAAGTTCCCTTCTTCCGTTTCAAACTTCGTGCGCGGGCACGAGTGGGGAATCATGTCCCGAGACGTGGGGAACGCACGGCTTTCGTGCTAAACCACATCTCGGAAATAAAAATTGCGCTTCTTGAAGGAGAGATGAGGTCCGCACCCCGTCCTCCTCTTTTATTCAAGGCAAGCAGAGACCCATTTACCTTTTTGTCCGTCCGAAGACGAATGGGAAAGGAAATCGGGTCGAAAGAAAACCGGGCCGTTGCAGCGCACTCACTTGGATGACGTAGCGCTATCGATTGCAAGGGAAATATATCACACATAGGGCTGTGCGACAAGAGTTTTTTTGAAAAAATTTTTGAGGAGTCGGAAGGAGTAGCGAGGAGAAAAAAGAAAAACGGAGAAAAAGAGAGTATTTGCCATGCCATTCCGGATTGGCGCGCCGGGAAAAGAAATTTCATGATAGCCGCGATTTTTTCGGGGTGAAATCCAAAGCGTTTCAAAAATGGCTTTTTTAAGGACTTTTTTCTTTCGGAAACGGAAAGGTGGCTATAGCCCGGAGCCGGATTTTTCCGCCTCGCAAAATTTTTATCTATGGAAACCAAAAATCCGTTTTCTTTCTGAATCCCCGAAATGCCTCCAAATCACCCGAAAAGGGCTGAAATGGGAAAACTCTTGAAATGTCGCGTGGGTGTCGAGGAAATCACAGGTGAAATTTCTTTTTGAATCGAGACGCGCGCACGAAAAAAGTCGCCCTCTTGCGAGCGACTTTTCTGTTTCCCGTATCAATATCAGAAGCGGTAATTCAGGCCGATGCCTACGCCTTTCTTATTGTCCGAGTGATCCCGGTTGTAGTACGTGTAATTGACATTGAGATCAAGACGCGGGATGAGGTCGTAAAGGACGCCGACCTGCCATTCTTTTTCCTCGCTGGAAATTTTCAGCGACGCATAGCCGTCCAGCTTGTCCGCCAGATTCGTCCGGCCTTCCACGAGACCGAAAGCCTTCGCGCCGCGGTCGACATAATTGCGGCTGCCGACCCCGACATACGCATGGCCGATGCGGTACTTGGCATACACATCCGTCTCACTGCCGTCATGAATCCATTTGCGATATTCCGCGCCGACCACCAATTTGGAAATCGGAGAATATTCCAGATACACATTGTGCGTGCCGTCGCGGGCACCATTGTACAAATACCCGATATCCCCGCTGTTTTCCCCGACAAAGGAAACGGGTGCCGCTTGGACGGAATACGCAGACCCGGCCAGAATGAGAGCGGCGGCCAGCCATGTTATTTTTTTCATAGTAACACCTTCCTGTTTTCAAAAATGATTTCTTTCATTATATCATAGGTTGTCATCTGTTGTCAGTCCACTGTTGTCCGTTTACCGTTTGTCACATTGCATGACAAATCAAGTTTTCACGCACGGCTCACGGTCCACGGCCTACGATAGCGGATGTCATCTCATCAAAGCGTCAGCGCGCGGGCGTAGTGTTCTTTTAGGATTTGGATGCTGCTTTCAAATTCTTGCTGCTCTTCCTGTGTGAGGTGGATTTCGATGATGTCTTCGATGCCATTGGCGCCGACTTTGACGGGGACGGAGGCGAAGGTGTCGCGGACGCCGTAGAGATTGTCCAGGTAGACGGAGCAGGGGAGGATTTTGTGTTCGTCGTGGAAAATGGCGCGGATGAGTTCGGCGGTCGCGCTGGCGACACCGAATTCCGTGCAGCCTTTTCCGTCGTTTTCAAAGTAGCCGCCGCGGTGGACTTTTTCGAGGACGTCCGCGTGGCTGTCCATTTTGTATTTCCCCGGATTTTCGGAGAGGAGTTCATCGACTTGTTTTCCGGCGACGAGGACGTGGCTCCAGGGAATCATGCTGCTGTCGCCGTGTTCGCCCAAGAGGTAGGCGGTGACGGAGCGGCGATTCACGCCGAGCTGCGCGGCGAGCTGCATCTGGAGGCGGGCGGAGTCGAGGGCCGTGCCGGAGCCGATGATGCGGTCTTTCGGCCAATCGAGAAGATGCTGGAGGTATTCGGCGATGATGTCGCACGGGTTGGAAATGGAAATAATGATGCCGTCGAATCCGGATTTGGCGATGAGCGGCGCGAATTGTTTCGTCGTTTCCACGGCTTCGTCCATCATGTCGAGGCGCGTCTGCTCGGGGCGGCGCGTCTTGCCGGAGGCATTGACGATGATGTCGGCGTCGCGCATATCATCCACGGTGCCGCCGTAGCAGGTGACGTGGTGCGGCATATAGCTGACGGCGTCCATGATGTCCATGGCTTCGGCCGCCGCTTTTTTCTCTTTGATGTCGTAGAAAACAATTTCATCCGCCAGACCTTGGATGGCAAGGTTCAAAGCGACGTGCGGACCGACATTGCCTGCGCCGATGATTCCGACTTTTCTGGTTTTGATGGTCATGAGAAAGAAGTCCTTTCTATTGGAATGAAATATAGAGGAAACAGGGGCGGTACAGTTAGCAGTGAGAAGTTAGAAATTAGCAGTTCAGGTGGCGGCCTTCGGCCGCATTTTTATAATGCGCGAAGCGCATATCTGTACTGCTCACCGCCAATTGCTAGCTACTCACTGCTCAGCGGCGGTGTTTCCAAGAAGGTGACGTCCGGATTGCGCTGGATGAGCCAGCCGGCTTGCCAGGCATTCGGCAGGAGATAGACGGGGCGCTCTTTTCGGTCGAGGACGACGAGGGCGCTGTCGATGCCCGTCAGTTTCTCCGGCGGGAGATTTCCTTTCGTCCAGCGCGCCGTGGTGTAGGGCAGGGGATCGAGCCGGACGTCCACATTGTATTCGTTTTCGAGGCGGTATTTCATGACTTCAAATTGCAGCTGCCCGACGGCGCCGATGATGAAGGATTCCATGATGTACGGCTCTTTGTAGACCTGAATGGCGCCTTCCTGTGCGAGCTGCGCGACGCCGCGGAGGAATTGTTTCCGTTTCATAGAGGAAACGGGGGCGAGGCGGGCGAAGAGTTCCGGCGGGAAGACGGGGAAATCCGTATAGGTGCACGGATTTTTCTTGTCGCAGACCGTGTCGCCCACGCCGAGCTCGCCCGTGTCGAAAAGGCCGATGATGTCGCCCGGATAGGCTTCTTCGACGATGGTGCGCTCCGTCGCAAGGAATTGCTGCGGCATGGAGAGCTTGATTATCTCGCCGCTTTGGCGGTGGAGGACGGTGAGGCCCTTTTCAAAAACGCCGGAGCAAATGCGCATGAAGGCGACGCGGTCGTGATGCTTGGGATCCATATTCGCTTGGATTTTGAAAATGAAACCGGAAAACGCGGCGTCATTCGGATCGCGGCTGCCTTCCTGCGTCGCGCGCGGCTGCGGCGGCGGGGCGAGTTGCAGAAATTTTTTCAAAAACGGCTCGACGCCGAAATTTGTCATGGCGGAGCCGAAGAACATCGGTGTGAGTTCGCCCTTGGCGACTTTGTCCGCATCGAAGGGATCGCCCGCTTCGTCCAAAAGTTCCAAATCGTCCGTAAGGGACGTTCGCTCTTCTTCCGTGAGGCGGGAGGCAATGGCCTCGTCCGTGAGTTTCCCTGAAATGACGTCCAGTTTTTTCGCGCCGTGCGCCGTGTCGCGGACGAAGAGATGGCAGGTTTCCGTCTCGCGGTCGTAAATGCCGGTGTAATTGCCGTTGACGCCGATGGGCCAATTCATCGGGCAGGAGCGGATGCCGAGCACGTCTTCGATATCGGCCATGAGGTCAAAGGGATTTTTTCCGAAATGGTCGATTTTGTTCACGAAGGTGAAAATGGGAATGCCGCGGTCGGAGCACACTTTGAAGAGTTTCTTCGTCTGCGCTTCCACGCCCTTGGCGACGTCGATGACCATGACGGCGCTGTCGACGGCGATCAGCGTGCGGTAGGTATCTTCCGAAAAATCGGCGTGGCCCGGTGTGTCCAAAATGTTGATGCGGCAGCCGTCGTAGTCGAATTGCAGGACGGAGCTCGTGACGGAGATGCCGCGCTGTTTTTCGATTTCCATCCAGTCGGAGACAGCGTAGCGCGCGGTCTTTCTCGCTTTGACGGAGCCGGCGAGATGGATGGCGCCGCCGTAGAGGAGTAATTTTTCCGTGAGCGTCGTCTTGCCGGCATCCGGGTGGGAGATGATGGCAAATGTGCGGCGACGCGAAATTTCTTCCGAGACAGTCATAAAGATTTCCTTTCTTTTAGAATTTCCCTATTATAGCAAAAATATTTTTCTTTTTCATCTTGTCGGCACAAAATTTTGATTTCGGAAACAGATTTTTTGCGTCTTTTTTTCGTTTCTATTATAATAAATGAAACTGTGCAAATAAAGCGGTCGATGCGGCCGTCAAAATACGGAGGGTTATGCGTTTATTGAAATTGGTGCTGTCGGGATTCAAATCGTTTGCCGACAGGACGGAGATTTTGTTTCCCGAAGGCATCACGATGATCGTCGGGCCGAACGGCTGCGGGAAGAGCAATATTTCCGATGCGGTGCGCTGGGTGCTGGGCGAGCAGAATGTGCGCAATTTGCGCGGGCAGCGGACGGAGGATATTATTTTTTCCGGCTCGGTGTCGCGCAAGGCGAAAAACGGCGCCGAGGTGACGATGGTGCTGGACAATGCGGCGCATGAGCTTTCGCCCGATACGGCGGAGGTGTCCGTGACGCGGCTCGTGCTTCGAAACGGGGACAGCGAATTTTTTATCAACCAAAGGGCGTGCCGCCTGCGGGATATCCAGGAGCTTTTCGCGAATACGGGACTGGGGCGCGGCTCGCTTGCGATCATCGGGCAAAACCGCGTGGATCGGATTTTGTCGGCAAGGCCGGAAGAGCGGCGCCAGATTTTTGAGGAAGTGGCGGGAATCAGTCGCTATCGGATGCAAAAAGAGGACGGTCTGTCGAAGTTGAAACGGACGTCGGAGAATATGGATCGCGTCAAGGATTTGATGGCGGTCCTCTCCGAGCAGCTTTTGCCGATGAAGGAAGCGGCGGAGAAAGCCAAAGCGCTGCACACGCTTATCGCGGAAAAGGAAGCGCTGGAGGTGACGGAAATTTTGTACCGTCTGGCGTCGGCGCGGAACAGTATCGAGCGGCGGCAGGCGGAGATGGCGGAGGCTGCGGACGCGAAATCGGCGGCGGAGACGAAGCTGGCGACTCTGGAAGCGGCGCGCGCGGAGATTGAGCTGCGGGCGGCGGGGCTGGATGATACGTATCGGCGGCTGTCGGAGCAGATGGCGGACGGGCAGCGGGAGGAAGAGCGACTTCGCGGGGATTATCGTGTGAAGGAAACGGAAATTTCCCACATCCGCGAAGAGATGGCGCGTCTTTCGGAGAGGCTTGCCGATGACCGGCAGAATTTGACCGATTTGGCGGCGGATATCGAGGAAGCGGCCGAAGAATCAAATGAGGCGAAGACGGCTTTTGCGGCGGCGACGGAAGCGCTCACGCAAGCGGAGACGGAAAAAGAAGAGGCTGAGCGGGCCGCCAAGGAGGCCGAAAAGGAATACCAAGCGCAAATGGAAGCGCTTCGCGAGCGGCAAATTTTACGCGAACGTCACGCGCGGGACTTGTCGTTTGCGGAGACGGAAAAGACGCGGATTTCCTCTCTTTTGCAAGAGCAAGAGGCGACGCGGCGGCAGGCGGATGAGCAGCTGGCGGCGTGCCGGGCGCAAATTTCGGAATTGACGAAAAAACAAAGCGCGCAAAAAGAGGAAACAGAATCGCTTGCGGAGGAAGAACGGGAGACGTCGCAGGCGGCCAAGCAGGCTTCCGAGAGGAGTTTCTCGCTGCTGTCCCGTCAGAATGCCGCGAAATCGGCGCTGGCGCAGCTGGTGTCGCATCGCGAATATTTGGAGCGAACGGAGAAAGAGCAGGCGAATTTTTCGCAAGCGTCGCGCTCGGTGCTGCGGGCCGATGAGGCGTGGCAGGACGACGTCTTGGGCGCTTTGGGGGATCTCATTCGCGTGCCGGAGGCGTACACGGACGCGGCGGAAGCGATTATGGGCGCGCTGGTGTCCCATATTGTCACGGACACGCAGGAGACGGCGTCCGAGATCCTTCGCTGGATGAAACAAAATCGTGTCGGGCGGACGACATTGTATCCGCTGGACGCGATGAAGCCGCGTTTCCGGGACGACCGGGAGCGGCAGGCGGTGAAAGAGCCGGGGGTGCTTGGCATTGCGGCCGATTTATTTTCGGCGGACGCGGAGCTTTCCGATTTGAAACAGGCGCTTTTCGGCCGGATTCTCATCGCGGAGGATTTGGACGTCGGGAAGGAATTGGCGCGAAAGTACCGGTTTCAACTGCATATCGTGACATTGGACGGACAAATTTTGCGGCCGGGCGGTGCGATGACAGGCGGGTCTCTTCGGAAACGGGAAAATACATTTTTCGGTCGGAAACGGGAAATCGCCGCGCTGTATGAAGAGCAGAAAATAAAAGAAACGGAATTGGCCGCGCTGGATACCGAGCGACGGGACGCGGAGGCGGAAGCGCTGCGGCTCTCCGAGCTGGGATCGACGCTGCGGGAGAGGCTGCAGAGCCGACAAACGGAGAAGGCGGCCGATGCGGCGCGGGCGGAAGCGCTCCTTCGCGAAGAAAAAACGGCGGAGGCAGCGGCGATACGGTGTGCGGAGGCACTGCAGAGACTGCGGGACGAAGCGGCGCAAAACGAAGCGCAAATTGCGGCCCTTTCCGCCGAATCGGAAAAAATGACCGAGACGGAAGAGAGACTTCCGGTCCGGCAGGAAGAAGCGGCGCGGCGGTTGGCGGATTTGACGGCGCAAGTGACGAATCTCTCCGTTTTCAAAGTGCGCGCCGAGGAAGCGCTTCGGCGGGCGGAAGAAACGTGCGGCGACCGGGAGAGGGAGCGTTGCGATTTGGTTTCCTCCATCGCGGACGCGGAAAAAGAAATCGCGGCAAAGAGCGAGGCGGAAACGAAGGCGCTTGCCGCGTTGGCCGATTTGGATACGCAATTTGAGACGGCACGCCTTGCGCGGGAAACGCTCACCAAAGAGCGCGACGCTTTGGAAAGCGGAAAAGGCGCGGCGCTCTCGGAGCGGTCGGAAAACGAGAAAGCGCGTCGCGAGGCGCAGACGAAACTTCTTTCGGCGGAGACGGCGTTGGCGGAAAAAGCGCTGCAGCTGGAGGCGGCGCAGCGACGCGAAGAGGAGGAAACGGGGAATTTACGCGTCATGGGTCTCTCGGAGGCGGAAGCGGAGGCCATGCGGCGGCCGGAGGGGGCGAGGGAAGCAGCCGAACGATTGGCGGCGATTCGCGCCGATATGGACGCCTTGGGGCTCGTGAATCCGAATGCGGAGGCCGAATACGAGGCGGCGCGGGAGCGGTATCAAAATTATGAGACGCAATCGGAGGATCTGGCGAAAGCGGCTGCGGGGCTCACGAAAGTCATCGCGGGTATCGATGCGGCGATGGCGAAAGAATTTACCGAAGCTTTCGCGAAAATCAATGTGGAATTTGCCCGCATCATGGGGATTATGTTTCCGGGCGGCCGCGGGAAATTGGAGCTGACGGACGCGGACAATCCGCTGGAATGCGGCGTGGAGATGTATCTGGATTTGCCGGGAAAGAAACGGCAGCCGATGACGCTCATGTCCGGCGGCGAGCGCGCGCTCACGGTGATTGCGCTCTTGATTTCCTTTTTGGCGTTTCGTCCGGCGCCGTTCTGTTTCGTGGATGAAATCGATGCGGCGCTTGACGATGCGAATGTGGAGCGTTTCAGTCGCCTGATGGCGGAATACAAGAAGCGGTCGCAATTCATCGTGATCACGCATCGCAAGAAAACGATGGAATTTGCCGACACGCTGCAGGGCGTCACGATGGGAGAAAAAGGCGTCTCGTCTCTCGTGACGGTCACGATGAAGGATTATGTGGAATAAGAAAAAGGAGCGGAAAGATGGGATTTTTCGACAAAATCAAAAAAGGTTTGGGCAAGACGAAAGCGAGCCTCATTAAAAATATTGAAACGGTCGTGATCGGTTACGCGAAAATCGACGACGATTTCTTGGACGATTTGGAAGCGGTGCTTCTGACGGGCGATCTCGGCGTGCGGACGACGGATTATCTCATGCGCCAAATTCGCCGCGGCGTGACGGAGGGTCGGATTTCCAATACAAAAGAAGTCATGCCGTATATGGAAAAAATCGTGTCCGAAATGCTGCGGGATGAGGCGCCGGAAGAAGAGCTGCATCATCCGGAAGTGATTTTGGTCGTGGGTGTGAACGGTGTGGGCAAGACGACGACGATTGGGAAAATGGCGAGCCGCTGGCAGAAGGAAGGGAAGAAGGTCCTCTTGGCGGCGGCGGATACGTTCCGCGCGGCGGCTTCCGAGCAGCTGACCATCTGGGCGGAGCGCACGGGCGCCGACATCGTGAAGCACGCGGAAGGGGCAGACCCGGCAGCGGTCGCTTTCGATGCGGTATCGGCAGCGGTCGCACGCGGCGCGGATATCGTACTCATCGATACGGCGGGGCGTCTCCAGACGAAAGTGAATCTCATGGAAGAGCTCAAAAAAATCAGCCGCGTGATAAAAAAAGTCATCCCGGACGCGCCGCATCAGACACTCTTGGTGCTGGACGCGACGACGGGACAGAATGCGGTGAGCCAAGCGAAAACTTTCGGAGAAATCGTCCCCCTCTCCGGCGTGGTCCTGACGAAACTCGACGGCACGGCCAAAGGCGGCGTCGTCCTCTCCATCAGCGAAGAACTCCACGTCCCGGTAAAATACATCGGCCTTGGCGAGCGCGAAGACGACCTGCAAAAATTCGTCCCGGAAGATTTCGCCAAAGCGCTCTTTGAAAAAGAAACAGAAACTTCGGGTGTCAGTACGAAAGTGTGAGATTGCTTTTCGTCGTTCGTGAACTTTTTAACGTGCGGTACATGGGGGTGAAAGCTTGATGAGGCTTGATGATTGAGCTTCTACGCCTTCTCGTTCTTTTTCGTGCTTTGCTTTGGGAGGATGGCTTGATGGGGCTTGCGTCACATGGCGTTGCTGACCGTTGACCGTGAGCCGTTAACCGTGAACCGTTGACCGTGCGTGAGCACTTTTGCGTTTCAGGGAATGTGAGGCACAGTAAACGGTAAACGGATAACGGATATCATCGCAATGTGACGCGAAAGCAAAGCAGCAGAAAGCCATCAAGCCTTTGCAAGCCCATGCAAGCCTTATTAAGTGTTTCCTAAAGAAAAGCAAATGACTGCCGAGAAAAGCGCCATTTGCTTTTTTTTCGATTGTGGTATACAATGTGGCATTATACGGCAACGTCGGCAGGGGTCGGCGACGAGGCAAGCGCCTCAGACGGGATACGGAAAACCCGAGGATAGTAGAATGGTAGCGCCGTATGGAGATTTTTTATCCGGGAGGATGAGTAGAATGGAAGCAAGAAAATTGAAGACAGTATTGGCGGCAGGTTTGGCAGGTCTTGCGCTGGCGGGAGCATTGGCGGGTTGCGGAAGCGACACGAAGGATGCGAGCGGCGGCAAAAAGAAAGTAGGGATTGTGCAAATCGTGCAGCATCCGGCCCTTGATGAATCGAACAAGGGCTTTCTTGATGCCTTGAAAAGCCGCGGCCTTTTGGACAAGGTCGAAATCGATCAGCAAAACGCGCAGGGCGATCAGTCCAATCTGCAGACGATTGCCAACCGTTTCGTTTCCGGGAAATACGACCTGATTGCCGCGATTTCCACACCGGCGGCGCAGGCGATGGCCAATGCGACGAAAGACATTCCCATCGTGTGTACGGCGATTGCCGATTTTGAAAACGCGAAGCTTATGGCCAAGGAATCGGCGCCGGACGGAAACGTGACAGGCACGCACGACCGCGGGCCGCTGGAGAAACAGGTCGCGCTCATTCGGGAAATTCAGCCCGACTGCAAGACGATTGGCATTCTGTACAATTCGAGCGAGATCAATTCCGTCATTCAGGCGCGTCGCCTTCGGGAAGTTTGCGAGCCGCTCGGCATCGCCGTCAAAGAGCTCACGGTCAATTCCGTGAATGACGTGCAGCAAGTCGCGGAAGCGTTCCTCGGCCAAGTGGATGCGATTTTCGTCCCGACGGACAATGTCGTCGCCTCCTCCATTCCGAATTTGATGTCGATTGCCGAAAAGGGAAAAATTCCCGTCTACGGCGCGGAAGCGGGTCATGTCAGAAGCGGCGCTTTCGCTTCCGAATCGATCAGTTTCTACGATATCGGCGTCGGAGCGGGAAATATGGCCGCCGATATTCTGGAAGGGAAAAAGACCGTGAAAGATTTGCCGGTCGTCGGTGCGGAGAGTTCAAAGCTCTACATCAATCGGCATGAAATGGAGCTGCTCGGCCTTCCGATTCCGCAATCGGTCCTGGATCGGGCGGAAATCATTTGAAATATACAAATAGGAAACAGGAGTTGAAACCATGTTTGATTTAGCCATTTCCACCGTGGCGCAGGGGCTTATGTGGTCCATTCTGGCGCTGGGTGTCTTCCTTTCGTTCCGCGTGCTGGACGTGCCGGACATGACCTGCGAGGGCAGTTTCCCTTTGGGGGGCGCCATCGCGGCGACCATGATTGCGGCCGGCGGCTCGCCGTGGCTTTCCCTGTTGGCAGGGGCGGCCGGCGGCATCATCGCGGGCACCGTTTCCGGAATTTTATACACGAAACTTAAAATTCCCGCCATCTTAGCCGGGATTCTCAGCATGATCGCGCTCTATTCCATCAATTTGCACATCATGGGGAAAGCGAATATTTCCTTACTCCGCACGGATACCGTCTTCACCCTGACGGGAGAGACGCTTTCGCTGGGAAACGGGGCGGCGGCTTTCGTGCTTCCCGCCGTGATCGTCCTTTTGATCGGCCTTGTCATTTATTGGTTCTTCGGCACCGAGCTCGGCATGTGCATCCGCGCGACGGGCTACAATGTGGCGATGATGCGCTCGCAGGGCGTCAATACGGACAGCATGATCATTTTGGGCCTGTCGATTTCCAATGCGCTCATCGGCCTTTGCGGGGCGCTCGTCGCACAGAATAACGGCTTTGCCGACGTCGGCATGGGCATCGGGACCATCGTGATAGGCCTTGCCTCCGTCATCATCGGCGAAGTCATTTTGGGCGTGAATTCTTTCAAAGAATCGCTGTTCGCCGTCATCATCGGCTCCGTCATTTACCGCATCGTCATCGCGACCGTGCTCTTCATGGGGATGCCGCCGAACGATCTGAAACTCTTCACGGCCGTCCTCGTCATGATCGCGCTGGCGCTGCCGATGATCAAAGAAAATTTGCAAATGGGAAAGGCGGGCTGACCATGCTGAAAATTTCTCATATCAGTAAGACCTTTTTCAAGGGCACGCAGAATGAAAAGAAAGCGCTCATCGACGTCTCCCTGACGCTCAATGACGGCGATTTTTGCACGGTGATCGGAGGAAACGGCGCCGGGAAATCCACGCTCTTAAATTCCATTGCGGGCGTTTTCCCGCCGGATGCCGGCACCATTGAGCTCGACGGCAAGGACATCACGCGCGTCAGCGAGCACAAACGGGCGAAATACATCGGGCGTGTCTTCCAAGACCCGATGAAAGGTACGGCGGCCGGGATGCAGCTCGAAGAAAATCTCATCATCGCGGCGCGGCGCGGTGAATCCCGTCGCCTTCGCTGGGCGTTCGGCAAAAACGATCAGGCCAATTTCCGCGAGATGCTGAAACGTCTCGACCTCGGCCTGGAAGACCGCCTGCAGTCCCGCATCGGCCTTTTCTCCGGTGGGCAGCGGCAAGCTGTGACGCTTCTCATGGCGACGCTCAAGAAGCCGGACATTCTGCTCTTGGACGAACCGACGGCGGCGCTCGATCCGAAGACAGCCGACAAAGTCCTCACGGCCACGGACGACATCATTCACGAGCAACACCTCACGGCGCTCATGATTACACACAATATGCGCGACGCCATCCGCTACGGAAATCGCCTCATCATGATGAGCAGCGGCCAGATTATCGCCGACTACAGCGCGGAAGAAAAGAAAAATCTCACGATTGAAATGCTTCTCAAGAAATTTGAAGAAACATCGGCCGAAGTGAGCGACCGCATCGTCCTCGGAAATTAAAAATCGAAATCTTAAAACGCTTGCAGAGAAACCGTTTCTGCAGGCGTTTTTCTTTTTGGGTATGATGACGTCACAATACCGAGCATTGGGATATACGTGATATAATCAAAATATATTTCGGACGAAGGAGGGGCGCCATGTATCTGGAAACGTTTTATCTTCCCATTGACCGCGAAGAGGAAATGATTGAGAAAAAGTTGAAGGAAAAGAGGGGCTTTCTCGATGATCTTTATCCTTGCGGCATTTTTGATAAAAACGAATTTCGCGAAATCAATTTCTCCGCCATCACGATTTTTTACGGAGGAAACGGTTCCGGGAAAAGCACGCTTTTGAATCTGATTGCGCAAAAGCTTATTTTGAATCGCATTGCCCCTTTCAATTCCGGTGAATTTTTTAATGACTACATCGCGGCTTGCTCCTATACCCTCGGCTATGATGACGAAGGGTTCCGCCTCCGCATTCCAAACGGAAGCCGGATTATCACAAGCGACGACATTTTCGATTATATGCTGGCCGTGCGCTCCAATAACGAAGATATCGGGGAGCATGCGGAGGATGCCAAGGAGAAATGGGCCGAACTGAGATTCGGAGATACCGTAAAATTTAGCGGCCCGGAAGACTATGAAGCGTTGCGTCTGCAAGTGCAGGCCAGAAGAAAAACGCTGTCTCGGCGGAAATTTATCCGACAAGAAGTGGGGAAAAAGATCCAATTGGGCAGTAACGGCGAGACGGCTCTTTCCTATTTCCATAAAAAACTGAAAGACGACACGCTCTATTGTTTGGACGAACCGGAAAACAGTCTTTCGCCGAAAATGCAATTGAAATTGGCAGAAATTTTGGAAACGACGGCTCGGTATTTCGGCTGTCAATTCATCATCGCGACACACTCCCCCTTTTTATTGGCAATGGAAGGCGCACGTATCTATGATCTTGATGCGACGCCTGTCGATATCAAAAATTGGTGGGAGCTGGAAAACACAAAAACGTATTACGAATTTTTCAAGTCACATAAACATCTGTTTGAATAAATCCGGGGAAAGGAGAAAATGTTTTCAGCAGCCTGCGTGGAGGGGAAGGCGCCTGCGGCTTGGGAGTGGAAAGAGGTGGCAAGGGCAGCGAAATGACGGCATGAATGGTTTCAAAAAATTTCGACGGATGTCCTGTCGGGATTTTTGTTTGGAATTATAAAAACGCCCCCCATCTCTACGGCCTAAAATCTCATGACTCAATTTTTTGATTTCCGCCCCGCTGATTAAGGAAATTCCAAAAAATTAAAATTTCTATTGACATTTTAATTTTACTGTGCTATCCTACGGGCATGAATTGAAAAGTTATCGAAAGCAGGTGCCCGAGAGGGCTTAATAGGGAAGTCCGGTGTGAGTCCGGCACGGTCCCGCCACTGTAAGGCTGAGCAAGTCCATGATGTCACTGGGAAACCGGGAAGGCGGAGGAGCGAGGAAGCCGAGTCAGGAGAACTGCCTGTTTCGCGTCACTGTCTGACCTACGAGCGATGGGAAGGTGATGGGGCTCTTGTGAGGAGTAGACCATCTTTTTCCGTATGCGAAAAGATGGCTTTTTTATTCATGTTTCCTCTCAAGGGAAGCCGCGGCGAAATGATTCCGATTGTTTTGCGGCTTCTCGAAGGCGGATGGGGATGTCCGCCGAGGTTGATATTGAGATCCGGCAAGGGTCTCGCAACGGGAATATTCATAGGTTCTCTTCCCGACTTTCTCCTCTTGGCGCTGTGGCGCTTGGGAACGGTTTCGGCCGTTCCTTTTTTATTTGGAATAAATTAAATTAAAATCATAAAATTTTATAGCAAAACGGAATTAAAATTAAAAATCGGATTGACGTCAGAAAGAAATTAAGATATCATAAGCAAGGAATTGTGCGGTCATCATAAATTGCTTTGCGAGAAAGGAGCCAAAGAGGAGAAAGTACCGCATTTTTATTAAGGAGGAACTATTTATGGATGAAGTAACAAAGGAAACATCCGGCGAGGTCGCTGAGAGACAGCTGACCGACAAAGAACTGGAAGCCATCCTGAAACAGTCGGAAGGGAAGACGGATTTCCCGGCGGTTTCTTTCGATGAATTCGAAATTCCGACTTATGAGGAATGGGTGGAGGCGTGTAATGCGCTTTTGAAGGGGAAACCTTTCGATAAGATCATGTATACGCCGACGTATGAGGGTGTGACGTTTTCCCCCATTTATACGCTTCGTACGGGGCCGGATGCCAAGGAGGCCATTTTGCCGACGGATGATTATCCGGGCATGGGGGATTTCCTTCGCGGCGGCCGCGCGCACGGCTACAAGGAAGATCCCTGGGGCATTGCGCAATCGTGCGATGAGGCGCTTCCGAAGGAAAACAATGAGCTTTTGAAACATGAAATCGATCGCGGCTCGACGGTCTACAATGTGAAGCTCGATGCGTCGACGGCACACGGGATCGATGTGTTTGACGCGAAGAAACCGGGGGAAACGGGCGTGGTCGTGACGACGCTCGAAGATATGAATGAAGTGCTTTCCGGGCTCGATCTTGCGAAATATCCTTTCATGATGTTTGCCGGCGCGTCTGCCTTGGCTCCGTTGGCGCTGGTGGCTGCCTCTTTGAAAGCGCAGGGAAAGGATTCGGCTATTCTCCGCGGCGTGATCGGCGCATCGCCTTTGACGCAGCTCATCGCCGACGGAAAAAATGCGGAATCTTTGGATTCGTATTATGACGATATGGCGGAAACGATTCGGTACGCGAGAGTGCATATGCCGGGTGTCGCGACGATTTTCCCGATGAGTGACGTGTTCTCTTTGGGCGGCGCGCAGGCGGTGCAGGAATTGGCGTACACGTTCGGCGTGGCGGTGGAGTACATCCGCCAGATGCAAAAGCGCGGCGTTTCCATTCATGCCATCGCGCAGTCGCTGTATTTCGGTTTCAATACCGGCGCGACGTTCTTCTTGGAGATTGCGAAACTTCGCGCGGCGCGTCAGGTCTGGTCGAATATCATGGCGGCGTTCGGCGCGGAAGAGGCGGATCGCTCGATGAAAATTCATGCGAAGCCCGCGTTTTTCACGAAGACGATTTTCGATGTCGGCGTGAATATGCTGCGCAATACGACGCAGGCCTTTTCGGCGGTGGTCGGCGGGGTCGATACGTACGAAAATGCGCCGTATGACGACACGGTCCGCAAGGGCGATGAATTCTCCCGCCGTATCGCGAGAAACTTGCAGATTATGCTGCAGGAAGAATTCGGGATGCTGCGTCCGATTGATGCGGCCGGCGGTTCTTGGGCGATTGAGACGCTCACGAAGGAAATGGCAGAAAAGGTCTGGGCGGAATTCCAAAAGGTCGAAGGGATGGGCGGCATTGTCGCGGCACTTTCCGAAGGCTATCCGCAGAAGGAAATCGATGCGGTGTTGCAGAAGCGTTTCAAAGCGCTCGATATGAGAAAAGACAGCGCCGTCGGCAACAATATGTATCCGCTCATGGGCGAGGAGCTCTTGGAAGCGCGCCCGGAGGATACGGAAGAAATCAAGAAGACGCTCTCGGAGGCGGCAAGCAAGTATCGCGCGGATCTGGACGTCGGTTTCCGCAGTGAAAAATTGGCGGCTCTGCGCAATGCGCCGGAAGGGAAAGCGGTCGAGTATGCGATGGAAGCGGCGGCGGCCGGTGCGACCATCGGCGAGATCAACGAAGCGGCCGGCAAGGGCGATGTTTCCATCGAAATTCCGAAAATTTTGCCGCATCGCTGGACGGAGCGGTATGAAGCGTTGCGTTTCGATACGGAGCGCTACAAGAAGGAAACGGGGAAGAATGTCGAAGTTTTCTTGGCCAATATGGGCAAGATTCCGCAGCATAAAGCGCGCGCGGATTTCTCCACGTCCTTCCTGCAGGTCGGCGAATTCAATGTGCATTTGAATACCGGGTTCCAAGATGATGAGGACAAGCCGGGTTCGCGCTGGGATAAGTGCGTCGAAGCGTTGAAGGCCGGGTGTGACGAGGCGGGGACGCCGTACGATGTCGCCGTCATTTGCTCGACGGATGCGACGTATCCGGAGGATGTCCCGGCTCTGGCGCCGCGTCTCAAGGAAGTCCTGGGGGACGGCACGCTCTTCTTGGCCGGGGCCGCACCCAAGGAATTGGAACCGGTCTACAAAGAAGCCGGCGTCGATGATTTCATCAGCGTCAAAGCAAATTGCTACGAAATTCTTCGCATGCTGCAGAAAAAGAAAGGAATGATCGAATAATGGCAACAGCAAATCCTGATTTCACAAAGCTTTCTTTGGGCGATCATCCGCATTGCTCGTATGAGGAATGGAAGGCCAAGCTGGAGGCGAATACCGGCAAGGACTACGACGCGCTCTACGATACCACGCTGGAGCACATTCCGGTCGCATCTCTTTATACGAAGGACGTCTACGATGACTGCCATCATTTGGATTTCATGAGCGGGATCCCGCCGTTCCTGCGCGGACCGTACTCCACGATGTACGTCTTCCGCCCCTGGACGGTCCGCCAGTACGCCGGTTTCTCCACGGCCGAGGAATCGAACGCTTTTTATAAAAGAAACTTGGCCGCCGGGCAGAAAGGCCTCTCCATCGCCTTTGACCTTCCGACGCACCGCGGCTACGATGCGGACAATCCGCGCGTCATCGGCGACGTCGGGAAAGCGGGCGTTTCCGTCTGCTCCATGCTCGACATGAATATTCTTTTCGACGGGATTCCGCTCGATCAGATGTCCGTTTCCATGACGATGAACGGCGCCGTTCTCCCGATTTTGGCGTTCTTCATTTCCGCCGGGATCGAGCAGGGCGTCGATAAATCCATTTTGGCCGGGACGATTCAGAATGATATCCTGAAGGAATTCATGGTCCGCAATACGTACATTTATCCGCCGGCCATGTCCATGCGTATTATCGGCGATATCTTCGAATACACGACGAAATATATGCCGAAATTCAATTCCATTTCCATTTCCGGCTACCACATCCAGGAATGCGGCGCGACGTGCGATTTGGAAATCGGCTACACGCTGGCTGACGGCATGGAATACATCCGCTGCGGCGAAAAGGCGGGGCTGCCCGTCGATGCGTTTGCGAAACGTCTGTCCTTCTTCTGGGATCAGGGCAAAAACTATTTCATGGAAGTCGCCAAGATGCGGGCGGCTCGCGTGCTCTGGGCGAAGATTTTGAAACAGTTCGGCGCGGAAAATCCAAAGTCCATGGCACTCCGGACTCATTCGCAGACGTCCGGCTGGTCGCTCACGGAGCAGGATCCTTTCAACAATATCGGCCGCACTTGTATGGAAGCGATGTCGGCGGCGCTCGGCCACACGCAGTCGCTGCATACGAATGCCCTCGACGAAGCCATCGCCCTTCCGACGGATTTCTCCGCTCGTCTGGCGCGCAACACGCAGCTTTACATCCAGGATGAGACGAAGGCTTGCAAAATCATCGATCCGTGGGGCGGCTCCTACTACGTGGAATATCTCACGAATGAAATCATCAAGCGCGCTTGGGCGCACATTCAGGAAGTCGAAGCGCTGGGCGGCATGTCCAAGGCGATTTCGACCGGCCTTCCGAAGATGCGTATCGAAGAATGTGCCGCGCGTCGGCAGGCGGACATCGATTCCGGCCGCGAGACGATTGTCGGGCTGAACAAGTATCGTCTGGCGAAGGAAGATCCGCTGAATGTTCTCTCCATCGACAACACGGCCGTGCGCAACGCACAGATTAAGCGTCTGGAGAAACTCAGAAGCATCCGCGATCCGGAAGCGGTCCGTCGCGATTTGGAAGCCATCACGAAAGCGGCCGAATCCCGCGACAACGGAAATCTTTTGGAAATGGCGGTCCAGGCGGCGCACGACAGAGCGTCTCTTGGCGAAATTTCCGATGCCGTCGAGAAAGTCTCCGGTCGTTTCAATGCGGTCATTCATACGATTTCCGGCGTGTATTCCAGCGAATTTGAGGATACGACGGAGCTGGATGCTGCGAAGAAACTCGCGGATGAATTTGAGAAACTCGAAGGTCGTCGCCCGCGTATTTTCCTTGCGAAAATGGGGCAGGACGGCCATGATCGCGGTCAGAAAGTCTTGGCGACCTCTTTCGCGGATATGGGCTGGGACGTCGACGTCGGCCCGCTTTTCCAGACACCGGAAGAAGCGGCGCAGGACGCGGTCGACAACGACGTACACATGGTCGGTTTCTCCTCGCTGGCAGCCGGCCACAAGACGCTGCTCCCGGCCATCGTGGACAATCTGAAATCCCTCGGTCGTGACGATATCCTTGTCGCCATCGGCGGCGTCATCCCGCCGCAGGATTACGATTATCTCTACGAACACGGCGCCGTCGCCATCTTCGGACCGGGCACGAACATCCCGAAATGCTGCGTGAAACTCTTGCAGATGCTCGTCGACCGTGCGAAGGAAGAGGCGAAGGAAGCTTGATGTAGAGATGGGGGATTTTGGGAGGGAAAGGCTTGAAAGGGCTTGAAAAGGCTTGAAAGGGCTTGAAAAGGCTTGAAAGGGCTTGAAAAAGCTTGAAAAAGCTTGAAAAAGCTTGAAAAAGCTTGAAAGGGCTTGAAAGGGCTTGAAAGGCTTGAAAGGCTTGAAAGGCTTGAAAGGGCTTGAAAGGGCTTGAAAAGCTTGAAAAGGCTTGAAAAGGCTTGAAAGGGCTTGAAAGGCTTGAAAGGGCTTGAAAGGCTTGAAAGGGCTTGAAGGGCTTGAAAAGGCTTGCTGCTTTCTGTCATATTCGGAAGATAAGTGCGGGAATGAACGAAAAGTGTAGCGGCACAGCGATCAAGCCTCATCAAGCCGTCCACCCAAAGCGAAACATGGGAAAGGGTAAGAAGGCGTAGCGGCACAACGATCAAGCCCCATCAAGCCATTCGCCCAAAGCGAAGCATGGGAAAGGGTAAGAAGGCGTAGCAGCACAACAATCAAGCCCCATCAAGCCACCCGCCCAAAGCTAAGCATGGGAAAGGGCGAAAAAGGTATAGAAGCACCAACATCAAGCCTTATCAAGCTTTTAACCAACCTTAATTCTCAAATCTGCTCTGATTACACGTTCTGCGGGGAGCTGAGCTTCGGCTGGGCTCCCCCGGCAGAGCGGGCAATCTTGTATTCGGTTGTTTGGTATTGGTGTCTCATAGTGGAGCGAAAGTTTGATGAAGGCCTGAAAAGCTTGAAAGAGCTTGAAAGGGCTTGAAAGGGCTTGAAAGAGCTTGAAAGGGCTTGAAAGGGCTTGAAAGGGCTTGAAAGGGTTTGAAAGGGCTTGAAAGGGTTTGAAAGGGCTTGAAAGGACTTGAAAGGGCTTGAAAGGGCTTGAAAAGGCTTGAAAAAGGCTTGAAAAGCTTGAAAAGCTTGAAAAACTTGCTGCTTTCTGTCATATTCGGAAGATAAGCGTGGGAAAGGGTGAGAAGGCGTAGCGGTGCAACGATCAAGACCCATCAAGCTACCCGTCCAAAGCTAAGCGCGGGAATGGACAAAAGTGTAGTGGTGCAACGATCAAGCCTTATCAAGCCGTCCACCCAAAGCGAAACATGGGAAAGGGTGAGAAGGCGTAGAAGCACCAACATCAAGCCTCATCAAGCCACCCACCCAAAGCGAAACATGGGAATGGACAAAAGTGTAGTGGCGCAACAATTAAGCCATATCAAGCCGTTCACCCAAAGCGAAACATGGGAATGGGCGAAAAAGGTATAGAAACACCAACATCAAGCCCCATCAAGCCTTGGAGCCAAAGCTAAGAATGGAAAAAGCGAGAAAACGTGAGGAATCACCGGATATTAGAAGAAGGAGGAACTATGGCGGAGATGAAAACGAAGGCGGAGATGGCCAAGGAGTTGGCCGATACCTTTGAAAATTTGGAGGGGCGCCGGCCGCGGATGTATTTGGCCGGGATTACGAAAGATGACGATACCCATCTCAAGAAAATTTTGGCGACCGTCTTTGCCGATATGGGCTGGGATGTCGATGTCGGTCCCGAAGACGATACGCCGGAGGGAGCTGCGCGCGACGCCTCCGACAATGACGTCCATGTCGTCGGTTTCTTCGCGCCCGATGCGGCCGCGTTGGCACAATTTGCGCCGCTCATGGAAGCGCTTTCCGAAGACGGGCGGGACGACATCACCGCGTTTCTCTTCGGGGCCATTCCCGAAGCGCGCTATGAAGAACTGTTTGCGGCCGGAGCTTGTGCGATTTTCGGTGCCGGAAGCGATTTGCAAGACGGATGCCTGTTTCTTTTGAAACTGTTGGTCGAATCGGCCAGAGAAGAAGGAGAGTGAACCTTATGCCGGACAATGACGAACTTCGCCCCAGCTGGGTGCCGGAGGAAAAGAACGAAGCGTTTGCCTGCACGGTGATGCGCGGCATCGACAGCGCCGCGAACAGCGTGACCGGAGCGAAAGAATATCCCGATGCGCCGCTCAAAAAAGTGCCGCTTCGCAAGAAACTCACCGTCGAGGAATACATCGACGGCGTCACGCGCGGGGATCGCGTCGTGCTCTCCAAAGCCATCACGCTCATCGAATCGAACGCGCCGAAAGATTTCGAAAAAGCGCAGCGCGTCCTGCAAGGCCTTCTGCCGCGCACGGGAAACGCGCTCCGCATCGGCATCACGGGCGTGCCGGGCGCCGGGAAAAGTACATTCATCGAGTCCTTCGGGCAGCTTCTCTGTCAGCAGGGACATAAAGTCGCGGTCTTGGCCGTCGATCCCACGAGCTCCATCACCGGCGGCTCCATTCTGGGCGACAAGACGCGGATGCAAAATCTTTCCCGCGAGCCGAACTGTTTCATCCGTCCCTCTCCGTCCAAAGGGACGCTGGGCGGCGTCGCGCGGAAAAGCCGGGAAACCATGCTCCTTTGCGAGGCGGCCGGCTGCGACGTCATCTTGGTTGAGACCGTCGGCGTCGGGCAATCGGAGACCACCGTGCGCTCTATGGTCGATTTCTTCATGCTCGTCGTCCTGACCGGCGCGGGCGATGACCTACAAGGCATCAAAAAAGGCATCATGGAACTCGCCGATGCCATCGTCGTGAACAAAGCCGACGGCGACAATCTCGAACGCGCCAAAGTCGCGCAGGGCGAATACGAACGCATGGCTGAATTCATCCGTCCGGCGACCGAAGGCTGGACGACGCACGCCTATCGCTGCTCGGCGATCAAAAAGACCGGCCTTTTGGAACTCTGGGCCGTCATGCACGAATTCCAGAAAGTCACGAAAAAATCCGGCGTCTTCCAGAATCGCCGGAAGCGCCAGATCATCGATTGGATGCGCTCCATGATCGATGAACATCTGCACAATCTCTTCTTTGAAGATCCCGTCATCAAAGGCCGGATGCCGTCGGTGAAAGCGGCCGTCCTGACCGGCGTCATTTCGCCCAGCCAAGCCGTTTCCGAGCTCATTCGCGCTTTCGACATGGAGCGCGCGTCCGCTCGTCATCTCGAAGAAACAAAAGGAAACTGAAATGTTTACCAAGGACTTATACTTGGCGGGCGGTCCCGCGTGCGGATTGCAGGAAATATTCTCCCGTTTCCCCGGCGTCACGGACGTCGTCTGCGGAGACGCGGTGGGCCGGGAAACGGGGGTGCCTGTCGAATGTGTGAAAGTCAGTTACAATCCGAAAAAGATTGCGATTGATACGCTTTTGCATCTCTTTTTCACCGTCGTGAATCCCTACACGGACGGCATCCAAGGAAAAGCCGTCGGCCCGCGCTACCGGAGCGCCGTGCTCTACACGTCTCGCGAAGACATCCCGCAGATTTCCTACTATTTCACGTACATGCAAAATCGCGGAAACAACAGCCAGATTCATGCCGAGACCCTCACGGTGAATGAATACGAAGGCACGCCGAAAGTGCGCCCGAAAGTCCGCACGCTTTTGGCGGAGCTCTCCGCATTTTCCCCCTACGAAGAGGCCGCCCAGCACCGTCTCCGCAAAGACCCCGAAGCCTACACGCCAATCGATATCTCCCTCTTGGAAAAACTGGGCGTCCTGCAAGCGCGTCCGTCGTCCGTGTGACCGTGTGACCGTTGTCCGTTGTCCGTGTAACCGTGAACCGTGAACCGAGCGTGGGAAACTTTGACTGTCATTGCGATGTGACGAGCGGTAAACGGTAAACGGACAACGGAAAACGGTTATCCGTGTGACCGTGAACCGTGAACCGTGCGTGAGGAACTTTGTTTGTCATTGCGATGTGACGAACGGTCAACGGTCAACGGTAAACGGACAACGGACAGACGCATCCAAAGCCAAGCATAAATAAGTAGTCCGAGCCGAAGGCGTGATGAAAAAATCGTCGCCGATGGCGACACCGCGTCAATCTAATAGCTGACAGCTGACAACTAACAACAATCTTGCGCGAGAAAAGAAAAGCCGAGCACCGCTATCACCCGTTTCCTCTGAAATTTGCAAATTCCCCGAAAATCGGGTATAATACCGACGTTTTTGAACCGTACCTCGGACCGGCGAGACTCCGACGCGGCGCTGAGATACGGCAATTTTCCCAATAGGAGGAAACATTATGTTGACAGCAGAACAGAAAAAAGAAGTCATGACCGCGTATGCCGTCCATGAAGGCGACACGGGATCTGCGGAAGTGCAGATTGCCCTTCTCACGAAGAGAATCGTCCTTCTGACCGAACATTTGAAGGAACACAAGAAGGATCATCATTCCCGCCGCGGCCTTTTGAAACTCGTCGGCCAGCGCCGCAATTTGCTCGCGTATCTTCGCCGCGAAGACATCGAGCGTTACAGAACTCTCGGCGAAAAGCTGGGACTTCGCTTGAAATAAAATATTTCGAAAAGAATCGGACACGCGCCGGTTCTTTTTTGCTTCCGGAAAGAAGGGAAACGAATGGAAAATACGAAAGTGACGGTCGGCGTCGTCGGGATGGGGCACGTCGGCGCGCATGTGGCGTATGCGCTCGGCATGACGGGCACGGCGGATATCGTGAAAATGCTCGACGTCAATGAGACGAAACTTGTGAGCGAACGGCAGGATCTCATGGACGCCGTGAGTTTCATGCCGCATCGCACGGAGTATTGTATTTCCGATTACGCCGATTTGGCCGATTGCGACATTCTCATCAATACGGCGGGAAATATCGCGGCCGTGGCGGGCGGCGACCGGACGGCGGAGCTCGCGTCGGCGGCCGCGCAGGTCGAAAGTTACATCCCGAAAATCATGGCCGGCGGCTTTTCCGGCATTATCCTGAATATCACAAATCCCTGCGATGTCATCACCGCGCTCATTGCGGAGGCGGCGGGGCTTCCGAAAGGGCGCGTCTTCGGGACGGGGACCGCTCTCGACACGTCGCGCCTCGTCAGTATTCTGGCGCAGACGACGGGGCTTGAGCATCACGCGTTTACGGCCTATGTCATGGGCGAGCACGGAAACGCGCAGATGATTCCCTGGTCGCTCATGAGTTTCGGCGGGAAACCGCTCTCGCAGCTGGCGGACGATCCGCGTTTCCAATTTGACAAGAAGGCGGTGCAGGAGCAGACGACGAAGGCCGGCTGGGTGACGTACAAAGGGAAATCGTGCACGGAGTACGGCATCGCGTCGGCGGCGGTGACATTGACGCAAAGCGTGCTACACGACGAAAAGAAAATTTTCTCCTGCTCGGTCCCGCTGGACGGCGAATACGGCGAGCGCGGCATCTTCGCCGGCTGCCCGGCCGTCATCGGCGCCGGCGGCGTGGAAGAAATCGTGGAATACGAGCTCCCCGCAGAAGAGCTGGCGGAATTCAAAGCCTGCTGCCAAGTGATTCGAGGAAATATCGAAAAAGCGCACGGTCATTGATAAAGCAAAACAAAAAATCCCCCACCTTTCGGGAATGC
>CAVEFO010000026.1:0-25252 GCA_963615055.1 Lachnospiraceae bacterium
TCCGCCATATTTCCTTACAATACAAAAGACAGCCCGGTGGCGGTCTTCCCGGAAGGGGGTGATCGCATGACAGTCTACGAATCTTTGTCACTTATGGTGACGTTCGGAACCTTGATTGCTATCATCATTTCTTTGATGATTATGCTCAAAAAGTAATTCACCACTGAAAAAAGACCTGTCCAAACAGGTTGAACGACGGCCTTTTCTCAAAACTAAAAATATTGGGGAAGCGCCGGCTTCGACCTCCGGGCTGTTCCATGTCTCTATTATACCCGCTTTGCCAATTTTTGCAAGGCAGGTATTTTTTATTGAGTATTGAGGGGCCGGACTGAATCGTACTTTCCTTTTGCGGCGTTTCTGTCGTGAAACTTTCTGCCGTCAGAACTGAGGAAAAGCAGAAGCGGCTTCGCCGCATATTAAAAAATCGCGCAAAGCGCGTACTAATGAAGCCTTCCTTTGGAGGAAGGTGGCCCGAAGGGCCGGATGATGGGGCGCCGAAGGCGTATATAAAAATCGTCGCGAAGCGACACCTGCACTGCTAACTGCTCACTGCTCACTGCTCACTATAAATACCCCATTTGACACTTCTGCCATATTTCCTTACAATACAAAAGACAGCCCGGTGGCGGTCTTCCCGGAAGGGGGTGATCGCATGACAGTCTACGAATCTTTGTCACTTATGGTGACGTTCGGAACCTTGATTGCTATCATCATTTCTTTGATGATTATGCTCAAAAAGTAATTCACCACTGAAAAAAGACCTGTCCAAACAGGTTGAACGACGGCCTTTTCTCAAACAATTCATATTGGGGAAGCGCCGGCTTTCACCTCCGGGCTGTTCCATGTCTCTATTATACCCGCTTTGCAAATTTTTGCAAGGCGGGTATTTTTTTATTTGCAAAATTGAGTATTGAGGGGCCGGGCTGATTCGTGCTATACTTTTGCGGCGCTTACGGCACGGCGCTTTCTGCTGCAAGAATTGAGGGAAAGTGGTATCGCCTTCGGCGATGATTAGTAAAAAATCGCGCAAAGCGCGTACCGATGAAGCCTTCCTTTGGAGGCGACCTTCCGGTGGACGGTCGCCAGTGGCCCGAAGGGCCGGATGATGGGGACTCTATGTAAGAAAAAGTGTAGCAATTACCACCGCATTTCAGCAGAGGCTACCCGCGATATTTTCACATAGTGCCGTCTATCTCCCGTCGCTTCGCGACACCCTCTTTCAAAAGAGGGCTGACTGGTGGCGGCCTTTGGCCGCTTTTTTATAATCGTCGCGAAGCGACACCTCTGAAAGTCTTCTTTTGAAGGCGACCTTCCGATGGACGGTCGCCGGTGCCCCGTAGGGGCGGAAGACAGAATGCCGCGCAGAGGCATAACAAAAGCAGTATCGGTTAGTAGACAAGATGAGTCATTCGTTTCCATTCGATTCTTTGCACGCGCAAGTGTTCAATTTCATTTTACGACCTACCATTTCGTTTTACAGTCTACCTCCCACACAAAAAGTCCCTGCACGAAGCAGAGGCTTTTCTCTTGTTCTTTTATTTTGTCTCGCCCGAAGATGTCGTCTTTTCCGTTTCCGCATTCATCGCGAGCGGTGTTTCCGCTCCTTTGTGGACGACGGCCGGGAACCCGAGAGCTTTTTCCAATGTCGCGAGGCCGACGTTGTATTCGTAGAGGGCGCTGATGTGGTTTGTCTTCGCGGTATTCAGCTTCAGCTGCGCGTCAAGGACGTCAAGGTTGATGCCGACGCCGGATTTATAGCGAATGGAAGCAATCTTGAACGCTTCTTCCGCCTGCTCCACCGCCGCTTCGGTCGCGCGGATTTTTTCTTTGGCCGCCACGACTTCGAGGTAATCCTGCCGCACTTCGAGCGCAATTTTCTCCCGCGTCTGGGCGAGCGTTTCCTCTGCCACTTTGATGGCGTTATTCTTAGACAGGATTTTCGCATCCGTCGCGCCGCCGTCGAAAAGACTCCACGAAAGCGTCGCCGATACACCCCACGTGCGATTCTTAAATCCGGGAAATTCCGTATCCTTCCATCCGTAGTTTCCGTTGACCGCCAATGTCGGAAGGTAGCCGCTCTTGGCCGTGCGCAAATCTCCCTGCGCCGCCTTCACGCTGTACTGCGCTTTCGCAATCTCCCAGCGATACGCATCGGCAATCGCCAGCGCCTCTTCCATCGTAATGGTAAATTCCGGCTCCGGAAATTCCGTCGTCTCCGGCGTCAATTTCGTATGGAGCGGAAGACGCATCACATTATTGAGACTCGCTTCGGCCAGACGCTTGGCATTGTCCGCCGCGATGTACGACTGTTTCGCATCGGCCAGCGACACATTCGAAGAGAGGACATCGAGCTTGGCGACAATCCCGGCTTGGTATTGCTGTTCGACATTTTTCAAATGGCCGGCCAAATTGTCCATGGATTCTTTCGCCACATCCGCCAGTTGAATCGTCTTCAAATATTGATAATACGAGGAAATCGCGGAAAGTTTCGTGTCCGCCTCTTGCAAATACAGCGATTCTTCCTTGGCGCCGCGGTTCGCCCTCGCTTTGGCAATGGAACCTTCCGCATTACCGCCCGTCCAAAGCGGCCAAGACACTTTGAGACCGTCCGTATACGTTTCCCCGACTACATAGCCGCCGGTCTGCGGTCTGCTGCCTCCGCGCGCCGCTTCCATAGAAAGGGACACAGACGGATTTTTCTTCGCCGCTGCCTCCCGCACGTCCGCTTCCGCTTCCCGATATTCATATTCGGAAATCTTGATTGCACGATTATTTTCCAGCGCCGTCATCACCGCCTTATCAAGATTGATCGTGACCTCTTCCGCCGCGGGAAGCGTCTTGGACGGTGCCGCTATACGATTCTCCTTGCCCAAGAAATTGCCGAGCACGGCCTCTTTCGTCGGATGCTCCGTCGCCTGCCTCACCGTCTCGGCCGCACCTGTTTCATACGTCAGGGCGGGAAGCTCCGGACGCTCCGCGAAAGCCGCGCCGCCCATCGTAAGAGACGCGACGACGACCGCTCCCAAAATCTTGTATACCTGTTTCTTCATGTGATGTCCCTCTCTCTTAATACGTGTATGTCACGCCGAAATAATTCCCGCCGCCCTCACGGTTGAATGGGCGAATCGTCTGCACGGTGGCAAAGACGTGTGGTTGAATCTCAAAACTTCCCTTGAAACGAAACGTCATATCATTCGGATTGTACAAATCGGCACCGATCCGGAAACGATCCACCCGGTACGTGGCGCCGGCCCCGACATTGCCGCGAATGAGACCCGCGTACACATCGAAAGCCCCTTGGCGTCTGCCGACCTGCGCATTGAAGAAACTCCCGCTTCCGACCGATTCGTACCCCAGCCGGAAGAATTTCTCTGTGCCGAATTGTACATTAAA
The DNA here is from genome assembly GCA_963615055.1 of Lachnospiraceae bacterium. Taxonomy (GTDB): domain Bacteria; phylum Bacillota; class Negativicutes; order Veillonellales; family Dialisteraceae; genus UBA1822. The sequence continues at coordinate 3,394 of CAVEFO010000026.1, forward strand.
ATTCGGCGAATATTTTTCATCTCTCGTATTATACAAAATTTCCGCATCTCCGGAAACCTTCAGGAAATCCGATTGCGCCCCCTTACCGAGCTTATCGGAAATATGGCGCGCCTTGACGGAAATTTCCTTCGCATTCTCACTCGTCACGGCCAGATTGTCCAAAATGACACGAGCCTTAGCGCCTGCTTTTCCATCCCCATTGAACTGCGCCATCATACCGGAAAGCTGCGCCGTCATCGCGTCCACATTCCGACTGATCTCAATGCCCTGCGCCGTCAAAATCGCCAGATTCTGCGTGAGCACATCGACATTTCCAATGATATTCTTCGCGTGCTTTTGCGTTTCCCGGTCGGAGATGACATTGTTCAATCCGTTCATGATATTCTGCGCCGTATCGGCGAGCGTATCGACTTTCACCATGATTGATTCCATGCTGGGCGCCGCGCTGCCGCGAACCGTCATCCCGTCTTCCAAAAGCCCGCGCGACCGATTTCCGCCGGCCACATTAACGAAAGTGCCGCCCATGATGCTCGATGGCTGAATCGTAAAGACCGCATCTTTCGGGATTTCACTCCCGTCGTAGAGACGAAGCGAAAGCACCGCCTCGCCGCGAGAGACGGACACCCCGTCCACCCGACCGACTTCCACGCCGGCATAGCGGATTGCGTTTCCGGACTCAATCCCCTGCGCTTCACTGAAATAACCGGTCACATGAAAACCGTCTTTTCCAAAAAGCACCATGTGCGAGAGCTGAAACATCAATCCCGCAAACAGTAAAATCCCCGCCAGCGTAAACGCGCCGACCTTGGCCTCCGTCGACCATTTCATGAAAGTTCCCCCTCTTTCAACGGACCTTCCGGTGTTTCCCAGCCATTCACAAATTGCAAGACGCGCCGATCCGCGCTGCCGTAGACTTCTTCCGGTGTCCCGACGACGAGGAAAGACCCCTCATGCAGAAACGCCATCCGATCCGCGACCATCTTGGCCGACGCCATCTCATGTGTCACGACGACGCTTGTCGCGTGCATTTCCTTTTGCATCCGCCGAATCAGGCGGCTGATGGATGTCGACATGATGGGATCAAGCCCCGCCGTCGGCTCATCATACAGGATAATCGTCGGATTGAGCGCAATCGCCCGCGCCAGACTCACCCGTTTCTTCATGCCCCCCGACAGTGCGGACGGCATGAGCGTCTCGATATCCGAAAGCCCCACCATGCGAAGCTTTTCGGCCACAATATGATCGATATCCGCCTCCGGCAAATCACGGTGCATCCGCAGGCCGAACGCGATATTTTCCTTAATATTCAAAGAATCGAAGAGTGCCGAATATTGAAACACCATGCCCATCCGGCGGCGCGCCTCATTCAGTTCCTCTTCGGACAAGAGTGCCATGTCCTTCCCGTCGACCAAGACCTCCCCGGCATCGGGGCGAATCAGGCCGATGATGAGCTTCAAAACCGTCGATTTCCCGGAACCCGACGCACCGAGGACGACCATCGTCTCCCCGTCTTCAATCGAAAGATTCACGTCCCGCAAAATCTGCCTAGAGCCGAAAGCCTTGTACACATGCCGCAATTCTATCATGTGGGCCCCCTTCAGAACAGCACGGACGACAGGAAATAATTCGCCGCAAAGAGCATGATGATGGAATACACGACAGACTGCGTCGTCGCCAGTCCCACGCCCTCGGCGCCGGCCGTGCACGTCATCCCGCGGTCGCAGCCGACCAGCGCGACAATCATGCCGAAAAATACAGATTTCACCATCCCGATGTAAATATCCGACGGCCCGCAAAAGACGTCGATGGAATGGAGAAACGTATACGAAGAAATATTATCCGCGAGCGCTGCGACAATCATGCCGCCGACGATTCCAATCGTCACGCCGAAGATATTCAAAAGCGGAAGCATGAGCATACATGCGATAAGGCGCGGCACGACAAGATACCCGACCGGATCGACCGCCATACAACGCAACGCATCGATTTGTTCTGTGACGCGCATCGTCCCAATCTCTGCCGTAATAGCCGCGCCGACGCGCCCCGCCAGCACCACGCCGCACAGCACCGGCCCCAACTCGCGCCCCATGCCGATAGACACAATCCCGCCGACGGAAAAATCCGCGCCGTATTTCACCAGCTCGCCCGCAATCTGAATCGAGAGCACCATCCCGGTGAAAAGAAGCGTGAGCGCGACAATGGGAAACGACATTACGCCCAAATCCAGACACTGCTTCAAAGTTTCCCTAAGCCGAAATGCGGACAACTGCCGCACCGCCCGGCAAAGCAAGAGAATGACGGCGCCCAACTGATGAAAAATCCCAATCGTCCAAGATCCGAGCGATTCCAAAAATGCCGTCAAGACGCCGCCTCCTTTCTTTCCCAATCCTTCCGTAATTTACCCTGTATTATACGATATAAGGCGGAAAAAATGCAATACCTAGTATGCTATTTTTTGCTTTTTCATTTGCGTCGCTTTGATTGTCCGACGCAAGGGTAAGATGAGCGGCAAAAGTTTTACTCTTTTTATCCTTTGCGGCAATTGCGCCGATTGCTTTTGGATGGATAAGAATGAGCAGCCGGATTTTTATCTTACTTGGCTTTTGTGGCAGGCACAAAATAACGATTCGTTATTCGCTGTTAATCGCCGGTTTTATCGGTGTCGCTTCGCGACCTTTTTATATGCATCCAAAGGCCGTCACCTAAACTGCTATCTGCCCGCCGTTTCCCCAAACAAAAAAGATGTGCCCACTTTTAGAAAGCACATCTCGTTTAATAAAAATATTACAGCCCCGGAAACTCCAATGTCGCGAAAAGATCCGCGAGCGTTTCGTTTCTTCGGATCACTTGCACGCTCCCGTCCTCTTTCAGCAAAAGTTCCTGATGACGGAGTTTCCCGTTGTAATTGAAACCCATGCTGTGTCCATGCGCGCCCGTATCGTGGAAGACGAGGATATCTCCCGTTTCAATCTTCGGAAGCGCGCGCTGTATCGCAAATTTATCGTTATTTTCGCAAAGCGAGCCCGTCACGTCGTAGATTTCCGTCCGCGGCGCGTCTTCTTTGCCCAAGACGGTGATGTGGTGGTACGAGCCGTAGAGCGCCGGGCGCATGAGGTCGGCCATGCACGCGTCGAGGCCGATGTAGTTTCTGTAAATGTGTTTGTAATGAATCGCCTTCGCCGCAAGATATCCGAAAGGCCCGGTGACGCAGCGGCCGCATTCAAAGGAAATGCGTGTCCCGGCAAAGCCGTCCATGAGGTCTTCGTACAATTTGCGCGCACCGGCGCCGAGAGCCTCGATATCGACGGCCTCTTCCTCCGGACGGTACGGAATCCCGATCCCGCCGCCGAAGTCGATAAAGGAAACGGTAACGCCCAGTTTCTCCCGAATTTCCCGCGCCAAATCAAACATCATGCGGACGGTGCCCAAGAGACCATCCAGCTGCAATTCGCAGGAGATGACCATCGTGTGGATGCCGATGTAGGAAATGCCCTTCGCCTTCGCCCACGCGACGCCTTCCAAAAGTTGCTCGCGCGTCATGCCGTACTTCGCTTCCTCCGGTTTCCCGATAATCGCATTCCCGCGCGAAAGTTCCGGGCCGGGATTATAACGGAAACAAATCCGCTCCGGGATGAGGCCGAGTCGCTCCAAATCGGCCACATTGGAAATATCGTCCAAATTGACGATGGCGCCCATGGTCGTCGCTTTTTGAAATTCCTCGTCCGTCGTGTCATTCGAGGAAAAAACAATTTCATCCCCCGAAAGTCCCACGGCGCCCGCGAGCACCAATTCAGCCATCGAGCTGCAATCGGCTCCGACGCCGCATTCGTGCAAAAGTTTCATTATCCAAGGGTTCGGCGTCGCTTTCACGGCGAAGTATTCATAGAAATCAGGATTCCAAGAAAACGCCGCCTGCAGACGGGAAATGAAATTTTTAATCCCTCTCTCGTCGTACAAATGAAACGGCGTCCCGTAGGTTTCCGCGATTTCCAACATTTTTTCCGTACTGCAAGGCAAAGCTTTGACAGACATGTTTGACTCCTTTGTGTAATAATGAGAAGCAGAAGTTTGGGTATATTTGACTTTTGCGGCATAGGCGCGATGTGCTTTTGCAAGATAGAGATGAGGGGCGCGGCTTTGGACTTTCTCGGCTTTTGCGGCATGGGTGCGATGCGATTTTGCAAGACAGCGATGAGGGGCGCGGCTTTGAACTTTCTCAGCTTTTGCGGCATGGGTGCTGTGTGCTTTTGCAAGACAGCGATGAGGCAGTTTCTCATCTCTATCAGCACCTTATTTTTTATCGCTTATGCCGCAACATAAAAGAAAAAATCAATCGGCTCCTCATCTCTATCTTGCAAAGCTTTTTATCTCAAACGCCGCAAGCGGAATACAATAAAAACGTTTTGCCCCTTGGTTTCATCTCACCGCTTTGATCTTAAATTTCCATTCCAGCGCGCGGAGGATATTCGAGACGACGAAGGTCAAAATGAAATAGTAGACCGCGACAATCACGAGCGGCGGGAAGGGTTGGAAACTGATGCCCTGGATCGTCGTGGCCGTGTACATCAGATCCGCCATGCCAATCACGGAGACTTGCGATGATTCTTTGATGAGCGTCACAAATTCGTTTCCAATGACGGGCAAAATATTTTTAATGGCCTGCGGAATGATGATGCGCACCATCGCTTCCCAGCGGGAAAAGCCGAGCGAGAGCGCGCCTTCCGTCTGCCCTTTCGGGACGGACTGGATGCCGGAGCGCACGATTTCACATTCATACGCGCCGGAATTTAAGACGAGCGCAATGACGCCGGCGGAGAGGCGCTCAAAGTCGACGCCGAATATTTCAAAACTGGGAAAATGGATGCCCAGAAACGGCAATCCAAAGAAAACAAGAGAAATTTGGACCAAAATCGGCGTACCGCGAATGATTTCCACATAGGCCGTCGCAAACCAGCGAAAAATGCGCACGCCGGAAATTTTCATAAAGGCTAGCAAAATACCCAAGAGCAGGCCGAAGACGCACGAGAGGAGCGAGATGATGATCGTGATCTTGATGCCCGACATAAAAATGCCGTTGTATTTGACGGCTGTATCCCATACCAATTCCATATGTCACCTCGCGTTAAATGTCCGCGTGCAGCAGACGTTTCAAAAAAATCTGCGTCCGTTCCTCGGCGGGATGGGTAAAGATTTCTTCCGGGCTGCCCTCTTCGACGATGTAACCCTTGTCCATAAAGACGACGCGATTCGACACCGAGCGGGCAAATTGCATTTCATGCGTCACGACGGCCATCGTCATGCCATGCATCGCGACTTCTTTCATGACCTCCAAGACATCCCCGACCAGCTCCGGATCGAGCGCCGACGTCGGTTCATCAAAGAGAAGCATTTTCGGCTCCATCGCAAGCGCCCTGGCAATGGCGACGCGCTGCTGCTGCCCGCCGGAGAGTTGCTCCGGATAGAAATCGGCATGATCGGCCATGCCGACGTCCGACAAGAGTTTCATTGCCGCGTCCTTGGCCTCGGCCGCCGGAAGTTTCCGGATATGCATCGGCGCGTACATCACGTTTTGCAAAACCGTCATCATCGGAAACAGATTGAAAGACTGAAAGACCATCCCCACGTCGCGGCGAAGCAGTTTTACGTCGGAATTCTGATCGATTTTCCGACCCTCAAACCAAAGCTCGCCCCCCGTCGGCTCCTCCAATAGATTGAGGCAGCGCAGAAACGTGGACTTCCCGCTCCCCGAAGGCCCGATGATCGTCACGACTTCCCCGTTTTCGATCTCCATGCTGATATCCCGCAATACTTCGAGTTTCCCGAAGCTTTTTTGCAAATGACGGATATCATAAATCACCTTTTTCTCGCTCATGATTGACTCCCGTATACAGAAAAATTATACGAAATATTAGCATAATTATGCAGAATTGTCAATTTCACAGCCGTCTTTTCCCGAAATCGACAAGAAAAAAGCGGCCTTAGCCGCATTTAATCATCATCGCCGAGCTTTGCATGGCACTCACAGTCGCCTCGCGTCACTACGTTCCTAAGGCTCCTGTTCGTTGCACAAGGCGACACCTGCACTGCTCACTGCTCACTGCTAATTGCTAACTTTTTTACACCTACCGCAAGCAGCCGGCAACACCCCCAAAAATTTCCTTACCCTTTTATTGCCGGCATATTGCGCCCATTGAAAATCTCCGCCATTTCCTGCCGGATGAGTCGGCGAATGCGCTTGGCCTCCGCCGGCGGCAAATCGGCCTCTTTTTCATGGAACAGATAATTGTCCAGACAAAAATCGTGAATCATCATTTTCGTGTGGAAAATATTTTCCTGATACACATTCACATCCACCATATCGTAACGATTGGCGACGGAGGGCGCAATGTATTTCTGAATGGAGTGAATGCGATGATCGATGAAAAGTTTCTTTCCGGACACATCCCGCGTGAAGCCGCGGACGCGATAATCACAAATGACAATGTCGTCATCAAAAGATTCCAGCAGGAAATTCAGCGCTTTCAGAGGAGAAATCTCGCCGCAAGTGGACACGTCGATGTCCGCGCGGAACGTGCAAATCCCGTCCTGCGGATGCATTTCCGGATAGGTGTGGACAGTGATGTGGCTCTTGTCCAAATGCGCGACGACATCCTGTTTCTCCGCTTCCTCTTCGGCGATCAGCATCGTGACGCTCGCCCCCTGCGGATCGTAATCCTGCGAAGCGATATTCAAAATGTTCGCCCCAATCAAATGCGCCACATCTTTCAAAAGTTTCGTGAGGCGCTCGGCGCTGTATTCTTCGTCGATGTATTCAATATATTTTTTCCGTTCGCTCTCCGTACGTGCATAGCAAATATCGTACATATTGAAGCTCAGGGTCTTGGTGAGATTGTTGAATCCGAACAGTTTCAATTTTTTCTTCGCCATCTCGTCCTCCTTCCGCACGCGAAAAGTTTTACACACTAAATCATATTATAGCAGGGAAACAGCGGCGCGTACATAGATAAAGTCAGTAAAGAGAAATGTGCGCGCCTTGTAAAAGTTAGCAGTGAGCAATTAGCAGTGAGCAGTGTAGGTGCGCGCTCCGCGCGATTTTTAATAATGCACCGGAGGCGCTACCGGTCAGCCCTCTTCAGGAAGATGATGCCCCGTAGAGGCGGTGATGGGCACTCTATGTGAAAGAAAAAGTTTTTCATTACAGGCCGCCACCTAAACTACTCACTACTCACAGTATAAATCGAAGTCCACACCTCTGCCTTTACAGCACCATCACAAGCGTCCCGGCGGTGATGAGAATCGCACCGATAGCGACTTGGATCGTACATTCTTCATGCAGAATCGTAAATGCCAGAATCAAGGTAATGACAATGCTGAGCTTATCAATGGGTACGACTTTTGCGACCTCTCCGATTTGGAGGGCTTTGAAATAGCAAAGCCATGAAGCGCCCGTCGCAAGGCCGGACAAAATCAGAAACAGCCAACTCTTCTTGCTGATTTCGGAAATACCCGACTGGCTGCCGGCCAAAAAGACCATCCCCCATGCCATCACCAAAACAACCACCGTCCGAATGGCCGTGGCCAGATTGGAATTGACGCCCTCAATCCCTATTTTCGCCAAAATTGATGTCAACGCGGCAAACACAGCCGAGCCGACAGCCAAGAGAATCCACATGATTTTCCCCCTTTGCGATCAAGTAACCGTGGGCTGTTGTCCGTGGACCGTTTTCCGTAGACCGTGAACCGTAGACCGTGCGTGAGATACTTAGTGCTCCATGGGATGTGAGGAACGGTTAACGGATAACGGACGACCGTAGACCGTGGACCGTGAACCGTGCGTGAGCAGCGGAGTCGTCATATCGTTGTGAGGAACGGACGACGGATAACGGACGACGGATACCGGTAAACAGACAACGGACAGTGCCAAAAGCTCGGCATCTCATTTCTTTTCTTCCGAAAGCTTTGCCACCAACTCCCGCAGCGCCTTCCCCCGATGGCTGATGCTGTTTTTTTCGGATAATGAAAGTTCGGCCATGGTTTTCTCAAATGGCGGCAAATAAAAAAGCGGGTCATAGCCGAAGCCCCCGGTGCCGGCGTAGAAATCGCGGAGAATCCCTTCGCAAGTGCCCTCCGCCGTGACACATTTGCCATCCGGAAACACGAGCGCGACGGCGCAAACGTAATGCGCGCGGCGGTCATCTCCGTGATACGGACGAAGCCTTTCAATGAGCTTTTGATTGTTCGCCTCATCATCCCCGTGCTCACCGGCGTAACGTGCCGAATAAATGCCCGGTTCATCGCCCAAGACATCCGCAATGATCCCGGAATCATCGGACAGGACGGGCATTCCCACCGCCTCGGCATAGGCGCGCGCCTTTTGCAGGGCGTTTTCCATGAATGTCATCCCCGTTTCCGCCGGCTCCGCCACATCGGCCACCTCGGAGAGCGGCACGCCTTCCCAGCCGATTTCCGAAAGCGCTTCGCAAAATTCCCGAATTTTCCCTTTATTTTTCGTCGCCAATACAATCTTCATATCTCACCCCATCATCAACTTCACCGCATCGCGCAATACCTCGCGCCATGCTTCCTCCGCCCGCGCCAAATTCCCGCACGTTTCCGACACTGCACCCGTAATCGCCTCGATGCGCTCACCGGCGGCGCGGCGAAGCGGCATTCGCAAAAGACGGTCATGACACAAATGCCAAGCACGCCCCGTCCGCATCGTTTCCAGAAACATCTGCCCCATCGGACCGTCCCAATACGCTTTCAAATATTCCGCCGTATACTCGCCGACCGGACGAAACGCGAAAATCCCCGGAGCCGCCGCCGCGCCGTCCCATTTGGCGCCTACGACCGCTGCCGCAAATCCCTCCTCCGTCGCCGCGATGAGAAGATCCCCCGCAGCGACGCGACAAATATCCTCCGTTTCCGCTTCCTTCACAAATTCCGCGCGAATCCCGGAGCGCTCCACCGCTTTTTCGGAAATGAGCGGGTAGACGCCCTTCGTGCCGACCAGCCGCGGCACCGCTTTGAAAACACTCCCGACGGCAAAGTCCGGATCCAAAAGCCCCGCGCCCAATATCGCCTGCAACCCGGCATGACCGTTGTAAGCGTACAAATCGTAATCCCAATTGTCCGCCGCGGCAAAATCCGCCCGTTTCATAGACAAATTCGGAATGAAACGAAACGCATCGCCCGCAAAATCCGCCTCGCCGAAAGACATCTCTCCCGCCGGATCCGCGCCAACCAGCCGGATATATTCGCTCTCCGTCTCGCCATCCGTCACGTGGCAGAAACTTTCGACCCGCATCGACGCCGCCAACTCCGACAAAATCGGCCGCGCCCCAAACCATTCACGGGGCAGCAGAAATTCCATCACGCCGCCCTCTCGCAAATGCGCCGAAAGCGCAGCCAAATGTCTTTCACTCGCATCATCAGCCGCGCCCGCAAAGAAAATATAATCATAGCGCTCAGTATCCGCAATAATTTCCGAAGGTGCCATCACGCGGCCGCGCGCATAAATCCGCTGCGCCGTGTGCCGCCACGTGTCATCGGCGACGGTAAGCGCGATGCGTTTGTTTCGTAAATTCACGAAAATCTCCGTCAGATGCGGCAGATACCGCTCCGCGCCGGCAAAGAGCACCGTCTTCTCCGCCAGCGCCGCCTGCTCCACCGCATGAGAAAGCAGCGCCCGAAACGCCGGCGAAAGCGGCGCAAGCCCCTCGGCGAAAAGCATCGGGTCGACGGACATCGCCGCCGTGTAAATATATGCGAAACGCTCAGGATCCTCCGGCATCGGCCCGAATTCTCCCTCCGTCAGCGCCGCCGCTTTTTCGCGAAACTCCTCCGGCGACAGCCCGAATTCCTCATTCTCGCGCTTGCTGAAAATGACATAATCCAAATACCGCGCCCGGACGATTTCCGTAAAAATATCCCCCTCGGAAACCCCCAACTCCGCCATTTTGGAAATCATTTCTTCCTTCTTCCCCATCCGGTCCTCCTATTATCAGCTGTCCGTTTTCCGTTATCCGTTTACCGTACTTCACATGGATGTAAAAGCTTGAAAAGGCTTGCCATCGGTATTTCTTCCTTTTTCGCCCTTTCTCATGTTTAGCTTTAGCAGAAGGCTTGAAACGCTTGATGTGTGTGCTTCTTGCTTTTTCGAGTTTTTAACAAAGACAAAAACATCAAATGTGAATCAACCCTTTCAAGCCTTTTCAAGCCTTTTCAAGCCTTTTCAAGCCTTTTCAAGCCTCTTTAAGCTATTTCAATCCTCTTTTCCGGTAGCGGCCTTCTGCCGCATTTATAAAAAATGCGCGAAGCGCGTACCTGCACTACTCACTACTCACTGCTAACTGCTAACTGTTCACTGCTAACTGTTTTTTATTGCCCCATTCTCTCTGCCAAAATTTCCGCCACGCTCTCCGTCGGCATATCATCGCTATCGTAGAGAAGCCCGCGCGGACTCTTGATGATGAGCCGATCCATAAGATTTTGCGCAATCAGCTCCTTCGTCGCCGACAGAAACGACACGCACGCCGCGTCATGATACTCTTTTGTGATAATCCTAGACAACCCCGGCGCTTTAAGCCGCTGCTGCAAGAAGAGCTGATGAATCGCCTTCCAGCTGACTTTTCCCGGACACGCGCGAAGCAAGACGATGATCCGATACCCCGCCTCTTTCAAACGACGAATCATGGCGAGCGTTTCCTCCACATGCTCCAGCGACCCCTCCTGCAAAATGTGATACCGCCCCTCGGCCGCACGCGAAAGCGTCAGCTCCGAGAGACATTTCGCCTGCGGAATCGTGAAATACGCGCAATACGAACCATATTTCCGCATCAGCTCCCGGTCGTGCGGATGGAAACCTCGGAAATTATCCACCATGGACTGAATGATATCGCCGTCGTGCTTTTCGATGATGAGCGACGACATGATCGTCTTCCCCGCGCCCGGCTGGCCCGCCACGATATATGCCGTCGGGCGTGCTTGATTTCCCGTCTTGCGCGCCGACACCGCCGGCCACACCTTCTCTTCGAAAAGCGAACGCATCTCCTCCGGTTGAAACGCACTCTCCTTCTCGATGAGCTCTGCCGTCGGCATACTGCCCGTCGCCGGACAAAATACCTGGTCGGAGATATAGCGGCTCTCAATCGCAAAAGCCTCGCGCAGCATATCAATCTGCTCCTCCACGGAGAAACCGTAGCTGCGCCGCATCTCCACCCGCGCCATCTCGCGCTGCGTCCTGCGCCAAAGCTGATACAGCGCCGCTTCGTCCGCCTCCGACACCGCCGCGCCGTCCAGTCCGGAAAGCAAATTCCGAATCGTCACAAATATTTCCGCATTCACTTCCAGCTGAATCCCCGGCGGTGTAATTTCCGCTGAAGCCTCCAGTTCCTCTATCGTTCGCCCGTCATAAGGCACTGCCATCGCATCCTTTCGCCCCAATTCCGATTGATTTTCGCATATTATCTTTTATTATATCATATGGACAGAATGGAAAAGCAGTGAGCAGTCACGGAGCGCCTTCAGCGACGATGCGTAAAATCCAGCCTCCGTTATCCGTTCCTCACATGGAGATAAAAGCTTGAAACGCTTGATTTGTGTGCTTCTTCCCCTTTCTAGCTTTTAGACAAAGGCGAAAACAGCAAATGTGAGCCAAGCCGTTCAAGCCCTTTCAAGCCTTTCAAGCCTTTCAAGCCTTTCAAGCTCTTTACCCTTCACGGTTCACGACCAGCGGCCCACGACCCACGGTCAACGGGTAACAGTTAAACGGTTTTCGGACAATTGATAAAATCCCCTCTCTGTACTATACTGTAAAAAATCAGTTAAATCGACGCAAAAAATTCACGATACACGAAAGGCCACACCATGTCCGTTCTCTCCATTCTCTGCTACGACGTCCTGCCGCTCCTCTTTTTCATCGCGGCCGGTTTTTGGCTGGATACCAAATTTCGTCTTGACCTCGCCACCTTCAATAAACTCGTCATTTACATCGTCCTGCCCAGCTTTATTTTTTTCTCCATGGTGCAATACCGCCCCGGCGCGGAAGCTTGGCAGCTCATCTTAGCAGAAATCGTCCTTCTCGTCGCCATGTCGGCGATTTCCTTTTTCGTCGCCCGCCTCCTCGGCCTCGGAAAAGGAGAGGCCAGTATTTTTCGCGCCGCCTGCACCTATTCCAATGCCGGAAACATCGGCAGCGCCCTCACCTTTTTCATTTACACCCACGCCCCCTACGCCACGGACGGCGATGCCCCCTATCTCAACGAAGCCATGGGCGACGTCATTTTGCTCATGATTCTTTTGAACATCGCAGTAAATATCATCGCGGCGGCCCGCATTCGCTCCGCTCACATCTCCGGAAAAGCGCTCTTTTCCTACATGTATAAAATGCCGGCTCTCTACGCCGCGCTCGCCGGACTCCTCATCCAAACCGTCCGCGGCGATATATCCGGCACGCCTCTTTGGCCCGTCCTCGAACATTTCTCCGGCGCCTTCATCGTCCTCGTCACCCTCATCGTCGGCATCAATCTCCACCGCGCCAAAATTCGTCGCCCCACCGGGACCGTCCTCGTCTCCACCTCCATGAAACTCCTCGTCGCCCCCGCCGTTTCCTACGGCATCCTCGCCTGCGGAAACTTTTCCCCCGTCGCTTCCCAGATTTTCTTCATCGTCTCCTCCATCCCCGCCAGCTTCACCATCGTCATGTACGCCGCCGAATACGGAAACCACCCGGACTTCGCCGCGCAAATCACCCTCACAAACACCATCGCCGCCCTCCTCTCCATGACGGGAGCCATCTATTTGGCAAGAATCCTATTTCCGGTGTGAGATGAGAGATGAGACGCCTGCCTTGCTACCTTCTTTTCCTTTGTGGCGTTTGTGCTAAAAACTTTCTGCTGATAGAGATGAGGGGCCGAACTTTTCATTTCTTTGCTTTTGTGGCGTTTGTGCTAAAAACTTTCCGTTGCTAGAGATGAGGCGGTTTCTCATCTCTAGCAACGGAAAGTCGCCCATTATCTATGCTATAAAAACTGAAAAAGAAACAGCCGTGCTCCCCATCTCTGTCTTGCGGAAGCCATCATCGCAAACGCCTCAAAAGGAAAGCAAAGAAACAGCTTCGCCCCTCATCCCTATCTTCCGAAAGTTTCCGGCACAAACGCCATAAAACCCCATCACCCCAAATCCTCCGCCCCTATTTTTTATCAAGGATTTCAAAATGGCCTTTCTTCACATTATCACCGACAACGTCCTACCCCTCCTTGTCTTCGTCGTCATCGGCTACCTCATGGACCGGAAATTTTCACTGGACGTCACCACCCTCACAAAACTGACATTCTACCTCATCCTCCCCTGCTTCATTTTCTACAGCATCTACTGCGCGAAGCTCGACATGAACCTTTTGCACGTCTTCCTCTTCTGCTGCCTCCAGATGGGCGTCATCGGCGCCCTCGGCCATATCATCGGAAAAGCCCGCGACTGGGACAGCGGCAAGACCGAAGCCTTCAAAAACGGCACCATGTTTTCCAACAACGGAAACATCGGCATTGCCATGATTGCCCTCATCTTTACAAACGCCCCGTTTCTCGTCGGCGGCGCCCCCATCTACCTTGCCGAAGCCTCCGCCGTCGCCACCATGACCCTCGTCCAGATGAACCTCTTCCTCAATACCTTGGGCCTCTACCAAGCCGGAAAAGGACGCCTCACGACCCACGACGCCCTTCTCACCATCCTCCACATGCCCGTCCTCTACACCCTCCTCGCCGTCTTTTTCGTGAAAGCTGTCGGCATCGATATGACCGCCACCCCCCTCTGGCCCATTTTTGAAAACTGCTCCCAAGCCCTCGTCGCCATTGTCATGATGGCGCTTGGTATGCAAATCCGCCGCAGCAAAATTTCCTTTTCCGATCAAGACGCTTGGATCGGCGTCTTCGTTCGCCTCATCGGAGGCCCGATCATCTGCTGCGCCCTCATCCTCCTCTGGAACACCCTCGGCACCGGCTTCTCCGCCGTCACCGCCCAGACCCTCCTCATCATGAGCTCCGTCCCGTCTGCCGTCAATTCCGTCCTCTACGCCGTCGAATTCCAAAATCACGTCGACTTTGCGACCGAACTCGTCATGATGAGCACCTTCGCCGGCACCGTCACCATGACACTTGTCATCTACGCCGCCCGAATTCTGTTCCCCATTTAAGGAAACGATTGCCATTGTCCGATTTCCGTTTACCGTTTCGGCACATCTCATGACAAAACAACGTGATCCCATACAATTCACGGAAGACGGTCAACGGAAATCTCTCTTCCCACGCAAAAAAGCTGTGAACCGAAATTCGGCTCACAGCTTTTTTCTATACAGTCTTCCCCGTTTCTTACTGCTTCGCGCCCGCTTCCTTCACCGCTTCGGCAATCTTAGCGGCCAGGCCGGTGATCTTTGCCTTTGAAACGGAACAGACGGCGAGGCGGATGCCTTTCTTGAGCGGGACGAGGAAGATACGGTCGCGTTTCTCCAAAAGATCACAGACCTCTTTGGCGCCTTCCATCGGAAGCGTGATGAAGAAACCGGAGATGTAGGGGACGTATTTCAATCCCGCGGCGTCGGCTTCTTTCATGAAAATTGCGGCACGCTCTTGGATGAGACCGTAATATTTCGCGCGCTCGGCGTCGAGCTCTTTGAGTTCATCCGGATTTTGGCAAATAGAGGCCATCGCTTTCATCGCGGCGCCGTTGCAATTCGACCAGCACGCGCGGCTGCTATATTGATTGATGTCCACAAATTCCTGCGCGACGCTTTCGTCCTGCGTAATGCAAATCAGCGCGCCCATGCGCTGCCCGTAAAGGGTGAAACCTTTGGAGAGCGTGTAGGGAATGAGGACGAGAACATTTTTCGGCAGATTTTCAAATTTCTTGAAGAAACGACGGCACGCCTGCTTTTCGCCGCTGTAATCAAGGTACGCGATATCGGCGACGAGAATAACGTTTTTGTCTTTCCCTTCGACGACTTTCGCGCAAAAATCGGCGGCGGCGCCCCATTCATCATCCGTCATGCAATAGCCGGTCGGGTTATTGGCGATACCGTTCAGAATGATGACGGTGTTGTACTGTTTCGCGACCATATCGGAAACATTTTCTTGGAAGCTTTCCAGATTGAAATGGCCGTCCTTCGTCAAGAAAGAAAACGTGCGCGGCTTACGTCCGGCATCGATCATGACGCTGTCGTACGCGCCCCAATGCCAATCGGTCATGAGGACTTCATCACCCTCGGAGGAATAATTGTGCACGGCGTGATGAAGTCCGCCGGTGCCGCCCGGTGTGGAAACGGCGCGAATATAGCCGGCCGGACGGGACTCGCCGAAACATTGCGAAAGACACGCTTCCAAATAATCGGGATAGCCCTGGATCGGCGGATACGCGGCAATCTCACGCGGCGTGAGACGTTTATACGCCCGCTGGATCACTTCGAGCATGACGAGATCCCCGTTTTCGTCCAAAATAGAGCCGACGGTGCCGTTAATCACATTTTCTTTCCCAATCTGATCCGCCAAAGCAATCGCCCGGTTGTTCGCGGCAAAAATATTATCCTCGGCGCTCTTCCCCTTCGCCTGCATGGCGGCTACACTATAGCTCATCATTTCCTCCTATAAAAAATATTGATTGTTTCCCTGCTTTATGTGACATCAGCGTAAAAGACGTCAGACGTCAACTCTCGCGGTGTAGGCCACGTACACAATTTTATGAAAAATCATCGCCGTAGGCGATACCTGCACTGCTCACTACTCACTGCTAACTGCTCACTTTCTTATGTCTGACGCCGCTTCCCCTCATCTCTCAATCTTCAAAACAATTTCCTCTCCCCGCAAGGCAATCCTTCACATAGTTCGGAAGGACAAAGGCACTTTTTTGAAGACCCGTATTGTAGCAGCGCATCGGCTGCGGCGCTTCCCTTGCAATCTCCGCCGTCAGCGGATCGTACACTTTGCTCGCCAGCATGAAACTGTGCAGACATTCCGGATAAATCGGGACACCGGCCAGATAGCAACGCACAATCGGAAACACATCCTTCATCGCGGCGTACACGTCATGCACCAGATGCTGCTGCACGATGGGTGACTCGCTTTGCTGGACAATCAGCCCGTCCTTTCGGAGCGCCGCCCACGCGCTTTTATAAAATTCCCGCGTAAAAAGCCCTTCACCCGGCCCGATGGGATCGGAGCAATCGATGATGATCACATCATAGAAATCCTTTGCTTCAGCCGTGAACGCAATCCCGTCCCCGACATGCACGTGCAATTTTTCCGGCGGATCTAAGAGTACCTTGGCAATCGTCGGGAAATATTGTTTTGACAGCTCGATGACACGCCCGTCGATTTCGCACATATCCACGTGCGTCACGCACTCGTGGCGGCACACTTCCCGCGCCACGCCGCCATCGCCGCCGCCGATAATGAGCACCCGCTCCGGCCGCGGATGGAGCATGAGCGGCACATGCGCAATCATCTCGTGATACGTCCATTCATCCTTCACCGATGTCTGGAAAACGCCGTCCAAGACGAGCATTCGTCCGTATTGCTTCGATTCGGCAATTTGGATATGCTGAAACGGCGTCGTCTCATCGCAAAGAATGGCATCGACAGCCAAAGAGAGCCCGACATGCGGCGTCGCCCATTCCGTCAGGACGTTGGCGCCGTCACTCATTTTATTTCCTCCGGCGTAATCTCGATATAGCGCTCCTGCATCCCGTCCGATTCTACCGCTTCCGCCATCGCTTCGGCAATCGGAGACGCAATCGACACCTTCTCTTTCGTTTCCTCGGAAACCGCCGCCTCGGTCTCTTCCGCTGCCGCAGTTTCCGCCGGCGCCGCCTGTTCCTTGCTGCCGGCGATCACCACCGGTGCACACGCGGATTTCGCATCTTCAACCATGGACGTCGCAGATTTCAGGCTGACGAGAAGTTTCTCCAGATACAGTTTCATATCGCCTTCCGCTTTCAAAAGCGAATCATTGATCCGGATACGATTCATCTCCGAATCGGCCACAATCTGACGCGCGCGCGTTTTCGCTTCTTCCACGATGAGATCCGCTTCCTTCTGCGCCGCTTTCTTCACATTCTCTGCCGTTTCCTGCGCCATAATCAAAGTGTTGGACATGGTGGCTTCGATTTTTTCATAATTCGCGAGCTTCGTCTTCAGCGTGTCCATCTTCTCTTCCATCTCGCGATGTTCCCGATAAATACGCTCGTAATCGCCCACAAGCTCATCCAAAAATCCATTCACTTCCTCCGGCGCATACCCGCGTACCGCCTTCGTAAACGTCTTGTTGTGAATATCCATCGGTGTAATCATAAAATCGTCCTCCTTTTCTGAAATAAATGAACCGGAAATGATATAAGAAACGGTGTGAAACCGTGTATTTTTCTATGTTAAACTTTAGCGCATCACGTGCAAGATTGTTATTAGTCGCCAGCTGTCAGCTACCAGACAAAAGCGGAAACGCTTCGCGCACTTTATAAAAACATCGCCGCAGGCGATAGTGCTAAAAACTAACAGCTAACCGCTAATAGCTAAAAACGCTCTTGCGCCTAAGCCCTAAGCTAAGCATCTCATCTCTATTCTTACCTATACCGATCAATCAGCACCCCGATACGCCCTTTTCGGCTCTGTCCGGTGAGCTCTTTGATTTCGATCCGGCCGCGACCGCGATAACTGATGATATCGCCGACTTTCACCGCTTGCGACGAGCCTTTCGCCGTCTGCCAATTCACTTGCACGCGCTCCCCGTCGATGGCACTTGCCATTTTCGAGCGGGAAATGCCGAAACCGGCCGCGCCCACCGCATCCAATCGAAGCGAAGCGACCGTCGCGCGGACAATTTTCGCCTCCTGTTTCGGCGGCGTGACGTCGGCCACATCCATCTCGACCGCCGTGACCGGCACCATCGCAATTTTCTTGAAATTTTCCGAAATCCACGGCGCCATTTTTTGATCGACCAAAATCTCTGCCGACGCGCCGTCCATCAAAATATCCCCGAAGACATCCCGCTCGATACCAAGGCCCATGAGAGAGCCCAGCACGTCGCGATGACCGAGGAGCCGATAGCGCGCATCCCATGTGACCTTGAGCGCCGCGATCCCGAAATCGACCGGCCCGTCATAATCCTGCCGCACGAAGGCGACCCGCACGCGCTCCGCTTCATGAAAACCGCCGTCACTTCGACAAGAAAGCGTCTGCGTATGCGCCGCAATCGTCATCCCAATCTGCACAGCAAAAGGGGATAAAAACGGGCTCACGGTAAAGGGGCGCCCGCCTTCCGCCGCTTCCGCCAAATCGAGAAGTCGCTCGGCAATCGCCCCCGCTTCCTCCCCGGAGGCCGCAAAATAGCGGAGAATCTTTTCTCTGTCTTTCATTTGTTATTGTCCCATACTGTCTGATTTTTTCATGCAGGCATCCACACCGTCGATGAGCGCCGACCGAAGTCCTCCGCGCTCCATGGCCGCAATCCCCGCAATCGTCGTCCCGCCCGGACTCGTCACCATATCGCGAAGCGCCGCCGGATGTTTCCCCGTTTCCAGAACCATCTTCGCCGCTCCGTACAAAGTCTGCGCCGCCGCCAAGACGGAAATATCCCGCGGAAGCCCGATTTGCACCCCCGCATCCGAAAGTGCATCGATCATCACAAATGCATAGCCGGGACCCGCCCCCGAAAGCGCCCCCAGCTCGTCCAGCTGCCGCTCCGGCACAATGACCGCGCGCCCCAGCGCCTCAAATATTTCCTTCGCCGCTTCGGCATCCGCTGCCGTCGCCGCATTTCCTTTCGTGACAGCCGCGAAACCGGCGCCCACCGCTGCCGGCGTATTCGGCATCACACGGACGATGCGCGTCCCTTTCGGAAAATACGATTCCAGCGCCGCCACCGTCACGGCCGCCGCAATGGAAACGACGAGTCCCTTCGGCGAAAACGCACCCATCTCCCGCGCCGCTTCCGGCACAATATTCGGCTTCACGGCCAATACAATCAAATCCGCATCCGCCGCTTCTAGGCCGCCATCCGACGCCTGTACGCCGTAAGCCGCCGCTTTTTCTTCGCTGAGCGCCTGCGTATGCTCCTTGATATAAATATTTTCCGGCTGCCAGAGCCCCTTCCTGAGACATCCCGACAAAATAGCGCCGCCCATCGCACCGGCACCGACAATTAAAATCTTTCCCATGTCTACCGCCTCCGTTTTTATTCCCGAAGTCTCCACGGCGTCGAAAAATCACGCATCCGATTTTGGAAATCATCCGTTTCCGTGCGCACCGTCTCCGGCGTTGCAACCAAGACATCCCCGATGAGCTGCATGGCGCCGCCCACCAAGAAAACAGCGCCGGACAGGAAATCCGTGATCCGCTGCGAAAGCGCCTCATCCGCCTCCGCCAAGCGCACGACCACGATTTTTCCCTCTTGGAGCGCCCGTGCCGCCGAGCGGACATCCGAAAACTCCCGCGGCGTCGACACCAAGATGGAAAGCGGTGTCTTCGTGCGAACCGCCCGCGGGGCCTCCCGTTTCGTCATTCTCGGCGGAGGCAGGGATTCACGCTGCCGGGGCAACACGGCCGCCTCCGGCAAATCCTCCTCGTCCTCCCACCTCGCGTCCTCTTCGAAATCCTCATCAGGATCCTGAAAAGGACGTGAAAGACTCTCCCAAAATCGTTTCAAAAATTCCATATCACTCGTTCAAATCAAAACGCGGCACGGCGCTGTCCGAAAGCCCTCCGGCATACGCCGCAAAATTTTCCTTTGAGACCGCCATATTGTTCGGCGCACAAAGGAAAATCTTGTCCCCCACCGTATCCATATGGCCGTCCGTCGCATACATCACGCCCTGCACGAAATCCACAATCCGTTGCGCCGCGTCCGCATCCGCCGATTCCATATTCATCACGACCGGGCGCCCCTGCTTGATGTGATCGGCGATTTTCTCCGCATCCTTATAATCGTGCGGATTCACCACCACCATCGTGTACGGGCGCACGGCACTGTTTCCGACGGTGCGAGGCGGCACGCGAGATGATACGGGACGGCGCGGGACGGCTGCCGCCGGATCCACCCTGGCCGGACGCTCCGGAGCCCGCGGCATCACACGCGGCGCCTCTTCCTCCGCCATCTCCTCCTCATCATCCATATATTCTTCATCCTCATATTCGTCGGTAAACTGATTCTTCACACTGTTCTTCACATTGCTGAGCCAACCCATACTGCACACCTCATATCCAAAAACAGAAAACTTCATCCAAAAACAGAGCTGAGACACAACCGGAATTTACTCTTTGCTTCTGCGCCATAGACAACGGCAAACTTTCGGCCGATAAAGATAAAAAAGCCTCATCCCTATCAACACTTCGTTTTTATCGGCATGGCCGCCAAACAAAAGAACTAATCAGGCCCTGCCCCTCATCTCTCATCTCTTTTATCTTACAGCTATCTTGCACCTGACAAAAAAGCCAAGCAAGCCAACTGCTCACTCCTAATTACTCACTGCTAACTATATATTCTCGGCCCGAAAATCGCCGTCCCGACGCGAATCATCGTCGCACCCTCCTCGATGGCAACCTCGAAATCATTCGTCATCCCCATCGAAAGCGTCGTGATCTCCCCTTGCGGAAACGCCGCGACGAGCCGCTCCCAGAGCTTTCGCCCTTCCCGGAAAACAGGACGCACCCGCTCCGAATCTTCCGCCGGTGCCATACACATCAGCCCCCGCACGCGCACGTGAGAAAGACTTTTCGCCAAAGCGATCGCTTCATCAAAATCATCCGGCGAGAACCCATATTTCGTTTCCTCTCCAGAAATATTAAACTCCAGCAGCACCTCCTGCACCTTGCCTATCTCTGCGGCCCGTTTCTCAATCTCCCGCAAGATATCCAAAGAATCCGCCGACTGAATCAAATCCGCCAGCACGACCGCTTTCTTCACCTTATTCTTCTGCAAATGCCCCTGCAAATGCCAACGCACCGGAATAGCGCCCGCACTCTCGCGCCGCTTCTCCTCCAGCTCCTGCACCCGATTCTCCCCGACATCCGTGACCCCCGCCGCGATTGCTTCCTGCATATCTGCCAGCGGATGAAACTTCGTCACCGCGACCAATGTCACGCTTTGATGAAACGGAGACCGTGCCGCAGCCGCTTCCATACGCGCCCGCACAGCCGAAAGCCGCTCCGAAATATCCGACATGGAAATTCCTTTCCGAAAATTTTTGAAATGCATCCGATGAAATGAATACACTTATAAAATATTATACCACATTTATGAGAGATGAAGCGCTCCCATCGTTACATTCTTTCCGACAAGCGCATGAGCCGCTATCCATTGACCGTATAAGCGCCGGCCGCGCGTCACAAAACTTCCTGAAACGTAAGACCCATCAAAATCGAATGAAATTTCGTAGGAAAATCGAGGCCGTTCCTTACGATATGACAGACGATAACCGGCAGACGGGAAACGGATAACGGTTTCTGTATACCGGAACATATCATGCGACAGGAGATAGAAGAAACAGCATCCTCCCCGCTCCCCCAAGCAAAAGAGGCAGACCGAAATCTGCCTCTTTCACTGTCATTTTCGACCCGTTGGAGAAATATATGAAACGTCGAAAGGTCCTGCCGGCAATTATCTTGCCGTCTTCTCTACCCGATTCGACATTTGCAATTGTGCCAAAATGATCTGAATCTGTCTCTGCATCCGCTCATTATTCGCTTCCAAATTCGCAATCTTTTGCGCCTGTGCAAGATTATCCTTCTTGAGAATCTGGTTGTCCGCCGTCAGCCGTTCCGTATGCTTACGAAGCGCCGCCAGCTCCTGCGAGACAGCCCCCTCTGTGCGATACACACTC
>CAVEFO010000027.1:0-24706 GCA_963615055.1 Lachnospiraceae bacterium
CGTTCTCTTTCTTCCACGGGGAAGAAAGAGAATGAAAAACGACAGGAGTTCTGCAGGGAGTCACCCTGCGTGATTTTTAAAAAAATGCTCAGCAAATCCGCTATAGCCTTCCTTCAAAGAAAGGCTATAACGGATTTGCCGCATGTTTCTTCGCACGCAAAAAAGCCCCGGATTTCTCCGAGGCTCTCTTTTGAAACCAATTACAGCACGACGACGTCGGTTGCCTGCTGGCCGCGAGCACCTTCCGTGATCTCGAATTCGACCTGCTGGCCTTCTTTCAACGTCTTGAAACCTTCCGCTTTGATAGCAGAGAAATGAACGAACACATCGTCGCCGCCTTCTCTGGAAATAAAGCCGTAGCCTTTTTCATCGCTGAACCACTTCACTGTACCAACCATTATTTTCCTCCTAAAAAACACTTGCCTTTATGTAAAACAAACCGCCTGACGCAGTCCTTTCGAGCAGTCGGGAGGACATCAGTCTACGACGGTTATTGTAAGGCACGAGATAACTGTACCATATTTTATATTTTTCGTCAAATACCAAAATCGCTTTCGAGCAAGATTATAGGATTTTTTCCAGAAACGATTTTGTCCGCGCTTCTTTCGGGTGAGCGAAAATTTCCGCCGGCGTATTTTCTTCCACGATGTAGCCGCCGTCGACGAAAATGACGCGGTCGGCAACTTCGCGGGCAAATCCCATTTCATGCGTGACGACGAGCATCGTCATGCCGCCTTTGGCCAAATCTTTCATGACATCCAAGACTTCGTGGACCATTTCCGGATCAAGCGCCGATGTCGGTTCATCGAAAAGAAGGGCTTTCGGCTGCATGGCGAGCGCCCGTGCGATGGCGACGCGCTGCTGCTGACCGCCCGAAAGCTCCGTCGGGCGCGATTTTGCCTTATCGACGAGCCCCACTTTCCCTAAGAGATCCATTCCGCGCGCGGCGGCTTCTTCTTTGGAGAGCCCCCGCACTTTGCACGGCGCGAGCATCAAATTTTCCAAGACCGTCATATTCGGAAACAGATTGAAACGCTGGAAAACCATGCCGACTTCCGTGCGGATTTCATTGAGATTTTTCTCCGTCACGGCAGTGCCTTCAAAGAAAACGGTGCCGGATGTCGCCGGATCCAAACCGTTGATACAGCGCAAAAGCGTCGATTTCCCGGAGCCGGACGGGCCGATAATCACGACGACTTCCCCTTCTTTGACGCGAAGGGAAATATCTTTCAAAACTTCCAAGTTTCCGAATTTTTTGCCGACGTGTTCCAAAGCAATCATGCAGTCACTCATTTCGTCTTCGCCTCCAAGAATGCAATCAGGCGGGAAATCGCGAGCGTCATCGCCAGATACAGCGCGGCGACCGTCAGCCAAATCTCAAAAGAGCCGTACGTCTGCGCGATGATGAGCTGTCCGCGGCGCGTCAATTCCTCGAAACCGATGACCGAGACGAGGGACGAATCTTTCAGCATGGCGATAAATTCGTTTCCGAGCGGCGGCAAAATATTTTTGATGGCCTGCGGCAAAATGATGTGGCGCATCGTCTGCCACCACGTGAGGCCGAGCGAGCGCCCCGCTTCCATCTGTCCGGGATCGATGGCCTGGATGCCGGCGCGGAAAATTTCCGAGACGTATGCGCCGCTATTGATCCCGCAAGCCAAGACGGCGGCCGCAAACGGATCGACGCGCGCCCCCGTCGCGATGGGGAGGGCAAAATAAATCAAGAAAATCTGGACGAGGAGCGGCGTCCCGCGAATGCAATCCGCATAAATCGCAGCCAAAATCCGCAATATTTTATACGAAGAAATCCGCGCCACGCCCACGACGAGCCCGATAAAAAAGCCGAGCGCGACGGAGACCGCCGTGATTTCAATCGTGACCGCCGCCCCCATCAAGAGCAGCGGAAACGCTTTTTCAATCAATTCAAAATCAAAACTCATGATACCGTCCTTTGGTATTTATTCTTTTGCGAAAGCCAATCCGCTGCGAAGGCGCGAAAGTGTCTCTTCCTTGCCGAACAAAATCATCATCGTATACATACCGGGCCCTTTCGTGACGCCCGTCAGCGCGATACGCACCGGCTCGAAAGCGTCGCGCCCCTTGATACCCGTTTCCTTCATGAGCGCTTTGAAGCTCTCCGTCAGCGCCTCTTCCGTGAAATCGGCCGCATTCTCAATCGCCTCGATGTAGCGCGCCAAAATGGTAGCCGACGTTTCCTTTTTCATCATGGAAACGACTTCTTCGTCCGCAAAAGGCGGCACGTCGGTGAAAAACATTTTCATCTGGTCGACGGCTTCGGCACCGAAAGAAATCCGGTCGCGCAAAAATTCCGTCACGGCGACGAGCCAAGCGCGTTTTTCAGCAGAAACGGGCTGCGTCACATAGCCCGCTTTTTCCAAAAACGGCAGCAAAAAATCCGTCAGCTCTTCCGTCGAGAGTTTCTTCATGTATTGGAAATTGATGTGATTCAATTTTTGAATGTCAAAAACCGCATCGTTTGAGGAAACGCGATCCATTGAAAATTCACGGATGAGCTCGTCACGGGAGAAAATTTCTTCCTCGCCTTTCGGCGCCCAGCCGAGCAACGCCAAATAATTCACCATGGCGTCCGGCAGATAGCCCATTTCTTTATACGCGGTGACGGATGTCGCACCGTGGCGCTTCGACATTTTCTTATGATCGGCGCCCAAAATAAGGGAAATATGACCGAATTTCGGAATCGGATAGCCGAGCGCCCGGTAAATCGCAATCTGCCGCGGCGTATTGGACAGATGTTCCTCCGCGCGAATGACGTGCGTGCATTTCATGAAAGCGTCATCGATGACGACGGCAAAATTGTAAACGGGAATGCCGTCCGATTTCATGATGATAAAATCGCCGACGCCCGACGATTGAAATTCCACGTGTCCGCGCACCATGTCATCAAAGGCGTACACTTCATCCGTCGGCACGCGAAGGCGCACGACCGGTTTCCGTCCTTCCGCTTCGTATTTTCGGCGTTCTTCTTCCGTCAAATGCCCGCAGTGTCCGCCGTACACGGGCGTTTTCCCTTCCGCCAGCTGCGCCTGCCGCTCCGCTTCGAGCTCTTCCGGCGTGCAGTAGCAGTAATACGCCTTGCCCTCCGCGATCAGCCGCTCCACTTCCTGCTTGTACAGCGGAAGGCGCTCCGTCTGGCGATACGGGCCGTTCTCCCCGCCGACGTCGATGCCCTCGTCCCAATCGAGCCCCAGCCAACGAAGGGATTCTTTGATGTTTTCCTCCGATTCCAGACTGGAACGCGCCAAATCCGTATCCTCGATGCGCACCAAAAATTTCCCGCCCGTGTGCCGCGCCAGCAGCCAATTGAAAAGCGCACTGCGCGCCCCGCCGATATGAAACGGCCCCGTCGGGCTCGGTGCAAAACGTACCTTCAAATCTGTTTCCATTCCATCCTCCTGTATTTATTTTTGAAACAACAATGCCACCGCCATGGCCGCGATGCCTTCCCGGCGTCCTATCGCACCCAATGTTTCATTCGTGGTGGCTTTTACGGAAATTTGCCGCGGCGAAATTTGAAGCGCATTCGCCAAATTTTCTTTCATTTTCTCTTTATGCGGCGCGAGCTTCGGCGCTTCGGCCAAGACGGTCACATCGAGATTGCCGACGCTATACCCCGCCTTTTCGATTGTTTCCCGTACCCGCTCCAAAAGCGCAAGACTGGAAACACCGGCAAATCGCGCGTCCGTATCGGGAAACCAATGCCCGATATCCGGCAGCCCCGCCGCGCCCAAGAGCGCATCCATCACGGCGTGAATCAAAACGTCCGCATCGGAATGGCCCAAAAGCCCGTCCGTCTCTCGAATTTTGACCCCGCCTAGGACAAGCGGCCGATCCGCCGCGAATCGATGAATATCGTATCCCTGCCCGACGCGAAAAGGCGGTGAGCTACCTGCCTCCGTCTTTTCTATGCGTTTGGCATCCTCCGGAAATGTCACTTTGAAAAACTCCTCCCGTCCCGGTAGGCACAGCACGGGCACGCCGCATTTCTCCAAAAGCGACGCATCATCCGTCACGTCCCAATGTTCGGAAAGCGCCCGCGCCATACAATCTCGCAAGATGTTCGCCCGCGCGCCCTGCGGTGTCTGCGCCCGTTTGAGTCTCTCGCGGCAAGGCGTCCTGGTGACGCGCCCCGTTTCATCCGTTTCCTTGATCGTATCCACACAATCAAGCGCAAAAAGCGCCGCCGGCGTTTCTTCGGAAATCACGGAAATCAAACGGTCAAAATCCGCGCCGGTGACGCCCGGCCGTGCGCCGTCATGCACCAAAATAATCTCCGCCTTCTCGGAAATCGCGCCCAGCCCCTTGGCCACCGATTCCATCCTCGTCCGGCCGCCGTCCGCAAAATGAACGGGGATTCCGCCGGCCACACAGTGCACGATGTCCGAAAATATGTCCCGTTCTTCCGGCGTCGTCACCAAAATCACTTCATCCAAAAAAGAACTCTGCATCACATGATGCAAAGTCATCTCGATGAGGGGCCGGCCGCCGACCTCTGCGAGCAATTTATTTCCGGCGGCACCGAAGCGACGGCCTTCCCCCGCCGCCACCAAAATCAAACTATTCATTCCAATGTTTCTTCCAATTTTGCAAAAATCATCCGTCCCGTCGCCGTCTGGTACACCGACGTGATCACCACCGGCACTTCATGGCCGATGACGCCGCTCCCATCCGCGACCACAATCATCGTCCCGTCGTCCAAATACGCGACCCCTTGGTCCTCCTCTTTCCCCTGCTTGATCAGCTGCACAAAGAGCTGCTCGCCGGGAATGACGGGCGGCTTCATCGCTTTGGCCAAATCATTCAGATTCAGCACCGTGATGCCCTGCAATTCCGCCACTTGATGCAAATTGAAATCATTGGTGATAATCCGCCATCCCTTTTCAATGGCCATCCGCACCAGCTTGGAATCGACCTCGTCCGTATCGTCGTAATCCTCCGCCACAATCCGAATCGCGTCCTTGTCCGCATGGCGCAACTGATTCAAAATATCCAGCCCGCGTCGCCCGCGATTTCTTTTGATGGAATCGGACGAATCCGCAATTTTCTGCAATTCTTCCAGCACAAAGACCGGCACGATAATCGGCCCTTCCAGAAAACCGCTCTTGTACACATCCACGATGCGCCCGTCGATGATGATATTCGTATCCAGCAATTTCCCGCGCGGCGTATCCTTTTCTTTTTTATCCTTCTTTTTGATTCCTTCTTGATGCGCCTGCACAAACGCCTGAAATTCGCTCTTCTTTTCGAGGCAAAGATGCATCCCCAGATAGCCCAGCACAATGGAAAGCACGACGGACACATACGGCCCCACCACCGGCACTTGATCGAACGCGATCCCGATCAAATTCGCGACGACGAGCCCCAAGAAAAGCCCCAACGTGCCCAACAGCAAATCCCAGACCGAAAAATCGGACAGTGCCGATTCCAGCCCGGAAATGAGCGACAAAAGCCAGCGGATCAAATGCGGAGACAGCGCAAAACCAATCGCGCCCCCGATGGCCGCGCCCGCCAAAATCATGACAACCGAAAGAAGCGTCACCCCCAGAAACGATTCGGCAATGACGGAATGCGGCAACAGCTCAATCAAAATCCCTTCGGAACGCACCGAAAGAATAATGCCGGCCATCGCAAAAAGAGCGATAAAAATAGCGCGAAAAATTTTCTCCTGCATGAAACGGCCCTCAATCCGCATTCATAAAAGCAAATCCATGATACCTATCAAAATTTCACTGTCATTTTTTATTTATATTTTATTTTATCACATGATGGAAGGGCTGAAAACTCATAAAAGGTGCTGTAAAAAAAAACATTTTCATGTTTTCTCATAGCGCCTTATATAAAAAATCACACGGAGCCATTCCCCGCAGAACTCCTGTCGTTTTTCCTTTCCTTTCTTTTTCGAAAAAGAAAAGAAAGGAATCGCCGCTGGATTGAAATTTTCCTGCGTTCCGGGGCGCGGACTTTTGTGCCCGAAGTGATGGCCGAACATAGAGTCAGATATCAATATAACTTCTCTGATTTGCAAAAAAGGTTACGCTTGCAATCTGTTTACGGTTTTTTACAGCCCCAAACAAAAAAGCACTCCTCTGCGGAGTGCTTCTCTCGTTTCCTTTAGTCTGCGCTGAAAGGAAGGAGCGCGATGGCTCTGGCTCTTTTGATCGCCAGATTGATTTTGCGCTGATGCTTGGCGCAGGTCCCCGTGATGCGACGCGGAAGGATTTTCCCGCGTTCGGACACGAAATGACGGAGCGCCGCCACGTCCTTGTAGTCGATGGTTTCGACTTTGTCGGCGCAGCATTGGCAGACCTTTCTTCTCGGTCTTCTGATTTTGTCTTTCTTAAACATTGCCGTATCCTCCTATCGGATCAAAACGGAATATCTTCGTCCGATTTTGCCGATCCGAACTGACTGAAATTGCCTTGCGGACGATTGAACCCGTCAGACGGTTCCTCACCGGTCTGCGGCGTGCCGTAGCCTCGCGCATCCGTGTATCCCATATCCTGCGGAGCCTGATTTTGACGGTTGTAACCGAGCGGCTGCGCAATCAGATTGGCAATCACTTCGGTGACATAGCGCTTGACGCCGTCCTGTCCTTCATAGGAACGGGTGGTGTAGCGCCCTTCCACAAAAACGCGGCTTCCCTTGCGAAGCTGATTTCCCACAGCATCCGCCAAGTAACCCCAAGCGACGACATTGATAAAATCCGTCATTTCACGCTGCTCGCCCTGCGGCGTCACAAAGGTGCGGCTCACGGCGACGCTGAAAGAAGCGACCGATTTACCGGTCTTTGTCGCGCGAATCTGGGGATCTCTCGTGAGGTTTCCTAAAATCTGTACTGAATTCATCGTCCGTTCTCCTTATTTTTCGTCCAATTTCACAATGATATGACGAATAATTTCTTCGTGAATCTTGATGATGCGGTCAAGCTCTTTGATGGCAGCCGGCTCCGCCGTGAAGTCGATGACTACATAGTAGCCTTCTTTTTGATGCTTCACTTCGTAAGCGAGCTGACGCTTGCCCCATTCATCTTCCTTGTCGACGCTGCCTCCGATTTTGGTAATCGTCTGCTTGACCAAGTCGACCGCGCCGCGAATGACTTCTTCATTCGCCACGTCCACGATGAACATGACTTCGTACTTATTGCTCATACAATCGCCTCCTTTTCGGACGTATGTCCCCCGCTCTCCGGGGGCCAGGAAGGTGTCCGACGCACGCCGGAACTCGTATAGTATACAGGAAACGGAGGTGTATTGCAAGTAAAATGTGAAGTTTGAAACGGTTTTGCCTAGTGCCTCATCTGAAATCCGAGACGTCAGCCATCAGAGGTTTGCTCCGCTTTTCGGCTCATACGCAAGATGGCCGTTAGCTGTTAGCTGTTAGCTGTTAGCTGTTAGCCGTTAGCCGTTAGAAATTAGTCATGAGCAGTTATTGAAAGCGGAAGCGCTTCGCGCGAATTTTTCTAAAAGTTCATCGTTGCAAATGACATAGGAACTGCTCACTGCTCACTGCTCACTGCTCACTGTTTTACCTTGCCAGCGGATCAGGTCCGTACCGGTTGTCGCCTTCTGTGCCTTTGAAGAAAATCACGTAGATTGCCAAGAAGAAATTGATGACGGGGATGAAGGACAGGAGCCAGAGGAGGCCGCTGCGATTCAAATCGTGCAAGCGCCGCACGCACAGAGACAGCGCCGCGAAAAATGCGGCAACGGAAATCGCGGCGCAGCTCATAATCGACAAGAGGGAATCTCCCAAGAGTACGGCTAAAATGCCGGCTACGATTCCGCTACCGATACTCAGAAGAATGCTGCGCAAGATGTAAGGTTTCCGATTCAAGCGTCCTTGGAAACAGAAATATTTTTCTTTAAACGTTTCTTCTCTTTTTACGGCTTTGTTTTCCTCATCGAACGCCGCGGTCGATGTCGATGCCGCTGCTGCCGATGCGACCGTTTCTGCCGGTGTAATCGTTTCCGCCGTCGAGACCGTCTCGACCGTCTCCGGCGTCACCGTTTCCGTCACCGTTTCCGCGACTTTCGTCCCACATTCCGGGCAAAACGCAGCGCCCTCCGGCAATTCTTTCCCGCAATTCTGACAAAACATGGCGCGTCCTCCTTTATAAAGAAACGATAAACTGTATTTTTATTATACCACTTTTGTCTTTGCGCCGAAGCATAAGAAACTCCGCCTTTTGGCGACGCAACAAAAAACCGTGAAACATTTTCGCTTCACGGTTATTTTTCATGGAGCCGACGACAGGATTTGAACCTGCGACCTACGCATTACGAATGCGCCGCTCTACCAGCTGAGCTACATCGGCATTTGACGAAAGCTATTGTACCGAAGACTTGCGATTTTGTCAAATACTTTTTGCGGTCCCGGACATTTTTTCATCAAACGTTTTCTCACGGTTTCTTGCTGCACAAAAATCCCGTGCCCTGCTGGTTGGCCATAATGACGACATCCGTCAGCTGGACACGCTTCGGGCGCGAGAGGACGAATTGAATGACGTCGGCGATATCTTCGGGACGAAGCGCTTCGATTCCGGCGTACACGGCGGCGGCGCGCGCTTTGTCTCCGTGAAAACGCACTTCGGAAAAACCCGTCTCGACGAGCCCCGGCTGAATGGTCGTGACTTTGAGATCACTTTCCATGAGATCGATGCGAAGGCCGTCGCTGAATGTCTTGACCGCCGCCTTTGTCGCGCAATACACCGCCGCGCCGGCATAGGCGTACAGCCCCGCCGTGGATCCCAGATTCACGATGTGGCCGGTATTTCTCGCAAGCATCGCCGGCAGAAACGCACGTGTCAGAAGAAACAGTCCTTTGATATTGGTTTCCAACATTTCCAAAATATCGTCCTCGTCCGAGAGGGCATACGGCTCCAGCCCGCGTGCGAGGCCTGCATTGTTCACGAGGACATCGGGCGTACCGTCTTTTTCCAAAATGTCTGCCGCGACGTTGTGAATGGCGTCCCGATCCCGGACGTCGAGCGGATAGACGGAAACGTCCGCATTGTATTTCATGCGGAGCTCATCCGCCAGCTCTTGCAATTTTTCTTCGCTCCGCGCCGCCAGCGCCAGCCGATAACCGTCCGCTGCCAAGACTTCCGTCGTCGCGCGCCCGATGCCCGCCGTCGCGCCCGTCACCACCGCCAATTTTTTCATATCCGGTTCCTCCTCTTTTTACCAATCCACGCTTTCCCGATTTCGGGTGAGCGCATACAAATCTTCCAAAATGTCCCAAAGCGCTTCTTTTTGCTCTTTCGTCGCAGATGCCGTGAAAAATTTTTTCGTTTTATCGAGAAACGAACCCGTCGAGACTTCCAAGCACTCTTCCGTTTCATCCAAAATAATTTCGTCCGGATCCTGCTTCCTCCCCTGCTTCGGCGAAAATGACAGCCCCCGCACGAATGTTTTCAACGGGGCAAGCTCTTCTTCCGAGACCGGTTTGTCTTCCGATTTGACACGCGCCTCTTCCCGCCGGCTTACGTATTCGCAGGAAAACAGCATTTGTGACGCATTTTCATAGGACCGATACACGTGAAAGGAAAAGCAATCGTCGAAATTCATCGCATTTTGACCCCAGAAGAAACTGTCCCATTCCCGCTCCGAAAACGCTGCGCTCTCCGTTTCCGACGCCGCATAGGAAACGCCAAACGCCGACAGCCAAAAAAGGCAAAGAAACAAACGACACGCAGCAAGCCATTTCCGTTTCATTTCTCCTGCCTCCTTTCTAAGGGAACCGCTGATTAAATCGAAGAATCTGATTTTGTGGCATAATGATGCAATACGTGCGCCCGCGGACTCCTTAAATAGCCTCACTATTTGCGTCGTCTTTTTCCTTGTCTTGCATCATTATGCTTATCACAAAATAAGATAACGATTGAATCAGCGCTTCCCTAAGCCGTTATTTTTGTTTTTCAATCCACGCGGCGGCCGCCTCGTACCCTTCGCCCGTCTTGCCGCAGACTTTGAAAACGGGCGCGTCTTTATTGAGGTGCCGGACGCCTTTCATGAAAAATTCTTCATCGAAATCCAAATACGGAAGCAAATCGGTCTTGGTCAAAAGAATCGCATCCGCCCGCTCGAAAGCCAGCGGATATTTATACGGTTTATCGCTTCCGTCCGCGACGCTGACAATCAGAAGCCGCAATCTTTCGCCGATGGAAAGCTCGGCCGGACAGACCAAGTTTCCCACATTTTCGATGAAGAGAATCCCCGGTTGCGGAAATTCCATGGCATGGACGGCATTGTGCACGAGCGGCGCATCCAGATGACACGCGCCGAACGTATTGATTTGCGCCGCCGAAATGCCTTTCCCACGCAGCGTCTTCGTGTCGATATCCGACTCGATATCGCCTTCGATGACATAGGCTTTTTCGTGCAAATGACGCAGCAGGCACAGAAGGGACGTCGTCTTCCCCACGCCGGGCGCGCCCATGACATTCACGGCCCGGA
Organism: Lachnospiraceae bacterium; assembly: GCA_963615055.1. GTDB lineage: Bacteria > Bacillota > Negativicutes > Veillonellales > Dialisteraceae > UBA1822. Next base: position 10,494 of record CAVEFO010000027.1, read on the forward strand.
CGCCGAAAGACGACAGATATTCCCGCACGTGCGCGGCGATATGATCGTTTCTTCCGTAAATATTTTCTTTGACGTCGGCACTCACCATATGCATGATTCTGTCTCCTATTCTTCCGAATCTGTCTCGATATCCACCGTATCGATATAAAATTCTTTCCCGAATTCCGTCGGCGAGCCGTCCCCGCCGCATTCGGGGCAAATAAAGGAAAACCGTTTCCTTTCAAATAAATGTCCGCAAGCGTCGCAACGCAAAAGCGGCGCGACGGAACGTATCGAAAGCTGCGCGCCGTCACAAAGCGTCCCTTCCGCGACGACGTCGAAATACATTTGAATCGATTCGCCGATAAAACCGGAGTCTTCGCCCACGACGAGCCGGATATTTCTCACCCGCCCGCCGTGCGCCCGCGCCGTCTCTTCGGCCATGCGCACGATTTCAAGCGTCACGGGATACTCATGCATCCGGCTTGTCCTGATCTTCTTTCGGCGCGTCCGCAGGTTTTGCGGAAACGGGAGCCGCACGCCCGCGCCGCTCCGGCACCGTCCCATACACCGTCACTTCTTTTTGATCGCCCACATAGCAGCCGAGCGAGAGACATTTCCGCGGACAGTTGTCGATGCACGTCCCGCAATTGACGCATTTTTCCAAATTGATCCGCCACATCCGCGTCGGCCGATCCACCGTGATGGCGCCTTCGGGGCAATTCCGCTCGCACATCCCGCAAAAGACGCATTTGGAAATATTGTTGACGACGTGGCTCTTTTCGCTGTCGAAACGGGCGTCCTGCTGGGCCACGGTCTTTTGCGATTCAATCCGTCCGTCTTTTTGCACCGCCTGCATGACGATTTCCGATTTCTCTTCGTCGGGGTCGGTGTAATGCGGATCCATCGACAGACATTTCTTCGGGCAATTCTGCACGCAGAGACCGCATTGAATGCACGCAAACGGATTGATGCGCCACGTCCCGGTCTTGCGGTCGACGGAAATCGCGCCCGTCGGACAATTTCTCTCACACAGGCCGCACAAAATGCAGCGGCTCACATCATTGGCCACCCGCCCGCGCGTCCCCTCCGGATACGTCTTCGGCGTGAACGGATAATTCGTGGTCACCGGCGGTTTGCACAGATTGGCCAGCGCTTGTTTCACATAAATTAAATAACTCATATTCCATCACCGCTCGCAACAACTGATACAGGGATCGATGGTCAGGATGATATTCGGCACATCGGCCAAATCGCACCCTTGCAACATTTTGACGAGAGACGGCAGATTGCTGTTCGTCGGGGTGCGCAGACGGAAACGCGAGAGAAATTTCGTCCCGTTTCCTCTGGCATAATAAACGGCTTCGCCACGAGGCTGCTCGACGCGCGTGAAATATTCGCCCTTCGGCATCCCGCGCACGGGGACGGCAATCGGCCCTTCAGGCAAATTGTCCAAGGCGCCCAGAATCAAATCGACGGACTGGTACAATTCTTCGATCCGCACCCGGACTCGCGCGAGGCAATCGCCTTCATGCGCCAGGACGGGACGGAAATGTAAATCGCGATATGCGCCGCCGTCATCGGCCATGCGGTAATCATTGGCAATGCCGCTCGCCCGCGCCAAAGGCCCCAGGCAACCCAGCGCCATCGCGTCCGCCGAAGAGAGCGCGCCCACGCCTTCCAGACGGTACTGCACCGTATCGTCATAGAGAAAAACGCGCGCCATGTCTTCGATTTCACGGCGAAGGACCGTCAGTTTATCCCTCATATCTTTTCGCATGGTATCCGTCAGATCCCGACGCACGCCGCCGATATCGCAGACAGAAAAAATGACGCGGCCGCCGGTCGTTTCTTCAAACAAATCCAAAACAGTCTCGCGAAGCCGCCACGCGTGCATGAAAATGCTTTCAAATCCCAGTGCGTCGGCGCCGAGCCCCAACCAGAGCAAATGACTGTGCATACGCGAAAGCTCGTGCCAAATCGTACGCAAATACTCGGCGCGGCGCGGCACTTCGACATCCATCATGCCCTCGATGACTTTGGCGTACCCCCAGCCGTGCCCGAAGGAACAAATACCGCACACGCGCTCGGCGACGAAAATATATTGCTTGAAATCTTTTTTCTCCACCAATTTTTCCAGCCCGCGATGCACGTAACCGATGGACGGCACGGCACGCACGACTTTTTCATCGGAAATTTCCAAATCCAAATGAATCGGCTCGGGAAGCACCGGATGTTGGGGGCCGAAAGGAACGGTCGTCAGCTCAGCCATGGTCTTCCTCCTTTTTTACAATCGACGCATCCACGCCGAGACCCTGCCGCAAATTCACTTTGACGGCACTCTTGGCGTGCGCCGGATCGTCCAAGTCATGCCACGGCGTCTTCTTGGCCAAATGGAAAAAATGACCGGCATAATCGACATCGGGGGAAATGAAACGAATATCAAGGCCGAAGAGATCATGAATCTCATTTTCCCAGACGAAAGCGTACCAGTAGAGGCTCGTGACGCTCATGACGGAGCCGTTTTCCGGGACGAGAAGCCGCAAATGCGACAAAAAGAAATTTTTATCAAAAGAGTAGGTCAGCTCGTATCCCTCCGGCACGCGCACCGCCAAAATCTGCACGAGCCGCGCGCCTTCTTTTTGATACCGCGCCACGCGCTCGAGCAATATTTCCGGACGAATCTCGATAAATTGCTGTTTCATCAGGCCCCTCCTTTAGCGTTTCGCTCCGCCTCTTTCATACGAGCCGCAAGCTCCCGTTTCTTCGTTTCCAAAACGGACAGTCCCCGCACGACGCCGTCGATGATCGCCTCCGGCCGCGCCGCGCAGCCCGGCACGTAGACATCGACGGGGATCGCCATATCCATCCCGCCCAGCATATTGTAACATTCGCGGAAAATCCCGCCCGTGCAGGCGCAGGTCCCCACCGCAATCACCACTTTCGGCGCAGGCATTTGCTCATAAATCTGACGCACGACGGGAAGATTTTGCGCGTTCACACCGCCCGTCACCAAGAAAATATCCGCGTGCTTGGGATCGCCCGTATTCACAATCCCGAAGCGCTCCACGTCATAAATGGGCGTCAGGCACGCCAGCACCTCGATATCGCAGCCGTTGCAGGACGATCCGTCGTAATGAATCAGCCACGGCGATTTTGTCTCGTATCCCATGCGCCCTCCTTATTTGAAATACATGAGCGCCGCCACATTCACAAAGCCGGACAGCAATGTAAAAACCCAAGACAGTGCGAGCATCCGTTCCCATTTCATGCGCGCGCAGCAGACGTCGACCAAAATGCCGCCGAAAAATACGATTTCACAGACGATAAGCCCCAAAACCGTCGTCCAAATCGACGAGCTGACGAAAAAAAGAAGCACAAGCCCGAAAAGAAATACATTTTCATACCAATGCGCCAGCTCCACCATCGCCAACGTCCGCCCGGATATTTCCGTCTTGAGCCCGCCGACGAGTTCCTGATGCGCTTCGTGCGACATCGAGAGATCGAAAGGCGATTTCCGAAATTTGATGAGCAAAATGAAACAGAGCCCGACAAAAATGCCCGGCATCCGCAGGATATTCATCGTCTCGGTCTGCATGATATCTCCGACGGCAAAGCTCCCGGACGCCAGATAGAAACCGAGCGCCACGAGAAGAAGCATCGGCTCGTAGGCCATCGTCTGCAAGAGTTCACGCTCCGCACCGATTTGGCTGTACGGCGAATTGACGGCATAGGCGGCGATAATGAGGCAGACGCTGGCCATCGTCAGTGTGAAGACAACGAGCAAAATATCTCCGCGCGCAAAGAAAATCAGGCCCGTCAGAATGGCAAAAATCAAAAATCCGAAGACGTAAAAACTTTCCGCCTGATTGACACCGACAGGTTCCTTGCCCCACAGTTTGAAAAAATCATAAAACGGCTGGAAAAGCGGCGGCCCTTTTCGTCTTTGCATCCGCGCCGTGATTTTTCGATCGAAACCGGAGAGAAGACCGCCCAGAAACGGTGCCAAGAACAAATACGCCACACCGCCCAATCCGTATCCAATATACTCAGACATGCAGCATCCCTCCCAACGTCAGCGCAAGCTCCAAAATCACGCAACCCATACAGGCCGTGTACCCGATTCGTTTCACCCATTCCTCGCCGAACCACGCCTCCATATACCAATTTCGGAGCGTGACCGGCACCACATGACCCGCGACGCCGCGATACGCCGTGTCCTGCCCCAGATTTTCCCCGGCCAAATTCGTCACGACTTTACGCTTCACACGGCTGTGTTTCCCGAAACGCAGGCACAGGGAAATCAGCAAAATCACCATGATGGACATAATCCAAAGATTGCTTTGTGCGATGACGTCCGTCACGACGGGATACGTTTCCGCCAAATACGGCATGACCAAAAATTGGGAAACCAGCGGAAACAGCACGCAAACCACCAACGTCAGGCCGGACAGAAACCGAAGCGTCATCCATTCGACGGGCACAATCCCGACTTCCCGATTTTCATTCGTCGGGATGTACGTCGTGATTTTTCCGAGCCATTTCGTCCAGTAGAACAACGTCGTCGCCGAGCCGAAAACGAGGACAAGAAGCAAAATCGGCTGCCCCGCATCGACAAAGGCTTTCATCGCCGCCCATTTGGAAATGAGCATTCCGAACGGCGCGAGAAACATCCCGCAAATCCCAATCACCATACAGAGCGAAAGATGCGGCATCGAATTGAACACGCCGTCGAAACGTTCCAAATTCCGGCTTCCGAGCTGCTGCTCCGCCGTGCCGACCGTGAGAAACAGGAGACTTTTGGCGACCGCGTGGAAAATGACGATCATGATGGCCGTCCACGCCGCTTCAAACGATCCCGTCCCCGCGCAGCAGACGATGAGTCCCAAATTGGAAATCGTCGAATACGCCAAGACTTTTTTCCCGTCCGATTGCGAAATGGCCGCGCAGGAAGCGAAGAAAAATGTCGCGCCGCCGACCAGCATCGCCATGACGCCGACATGATTATTTCCCATCAGCGGACACAATTTGATAATTAAAAATACCCCGGCTTTCACCATCGTGGACGAATGCAAAAGCGCCGACGTCGGCGTGGGCGCCACCATCGCGCCCAAGAGCCAGCCGGAAAACGGCATCATCGCCGACTTCGTAAATCCGCAAAAAACGAGAAGCGCCACCGCCGGCTCCACCGGAAGTCCCATGCGACCCAGCGCGATGAGCGCCGAAAGCTCCACCGTCCCGTACGTCCACCCCATCCATGCGATGGCCAGCGCAAATGCCAGCCCGCCGAACAAATTCATCCACAGCGCTTTGCAGGAATTGTGAATCGCTTCATTCGTCCCGGAGTATCCGATCAAAAGGAAGGAGCACAGACTCGTCACTTCCCAAAATGTGTACATGAAAAGCAAATTGTTCGACATGACAAGGCCGAACATCGCCGAAAGGAAAATGAAAACGGTGAAGAAAAAGAAGAAACGGCGATCCGCCACATTCGGGTGATGCCGATGATACGCCGCCATGTACCCCATCGAATACACGGCGATGAGACCGCCGATCACGCCGACGATCAAAATCATGATGATGGACAGATGATCGATGACAAAATCGGCCGACGAGACAATTTGCTCACCGCCGAACCATTCAAATCCGGCAATCACCGCAAATTGCAAAGCGCCCAAAAGCGCCACCGTCGGCCGATGATATTTCCAAGAAAAATAGCAAATCAATCCCAAGCAAAGAGCGTCGACCAGCATCAGAAGCAGGTACAATCCTCTCCCAGCCGTCGAAAATCGCATGACTTCTCCAAATCCGTCTACCGCAAGAGCCACGGACAAGACGATCATGACCCCCGCCGCCGCCTTCACCAAAAAGCGCCTGGCGCCCTCATCCCGAATGAACAGCAACAAAACGGCCGTCATCAATGGCAGACAAAAAAGCAAAATCGGCAGCGTCATCCCGCACCTCCGCAAACAAATCCGGTTTCCGCAAAAGAAACAGATTCAGTGCATACTATTTCTTTTAATTAGTATATACATTTCAATATCTTTTGAAAAATATTATACGTTTATTTATCGCCTTTCGCAAGTGAAATGATAAGATTCAATACAATTTTAAGAAACAAATTTTTCGCCCGTTCTCTCTCGCTCTTTCCGTTTTTTCGGCCGATGTGCTATACTTTCCACATCAGAATTTTTATCGGGAGGTTTCTATGAATATTCTTGTCACCGGCGGTGCCGGCTATATCGGTTCTCACACCGTCCTCGCTTTGGCGGCGGCCGGATTTACGCCCGTCGTCTTCGACAATCTTTCGACCGGCCACGAACAAGCCGTCCCAAAAGGCGTCACGCTCGTCCGCGGCGACATTCACGACATTGATTTTGTCACTGAGACGCTCCGCCGCTACGACATTGCCGGCGTCATCCATTTCGCCGCGTCATCTCTTGTCGGCGAATCGATGGAAAATCCGGCCAAATATTATGAAAACAATGTGGAAGGCACGCTTCACCTTTTACTCGGATTGCAAAAAGCGGGCGTTTCCAAGATCGTTTTCTCCTCCACCGCCGCCGTGTACGGGGAACCGAAGAAAACGCCGATTGAAGAAGATTTCCCACACAATCCGACCAATGTCTACGGACGCACGAAACTCGTGATTGAGCATATGCTCTCCGATTTCTCCGCCGCTTACGGTCTTCGCTACGTCGCGCTCCGCTACTTCAATGCGGCCGGCGCGGCAGAGGGCGGCGCCATCGGAGAAGACCACACCCCGGAAACGCATCTCATCCCGCTCATTTTGAAAGCGGCGCAAGGCATGCGCGACCACGTCGCCGTCTACGGCACGGATTATCCGACAAAGGACGGCACCTGTATCCGCGATTACATTCACGTCACCGATCTCGCCGCCGCCCACGTCTTGGCGATGCGCTATCTCTTGGACGGCGGCGAGAGCGATATTTTCAATCTGGGCAGCGAAAACGGATTCAGCGTCCGCGAAATGATCGAAACGGCCAAAGCGGTCACAGGCGTCGATTTCAAAGTGACGGAAGAAGCGCGCCGCGCCGGAGATCCCGCCGTCCTCATCGCCTCGTCGACAAAATGCAAAAAAATCCTAGGCTGGCATCCCATCCATTCCTCCACAAAAGAAATTTTCGCCTCCGCATGGGCATGGCACAAACAGCATCCCCACGGCTACGATGACAAATAAAGCAGAAATCAAAAAGCACCGCTCTCTCCGATATCGGACAAAGCGGTGCTTTTGATTTATGTTTTTTAGAAACGGGTGCTTTCCTTTCGCACCGTCTCCACAAGCCGTCTCATTTTCTCCGGATCCTTTCGTCCGTCCGTCTCCGCGCCGGTCGAAATATCCACCGCGTAAGGATGATAAGACAGCGCTTCCTCGATATTGGCAAAACCGATACCGCCGGCCAGAAACCACGGCTTGGGAATCTCCGGAATCCGCGTCCAATCAAAGGCGCGCCCCGTCCCACCGCGTCCGTTGTCCAAGAGCAGAAATTCCGCCGCCGTCGCGCCCGCCCGCGCTACTTCCTCGCCTGTCTTGACAGAAACGACTCGAATGAACGGCACGGAAATTTCTTTTTTGAGCGCGGTCAGATATGCTTCCGATTCTTCTCCGTGAAGCTGGACACATTGAATCGTGCCGGCGCGGACCAAATCCACGATATGCCGGGAATCGTCATTGGCAAAAACGCCGACGAGCGGAATTGCAAGAGAAAGCGTCCGCCGAATCGCCGCTGCCATATCATCCGACACAAAATGACGGCCGCGATCAAAGACGATGCCGACGAAATCCGGACGCGCCGCATTGGCCGCTTCCGCCTCTTCGACAGACGTCAATCCGCAAATTTTGATTTTCGTCATCGCCGCCCCTTTCGAAACACCACGCGCATCCGATCCGCTGCCGCCAGAATACTGTCCGCGCCGCCGCCCGCATAGAAAAGGAGCGCCGCCTCATATAAAATTTGTAATTTCTCTTTTGTTTCCGCGGGCAAGGAACCCGTTTCCGCATCCAAAGGAATGGCCGCCTCTTGCGGCGTGACAAGGACCGTCTCGCAGCGTTTCCCGTAAAAGGAAATCAAATCTCCGTCCGAAAGGCGCACAATGACAGCGCCTTCGCGTCTCTCCCGAAGCCCTTTGGCCGCCACCGCTCCCGCCGCATCCGGCGTGCTCGCAAAATCGATGTACCGCATTCCGCCTGCCCGTCACGAAATATGAAATGTCCCGCCGGCCACGTCCGACAATTTGCGCCACGGCACCTCCGCTGCCAACTTTTCTTCACGCGCCCGTTCTTTCTTCTCGTTTTCCCGCACCGCGCCGATGATGAGACCCACTGCCGCCAGATTCGTCCAAAGCGCCGTCCCGCCGTAGCTGATGAAAGGAAGAGGCACGCCGGTCACCGGGAAACAGCCGAGCACCATCGCCATATTCAAGATGCCCTGCACGCCGATTAAAAGCGAACAGCCGTAGACAATCAGCGCGCCGCGCACATCCCGCATCCCCGCACCCAATCGAAATCCGACGAAAATCAGCGCCAAAAAGAGAAGAACGACAAAAGCCGCCGGGAAAAATCCCCACTCTTGGCACCAGACCGCAAACGCGAAATCCGTGTGCTGCTCCGGCAAATAATAAAATTTGGCCAATCCGTTTCCCGCGCCCTGCCCGAAAAGCCCGCCGGATCCCACCGCGATGAGACTCTGCAACGTCTGGTAGCCGATGCCTTCCGGATACTGCTCGTAATACAAAAACGCCGTGAATCGCTGCATTCGATACGGCTCAAAAACGGCGAGCGCCAAAAGCGAAACCGTCGCCACGACGCCGGTCAGCGTCACATCCCGACGAATCGTTTCCCCGCTCTCCGCAAAAAAATACAAAAATACGGGAAACATCAAAATCAAAACCGCCGTCCCCATATCCGGCTGAAACAGGACCAGCCCCGCATAAAGAAGCGGGAGAAAGAGCGCGCCGTAATTCGTCAGGACCTCACCCCACGTTTCCTCCGGCCGCGTCCCCAGCGCTTTTTGCAAAATGCCCAGACACAGCGTGCTTTCTTTCCCGCGCAAAATCCGCGCCGTCAATTTTTCGGACGCCCAAAGGATGGCCGCGATTTTGGCCAGCTCCGACGGCTGGAACGAAAAGAGTCCCAGATTGATCCAGCGCCGCGCCCCATTGACCTCTTGCCCCGCGAGCGGCACCAGCAAAAGAAGAAACAGCGTCCCGAGCGCCAAAAGCAGCAATCCCGTCCGGCTCTTGGCAAAAGAAAAGCCGAAAGGCGTCGCGGCAAATGCCATAATCAGCAAGCCGCCGGCCAGCATGACCATGTGCTTGGCCAGCGTCTGGTACGAACTCGCGCCCTCCTCCATATTCATGTACGCCGTCGTGCTCGACACATTAAAGCAGCCGACCGCGACGAGCACGACGACGACAAGCAGAAACAGGCGCAAAAGGGCGCCCGAACCCTTCACGGCTCCGGTTTTTGGGCCACGAGACGACATATCGTGTTCCCCTTTCGTGAAAATTTCTCTTCATACTCCGTCATGGCATCCCCATCGGCGGGATGGGCGTGCAAATCCAGTGTGAGCGACGACATCTTCCACTTCCGCGCGGCCAATTCCTCCACCGTGAAAGCGAAAAGACCGCGATTATCCGTTTTGAAGACCAGCCGCCCGCCCTTTGCCAAAAGCGATGCATAGTGATCCAAATTCTCTCGATACGTCAGGCGCCTTTTATAATGCCGCGCCTTCGGCCACGGATCGGAGAAATTCAAAAAGAGACCGTCGATTTCACCCGGCGCGAAAATCGTTTCCAAATCCTTCGCGTCCACTAAAAGCAACCGAACATTTTCAAGCGGCGTCTCTGATTCCGCCGTTTTTTTTGCGGCATAATACATCACGCCCTGTTCCCGCTCAATCCCGACGAAATTCGCATCGGGCCGCATAGCTGCCATCCGGGAAATAAATTGCCCCTTCCCCGTCCCCAGCTCGACATACAGCGGCCGCTCCGGATGCGGAAACAAATTCCGCCAATGCCCGGCGATACCCTCCGGCACCTCCAAGAACAAAATATCCCGATATTGTAAAATCGCTTCCTCAATCCAAGCTTTTCTGCGAAGACGCATGGTGACTCCTTCATTTAATAATACCTATATTGCAAGACGACCGTTTCCGATTCCTACCCATCTTCCGGAAAACGAAACTCCGCCAGTTTCCCTTCCCAATCGCCCAAGCCTTCCTCGTCCTTGTCGAGCCAGATATTTCCGTGCATTGTCATCAACATTCCCGGCAATTTGTCAAACGCACCGAAGAGATCGCAGCCGGAATCGTAATGCACCGCCTTGATGCCCATAAAGCCCAGCATCGTGTCATAAATCATATCATTCGTGAAAGCTGTGTGCCGCCGGACGCGCATCATCTCATACGTTTCCGGATACAGCTCGATATACCGATCCGATGTGTACGTCCACAGCGGCACATGTACCATCGCGAAATCAAACATATCCGCATTGTGCCCCGGCCGCTCGCAGACCTTATCCCCGTGGTCCGAGAAATACAAAATCCCATCCGCATCGAGCCGATCCACCGCGACCTCCGTCAGCTGCCGCAGCACTTCGTCATTGTAATACACCGTATTGTCGTACTCGTCCGTCATGATTTCTTCCTTCGTCCGCTGCCGGTCACAATCGAAAGGATACCGATAATATTCCTTCGGATACCGATCCCAGTAGCTGATATGGCTGCCCATCAAATGCACGATGATGAGCTGCCGCCGATTCTCCGGATCGACTTTCTCCAGATACGGCACCAACGCCTCGTCGTAGTCTTTCGTGATGACCTTCGTCCCGATGTACTCATTCACCCAATATTGCTCGTCGCACACCGACCCGATGGCACCAATCGGCGTGTCCCACACCCCGTAGCGCGACTGATTGGAGATCCAAGTCGTCTTGAAACCGGCCGCCCGCGCCATATCCACCAAAGAAAACGCATCCGAAAGGCGCATATCGTTGTACTGATTCTTCTCCGTCAGTGCGTACGTCAGCACATGCACCGTCTGCGTGTAGCAAGCATACGCCCGATCAAAGAACGTGAAATGATAATCCCACACCGCGTCCGATTGAAACGGCGTATTCGCGCGAGGGTACCCATACACATTCATATGGTCGCGATTCAGCGATTCCCCGATGACAAGCACATACACCCCATCCGGCACCGCCGCCAATTCCTCCAAAATCGCCGGGTTCTTGATTTTCCGGCTCTTATGGTCGGACACAATCATCTGGTATTCGACAAAACTCAAAAGCGTTTCATGCGCCTTCCACACCGCCGTGGACAGCAACGTCCCCGAAAATGAAAATCCCGTACAAAAAATATTCAGCAAGGCGAAGAAACCGAGAAATATTTTCTCCTCCGCCGCCAAACGAAACGGACTCGCAAAGCAATATGTCGACAGGCGGAAACAGAAAAAAACAATCCCCAAGAGCAAAAGCACACCGAAGAAAAGCGCGCCGCCGGATAAATTTACTTCGATAAATTCGCGCGTTTCCTCTGCGTTCGTCTGCGCCAAAGCCAGCAACATATTTTCGGAAACCAGCGCCCCGGATACGTCAAAATAGCCGATGTAAACGAAACGAATCAGCACGTAAAGCAGCACGGCCGCCGCAAAAACACCGCGCCACACCCGGCAAAACGGACGGGGACACAGCCAGCCGACCGCGAGCCCCGACGCCAAAAGTCCCAGCGCCAAAGCGACCTCCGCAATCGTTTCCTCCATATTGATTGCATCCAAAGAAATCGAAGTCGCCAGATACGGCACGATGAACGCGCACACAAAAAACACCGCCAGCATCGCCGAAAGCGACACGCCCGCCGTCCGCTGTTTCTTTTGGATAAAAACCGCTGCCGCAAACGCAATCTGCGCCAAAAACAGAAGCAAAAGCCCAGAAGACTCCGCATTCCACCCGCCGGCCGCGCCGAAAATCCACACGCCCCAAAACGCCGCGGCAAACAACAAAAGCATCAAAAGCGCCCAGCGCCCCGCCACGTGCCTTGCATATTCAAACATACAAACGATTGATTCTCCGTATTTCCAATCCAAGTCCATCCATATATGAAATATTGTACCACATCGCGAAAAGAACTCTCTTGACAAAAATCCGCCCGCCGCGTAGGCTAAAAAAGAGAATGAGGAGCAGGACTTTGTAGTTGCTTTCCTTTTGGCGGCATTTGAGACGAGTCGCTTTTCGCTGATAGGAATGGGGAGCCGGACTTTTTGGTGCCTTTCCTTTTGGCGGCATTTGAGACGAGTTGCTTTTCGCTGATAGAAATGGGAAGCCGGGCTTTGTGGCGGCTTTCCTTTTGGCGGCATTTGAGCGGAATTACTTTCTGCTGATAGGAATGGGGAGCCGTCTTTTTGGCTGCTTTCCTTTTGGCGGCATTTGAGACGAGTTGCTTTTCGCTGATAGGAATGGGGAGCCGGGCTTTTGGGCCGCTTTCCTTTTGGCGGCATTTGAGCGGAATTCCTTTCTGCTGAATTTAAGAAAAAGAAAACCGGAAAAGAAAGAAGGAACCAACATGGGGAAAGAAAAGAAAACCAATGTGATGCGGATTTTGGACACCGCGAAAATTTCTTACGAAACAAAATCCTACGAATACAGCGAAGATGACCTCTCCGGCGTCCATGCCGCCGAAGTCTTGGGGCTCGATCCGGATTGCGTCTTCAAAACCATCGTCACAATAGGCGACAAAACCGGCCCCGTCGTCTTTTGTCTGCCATCGGAAAAAGAACTCGACCTCAAAGCGGCCGCCCGCGCCTCCGGAAACAAAAGCGTCGCCATGGTACACGTGAAAGATCTACTCGCCCTCACCGGCTACATCCGCGGCGGTTGCTCCCCCATCGGCATGAAAAAATCCTTCCCGACCTATATCGACAGCGCGTGCGAGAAACACAAAATCATCAGCATCAGCGCCGGGCAAAGAGGACGACAAGTGCTCCTTTCGCCAAATGATTTAATCTCCTTCCTCCCGGCCACCGTCGCCGACGTCACACCGAAATAATTCCCCTATCCCCTTACCGTTTTCAGTTATCTGTTTCCTGCGGGCGTCGCATAGAGATTGAGACGTCAAATGACTGCTCGGCTTTTTTATCAGGCGCAAGATCGTTATTAGTCGTTAGCTGTTAGCTTTTAGTTGTAAGCGGTGTCGCTTCGCGACATTTTAATAATGCGGCCAAAGTCCGCCACCGGTCAAGCCCTCTTTGGGAGAAAAGCGTCCGATGAGCGGTTTTCAGTGGCCGTCAGGGCGGGTGACGGAGCGCCGAAGACATTTCAAAAATCATCGCCGATGCGACACCTGCGCTGCTAATGGCTCACCGCTAATTGCTCACTGCTCACTTTCCGGCCCCTGCCATCAACTTAAACCTGCCTTTGGAGGAAGGTGCCCATTGAATCCGAAACATCCAAAATAAAAATGTGCTTTTCTAAATTTCCTGCTGGGTCAAGAATGCGCCCACCCTTAAATCCGAGACGGGACGCAATGTTCCACATCGCACCGATAACAAACGGTGGGGTATAAAACGCACTGATAACTTCTCCGTTAGCGTCGTTATATTCCTCTTCCGTCAATATCTCCCTGTGTTCAGTATTGGCTTCTTCGCTGTATTGTGGAGAAGTGTTATTAGACGCAAAAGAAAGACCGCCCCATCCAGAATAGCCTGCAAGAATTTCTTGCTCTGCTGGGGTAGCCTTTCTATTTTCTGCTTCGATTTTCTTCAGAAGCTTAATCGCTTCTACATTTGCGGCGTATCTCTTTTGGCGTATCTCTCATCGGGGCTTCTTTTTTTGGTCTTTGTTGCTTTAGGGGTGTAGTTATTCCCTTGTGTATCTCTGGGGTCTTTTACTTTCCCCTCTGCGATATCCGCTTCGACCTTGTCAGCCTTTTTCGAGATTACAGGTACTTCAGTTCCTCGTTCCTCATTTCCCTTGCTATCATTTCGTTTGTCAGAAGTGCTTGCTTCAGTTCCTCTTCCGTCCCCTGAAACTCCTCCATCGTTCGTTTGTTCATTGTCTCCAGAATCGAGTCGTAATTCTCGTCCGCCGCTTCTATCCGCGTTTCCGCTATCTCTTGAAGCGTCATTCCCGCTTCTTTCTCCTTCGCTTTCGCCTTTTCGGGGTCTTCCCACTCCCACTCGTCCGCCAAGTCCTTCGCTTCGTTCGGATACATTTTCGG
>CAVEFO010000028.1:0-24493 GCA_963615055.1 Lachnospiraceae bacterium
TTGACTTTTTCGAAATTCTCTTTGACTTCCGTCTTCACGGTTTCGATGTCTTTGCCAATCTCCGTCTTGACCGTATTCACCTGATCACCGGAAACAAAGCCCGTATTCCCGGCTGCGACTTCGCCCTTTGTGAAGGTCACAAGGGTCTCACCATTGTTGTTCTTGATGAGATTATTCGTCGAATCAATCTTCTGATTCGACGCGACATCCGCATTGCTGAGTTCCGTCTTGACCGTATTCACTTGGTCGCCGGAAACGAAACCTTTATTTCCTGCTGCGACTTCCCCTTCTGTGAAGGTCACAAGGGTTTCACCTTTGTTGTTCGTGATGACAAGGTTCCCCGAATTAATCTCCTGACCCGGTTTGACATCTGCATTATTGAGATCCGTCTTGACCGTATTCACTTGGTCGCCGGAAACAAAACCCGTATTCCCTGCTGCGACTTCCCCTTCCGTGAATGTCACAAGGGTATCGCCGTTATTGTTCAGGATCTCACGGTTCCCCGAATTAATCTCTTGATTTGCTTGGATGTCCGCTTCAAAGACCTGACCGCCGGAAACGAAGCCCGTATCATTGTCCGCGACCTCGCCCTGGCGAAGTGTCGCAATGACGGTGCCATCATTGGCGTAGATCTTGTTGTTCAAAGTCGTGGAGCCGGAATCGCCGGAATCGCCGGAATCCGAACCGCCCTGATCGCCGGAGCCAGAGTCGCCGGAGCCTTGATCACCTGAACCGGCATCACCGGAATCCGCATCCCCTGCACCACCGGCATCTGTACCGCCGCCGTCAGTGCTTCCGCCATCTGCACCGGAATCCGAACCGCTCTGATCGCCGGATCCCGAATCGCCTGCACCGCCGGTGCCGGTATCGCCGCCGGTCGTGCCACTTTCATCGCCGGAATCGCCACCGGTCGTACCACCTTCTTCACCGGTTGTGCCGCCGGTTTCACTTCCGTCTCCTTCACCGGAGCCGGTGTCTCCGCCGGTCGCGGCATCTGCTCCGTCACCGTTCGAGACGGTATCATTCGTCGTGCTGCTGTTCGTGCTCGTATCTACCTTCGAGAAATCAATCGTCTGGTTATACTTTGCGATAGCTTTCCAGACTTGATCACCCGTCACAAAACCGGTATTGCCCGATGCAATTTCTCCACCTTCAATCTTGATTGTGCCGACTTTCGCGCCCGCATTGGTGTAGATTTCCGTGGTATAGCTATTCGCGATATTAAGCGTGAGGTCTTGCCCATACTGCACGTCATTGGCATACGCATTTCTGGCGGAAACAAAATTTGTATCCTCATTCTTTGCGTCTTTGGCGCCGCTCGCGACAGCCACCACACCTTCATTGAAAGTCACAAGCACATCTTTGTTATTGTTCTTGATGACATTGTTACCGGCCGCGAAGGACGGTGTCTGGCCGGCCGCAATCGACTGACTCCAGAGCAAGCCGCCGGAAACGAAACCTTTGTCATCTTTTTTGTACGTCGCACTCGTAAATGTCGCCAGCACCGCGCCATCATTCGTCGCAATCTGGTTTTTCTGAACGGTATGTCCATTGACAACATGACTCCCCGTATCAACCGTGATTTCTTGCTGATACGCCACGTCATTGGCATACGCATTTTTCGCGGAAACAAAATTCGCATCCGTATTCTTCGCGTCTTTGGTGCCGCCCTCGACAGCCACCACACCTTCCGTGAATCTCACGAGAGCTTTTCCGTCATTATCTCGGATGACATTGGTATCATCGTCCGCCGCCGTTGCTCCCGTGCTTGTCGTCGTAAAGGACGGTGTCTGACCCTCTGCGATGGAATGGCTCCAGAGCAAGCCGCCGGAAACAAAACCTTTGTTATCTTCTTCGTACGTCGCACTCGTAAATGTCGCAAGAACTTTCCCTTCATTCGTCGCGATTTCATTCCCTTTGATTTCCACACCATTCACAGTATCGCGCTTATCTGTCGACAGCGTCACCGTCTGGCCTTTTTTGACGTCATCCGAATACACGTCTCCGTTCGTCACGAAATCCGTCGCTGCCAATTTCTCAGCCTCACTCGGGTCGTCCTTCTCGCTCGTAGCCCCCGGCTTCGCACTCGTAAATGTCACCAGCACGTCACCGTTGTTGTTGGCGATTTCGTTCCATTTTACGTCTTTCTCATTGACCTGTCCACGAACCTTAGTCGACAGCGTGACGCTCTGCTCCTTTGCAATATCCCCGGCATATGCCTGTCCGCTGCTGATGAATTTCTTGCTGTCTTTGACCGGTACATTACCGCTTTCCACTTCAAACTCTGCGAGCACCGTGCCGTCATTCGACGCGATCTGATTCCCGTAAATGGTTTTATTATTAACAGTATGTGTCGTCGTAGCATCAAGACTCACCTTCTGCGCACGTGCCGCAATCGCTGCGTACACGTCACCGTTCGTCACGAAATCCGTCGCTTTCAATTTCTCATCCTCAGTCGCTTCCGCCCCCGGCTTCGAGCTCTTGAATGTCGCGAGCACCGTGCCGTCATTGGAAACAATCTTATTGCTATCACCCAAATCAACCGTATTGATGGTGTCCGTTTTCGTCGCGACCATTTTTGCATCGAGAGCCGCGATATTCTTTCCGACCGTACCCTCTGTATTCAAAGACGTTACACCGGTTTCCTGATCAGTTTCCAGACTGGACTTGATATACGTCCCGTTTTTAAGGTCCGCGCCGGTCCGCGCCGTCGTCTTGATCTGGGAGAAATTGACCGCGTCCGTATCCTGGTACCCCGCCGTCACATTGATGAGACGGCTTGTCACCTGCTCGCCGCCGTACCTTTTTTCACTTCCCTCTGGCGTGATATAGGTATCATCCGCCGTATGCCCGAAGGACACAACGCGATCCGTCGGATTGTTCTCCGCCGCGCTGACGGCTGAATCTTTGCCGATTGCGACGGCATTGACCACTTTCACATACGCATTCGTCCCGATGGCGACAGCATCATTCGAGCTCTCCGCGACTCGGCTCCCGGCGCCGAAAGCCATTGCATTTTCAGAAGCCGCATTGCTGGATGTGCCAATCGCTACAGCATTTTGCTTACTGACATTGCTGGACGTGCCAAACGCCAATCCATTCTTCGCCGCCGCCGTCGCCTCCGTCCCAATCGCGACAGAATCGCCGGCCTGTGCTTTGGCTTCTTTACCGAAAGCGGTCGCCCCGGACGCAGACGCTTCCGTCTTGTACCCAATCGCAATAGATGCCGCACCGCTCGCCACTGTCCGTGTCGTCGTATCATCCCCGGAGCCAAGAGCCACGGAATAATTCCCGGAAGCTGTAACGAAATTCCCGACAGCCGTCGCGCCTTCCGCACCGGTTCCCACAGTTGTATCCGTACTATCATCCGTGCGTGCTCCATGCCCGATGGCCGTCGTATAGTCTCCGATTGCATAATTCAGATGCCCATAAGCAGTCGCACTATCACCACTCGTATGACTATTTGTCCCAATCACAGTCTGATTAGCTTTCTCCCTATTGTAATCACTGCCGCTTCCACTACTAGGGAAGATGTAATTCCCCGCAAACGAAGACCCGGCGACGCCTAGCATCACGGCAAAGACCGCCGCTTTCAGAATTTTGTTTTCCATGCTCTTCTCCTTTGATAACCGGCGGAGTCACACTCCGCAAAAATGCATATATGAATCATCGGCTCATGCCGAGGAAACGGTAAGTATGTGTGAAACAAGGTGATGATTGGCTTGTGTCGTCAGGCACAAGATAGTTATTAGCTTTTGGCTGTTAGCCGTTAGTTTAAGCGGCACGCTCCGCGACATTTTCGCATTCGCGTCCCATCATCCGACCCTTCGGGCCACTGAAAATCGTCCACCGGACGGTTTTCTCCAAAGGAAGGCTTAAACGGAGCACGCTCCGCGCGATTCTATAAAATGCGGCGGAGCCGCCACCTGAACTGCTCACTGCTCACTACTAACTGCTAACTGTCTTACACAGTCGGAATCGGCTGCGCTGCCTGTTCTTCCGGCTGTTGCGGATTTCCGTTTGCCACCATCTGCGCGATGAAGCGTTCCAGACGATCAATTCTGTCCGTCAGGCCCGCATTCTCCTGCTGGAGACTTTGGATGCGGCGAGACATTTCGACGCGGCCCATCGGATGCGTGCGTTCGTCATCGCGACCGAGTGCGAAGGAGATGCCTGCATTGAATTGGTCTTCGCCGTTTCCGAGGACGCCGCCCACGCTGAAGAGGACGGATTCATTCGGACGGTAGAAGGCGCCGAGGGCGAGTGCGTCCGAGGACTTGAAGTGGCCGTAGCCGACCGCGAAGGACGCTTTGTCATCCGGATCGAATTCGAGCGGATGGAGGGCTGCCAAAGCGGATGCCCCGGCGATGCCTCTGCCCGAACTGGTTTCGACGTCGGAAATGCGGCTGTCGAAGCCGTCGACTTTCTTCTCCACTTCGGTGACGCGTTCACCGATCTTATTCACCTGACCGACGTTCGCGGCGTCATGATCACTGGTACCGTCTGCCACGTGGGTGATCTTGCGGTTGAGATCCGAATCATAGGTCTTGGTTTCTCCGCTGTCGGGATCTGTATAGGTATCACCCTTGGAGTGGCCGATGGAAACTTCATTGCTATCCTTTGCGACGGAGTCATTGCCGATTGCCGTCGAGCCTTCTTTCGCGCTGCTGTTGTTCCCGATGACGATGCCGTCTTTCCCGGCCGTGCCGTCTTTGCCGATTACGATGGCATTGTTGCCCGTCACTTTGTTGTTGTGACCGAGCGCCACCGCATAATCGCCCTGGACGTCATTGTCGCAGCCGGCCGCGATGCTGTGCTGGCCGCTGACGGTGTTGTTCGCACCGACCGCCGTGGAGCTTTCTTTCTCGACCGTGTTCTTGTAGCCGATGGCTGTGCTGATGTCTCCCTTGGCATTGGAACCGTAGCCGTATGCCGTGGAATCTTTGCCGTGCTCGACACCTTCTGTACCGAAGTCGGTGGAAACCCAATGATCGCCTTCCGGATTGTTCTTTGCATTCTTATCGAAATCGACGATGCTGTTCTCATTGACAATCGTCGTCACCGACTGATCGATGTTTTCGATTGTGATGAAAGAGTTCGCATTTTCTGCCGCCGACTTTGTCGGATCATAGGTCTTGATGGTCGCAATCGTCGATCCGTCACCGGCAATGATCTTATTGTTCTTGCCGTCGATGGTCTGGTCTTTCTTGGCAATGGCGTCATAGATATCGCCGCCGGAAACAAAGCCGGTATCCCCTTTGGCAATCTCACCTTTTTCGAAGGTCGCGAGAACGCTGCCGTCTTGTGCCCGGAGGACATTCGTCTTTTCAGCATCGGTGCCTGTCGTATTCTTCAGGGAAACGGTCTGTCCTTTCTTGACGAGTTCGCTTTCGCTGGCGCCGCCGATTCCTTCGATTGTGAAGGCCGTGTCACCCTCTTTATTGGTAAAGGTAATCGTCTTCGTCTCCGAGTTATACGACCCGCCGCCCAGGAGCTGGCCGACATTGGCCGCATCCGTATTGGCTTCGCCGGCAGCCACATCGGTGAGACGACGCGCTTCACCCATGTTGTTTGCAAAGGAAACGGTCGTCGCGTACGCGGCATTATCTCCCGAGCCGACGAGGATTTGTTTCCCATCGTCGGAGAGCTTGATGAGTCCGTCCGTTTCTTTCAAAGCGGCATCGATCTTTTCGATGTTTTCGGAAATGCTGTCCTCCGAAGAAATGGTGTAGTACGTCTTCTTGTCGGGATCGGTATTGTCCGGCGAGCCTTCGCTAATCTTGCCGAGGGCCTTATCGAGAGCGACGAGATTATCCCCGACGCTTTGATTGGAAATATGATTCGTGCTCGGTGTATTGACAATGGCTTCGCGATCTTCTTTATAGATTGTCCCGGCCGTCACGAGTTTTTCACTACCTTCGGTAATTTCATCGGTCGTAATGGCAGAAATGACTTTGTTCTCATCAATCGTGATGGTCTTTTCATCTGCCGTGTACGGGACATACGGTTTCAGATCAGATCCGATTTCCGTCTGGATACCCGTGATGGTGAAGGCCGTCTCTCCCTTGTTGTTGAGGACTTTGACCGTACCGACGGCCGCTTTGTCATCCGGATCTTCGGTGACTTTTTCGTACTCGACGACATAGGTGTAATTTTGGATGTCCGCATCAAAGACCTGACCACCCGAGACAAAACCGGTGCTACCGGAAGTCACGGTGCCGATTTGCATCGTCGCCACTTCACGTCCGAGATTGTCATAGATGATATTCTGTTGTTTATCCGGATCACCGGTGCGCGCCTCCGTCGTCGCATAGATCAGCTGATTCTTCGCCACATCGGCGTTATACACATCGCCGCCGGAGACAAGGCCGGTATCGCCCTTTGCCACTTCACCTTTCTTGATGGTGACGAGGACTTTGCCATCCTCTCCGCGAATGACATTCGTCTGGCTCTCGTTGCCATCCGTCGTATTCTCAAAGGTCACAACCTGACCCGGTGCGACCGTATGATCGATGGTGTCCTTAATCGTGTCGTACGTGACAAAGGCATCCTTGTTTTCTTTGTCCGTCTTGGAAGAGTCATAGGTCTTGATCGTCGCGAGGACTGTCGTGCCGTCATTCGCCATGATCTTGTTTTTCGACCCATCGATCGTCTGATTCTTCGCTGCAATGGCACTATACACGTCGCCACCGGAGACGAAGCCCGTATCATCCTTCGCCACTTCGCCCTTTTCAAAGGTCGCGATGACATTGCCCGCATTGTCGCGGATGACATTCGTGCGCGTATCCTTTTCGCCTTCTCCCGGCTCCGTCGTGTTTTTCAAGGAAACAGACTGCCCGGCCGCCGCGATTTGATCGTACACGGCGACATCGCCGAGTTTTTCACCTTCCGCGACATTCGTCAGTTTGCGCTTATTATCTTCCGTGCCGAAGGAAACGACATTGTCTTCCTTCGCGACAGATCCTTCGCCGATGGCAATAGAACCTTTGCCTTCCGCGACGGCGTCTTTCCCGATGGCGACAGATTCGTCACCCTTCGCATTCGCACCGTAGCCGTACGCCGTGGAGTCTTTGCCATGCTCGACACCGTCTGTCCCGAAGTCCGTCGACAGCCAATGATCGCCGTCCGGATTTCCCTTCGCCGTCTTATCGAAGTCGACAATGCTATTTTCTTCGAAATATTTCTTAAGAGTCATCTTGTAATAGTTCTTCGTGATGAACGTATTACCCTCCGGATCGTCCGGATCGTCCGGATCGTCGGGATCATCCGGATTGAGCGGATTCTGCGCAACCTTGATCGTCGCCAAGACCGTCGTACCGTCATTGGCCATAATCTTATTATTCTCTCCGTCAATCTCCTGATCCTTCGCCGCGATGGCATCATAGACCGTGCCGCCGTCGACGAGATTCTTATTGTCTTTTTCGACAGCGCCCTTATCGATGGTGACCAGTGCCTTGCCGGCCACGTCGCGGATAACATTCGTGCGCGTATCTGTTGCGCCTTCTCCCGGCTCTGTCGTATCGGTAAAGGAAATATGCTGATCTTCGGCAAGCGTCGTCCCCGTATGATCTGTAATCACTTTGTCGACATATTCTTTCGTCGTGAAAGAGTCTTTATCCGTCGCCTGATCCGTCGGATCCGTCGCTGCAGCAATCGTCGCCAAGACTGTCTTGCCGTCATTGGCCATGATCTGATTCTTCGCGCCATTGATGGTCTGATCCTTAGCTGCGATATTGTTCCAGACATCGCCACCGGACACGAAACCGGTATTGTCTTTTTCGACTTTCCCCGCATCAAAGGTCGCGATAATCTTATTGTCCTTGTCGCGAATGACATTCGTCCGCGTGTCTTCTTCCCCGTCTTGCGGTTCCGTCGTATTCTCGAAGGAAACTTTCTGATCGAGCGGGAGTAATGTACCGGATCCGCCAATGTTCTTGATCGTAATCGCATCTTCACCGTTATTATCCTTCAATGTCACGGTGCCGGACCTAGCGTCATATTCCGCATTCGCAAGAATCTGCCCGTAGTTCGCCGCATCCGTATTCACCGTACCGGCCGCCACATTCGTCAGCTTGCGATTGAGTACCGTGCCATACGCCTCACCCGTCGCCGGATTGGTATCCTCCGCCGTATGCCCGAAGGAAACAGTATTCTCAGCCGTCGCAATGGAATTCGAGCCCAGAGCCACGGAATTATTTCCCGAAGCCTTGGCCCCGTAGCCATACGCCGCCGAGTCCGTCCCCTTCGTGCTGTCATCGATATCCAAATCGAAATCCGTCGACAGCCAATGTTTCTCACTCGTCTTGTAATCCTTATCGAAATCGACAATCGTATTTTCATTGACGATATTCGTGACAGAAGATTTCATGCCCCCATAGGTGACATACGCATCACTCTGGTCTTCCGTGGTCGGATCCAAAGGATCATATTCCGGTTTCGACGCATCATACGTTTTGATCGTCGCAATCTTTGTCTTTCCGTCATTCGACAAAAGCGTCGGATTGCTGCCGCTCAATTCCTGATTCTTCGTCGCGATGATATCGTACACGTCACCGCCGGAAACAAATCCCGTATTTCCATCAGAAACGCTGCCCGCCGTAAACGTAGCCAGAATGCTATCGTCTTTCGCACGAAGCACATTCGTCTTTTCAGCGTCGGCGCCCGTCGTATTCTCCAAGGAAACGATCTGACCCGATTTCAGAATTTCACTCTTTTTAGGCGTGTAAATTCCGTCGACGATGAAAGACTTATCGCCCTCTTTGTTTTCAAACGTAATTGTCCCGGCATCAGCATCATACGTCCCGCTCCCCAAGAGCTGTCCGACATTCGCCGCATCCGTAAGCTCCGTACCGGCCGCCACATTCGTCAGCGTCCTGGTATTGCCATCCTTATCCGCAAAGGAAACGGAAGTCGCATATTTCGCGTTGTCCCCCGATCCGACGAGAATTTCCGTCTTGTCCTTGGACAGCGTGATGAGTCCGTCGGTTTCCTTGAGCGCATCATCGATGGCTTCAAGATTTTCAGAAATATTGTTCTCAGAAGAAATCGTATTGTATGTCTTCTTGTTCGGATCGGTATTGTACGGCGAGCCTTCCGTCACCTTGCCGATCGCTTTATCGAGAGCCACGAGGTTATCCCCGACGCTTTGATCGGAAATATGATTCGTGACCGGTTCCTCCACGATGGCCTTACGATCTTCATTGTAGAGCGTCCCGGCCGTTACAAGTTTTTCGCCGCCTTCGGTGATTTCATCGGTCGTAAGGGCAGAGACGACGTTGTCTTTATTGATCGTAATCGTCTTTTCATCTCCCGTATAAGGAGTATAGTCCGGCGCATCTTCCGAATACTTCGTCTTAATTCCCGAAATGGTAAAAGCCGTACCTCCCTTGTTGTTTTTGACGGTGACCGTACCAACGTAGCCATCTTTCTCCGGATCTGCACTGGCCGGTTGATAATCGACAGTATAAGTCGTATTTTGGACATCCGCGTCATAGACCTGACCGCCCGAGACGAATCCGGTGCTACCGGAGCTCACCGTTCCGATCTGCAAAGTCGCCAAGGATGTCCCGTCATTGGCATAAATGACATTCTGTTTCTTCGAAGTATCATCGGCGCGCGCCGCCGTCGTCGCATAGAGCATCTGATTGGCTGCCGCAATCTGCCCATACGCCGCCGCATCATTCTTGCTGCCGCCGTACGCGACATTCGTCAGCTTGCGATTGAGCGCGCTGCCGTAGGCCTCGCCCGTCACCGGATTGGTATCGTCCTTCGTATGCCCGAAGGAAACAACATTATCGTCCGTCGCAATGGAATGCGACCCCAAAGCCACGGAATTGTCTCCCGACGCTTTGGCGCTATAGCCGTAAGCTGTGGAATCTTTACCTTTTTCCGCATCCGTGACAGTAATGCCGAAATCCGTGGACAACCAATGATTCCCGGTGTTGTCGGCCGTCTTCCTAGCCGTCTTATCGAAATCGACAATCGTATTTTCATTGATGATAGTATCGCCGTAGTCGACCAGCGTCTTTTCATCAATGATCTTATCGCCTTCCTTGTTAACATTGCCGGGCGTTGCAAATTGGAACGTCGCGAGTGCGCTATTGTCATTCGCTTTGATGACATTGGTACTACTATTGATGGTCTGCCCCTTCGCCGCAATCGCGCTGTACACGTCACCGCCGGAAACGAAGCCCGTATCACCTGTCGCGACGCTGCCCTTTTCGAAGGTCGCCAAGATGCTATTATCTTTCGCACGAAGCACATTCGTCTTTGCGCTGTCTGCACCCGTCGTCGTCTCCAAGGAAACAGTCTGATTTTTCATAAGGATTTCATCGGCACCCGGCGCATAAATTCCCGTGACCGTGAAGGCGTCTCCGTCCGCTTTATTTTTGAACGTAATTGTCCCGGCATCGGCATCATACGTCCCGCTTCCCAAGAGCTGTCCGACATTCGCCGCATCCGTATTTTCTACGCCCGCCGTCACATTCGTCAGCTTGCGCGTGAGAGGCGTGCCATACTTATTGCCCGTCGCCGGATTGATATCGTCCGCCGTATGACCGAAGGAAACGGTATCCGCAGCCGTCGCGATGGAATTCGAGCCGAGCGCGACCGAATTCGCCCCGGACGCTTTGGCTCCATAGCCGTACGCCGCCGAGTCTTTACCCTTTGTGCTGTCATCAATATCCAAATCGAAATCCGTGGACAGCCAATATTTACCGTTCGCCTCATACCCCGGATCGTAATCGACGATGGACGACACCTTTTTTATATAATTGTAAATATCGCTACCGGACACATACCCGTCGCTGCCATTTTCGATCTTCCCTGCTTCCAGCGTGATCGTCGCGACCGTATCGCCGCCATTCGTTACGATCTTCCGTGTCGTATTCTTCGCATTGAAAGTCAGCGTCTGATCCAGATGGGCAATCTGATACATCGTCGCCGCATCCTGCAACTCCTGCCCATTGTCAACATTCACAATCCGGCGCAACAAGACATCGTCATTATTCTGATGCCCGACGGACACCACATTCTCCTGCTGCTCCGCGACGACAGACTGATACCCCAAAGCCACCGAATTGGAAGACGCAATCGTATTCGCACCGCCCAGCGCCGTCGACTGGCCGGCATCTTTGTAAATCTTGATCCCGACGCCCATCGCCACTTCATTCCCGGAAACAGCCGTCGTGCTACTGTCATCCGACGTCAGCGAAATCGTGTTCGCCTCGCCCTCCACCGGTGCCGCTTCCGCACCGATGCTGATATTACCGCCGACCGCCAAAGCTTGCGACGTCTGGACATTGTTTTGAATCCCCAAGGCCAGACTCTGCTTCACCGAACCATCCGCCTTCGTCGCCGTCGTACCGATTTGGTTCTTCCCGCCGATTAAGATGGAATCTTCACCGTACGCTTGGTTCGAAAGCCCGATCCCAATGACCGCATCCGATACAATCGTATTGGCGACGCCGATCCCGACTGCTTTCGATGCATTCACCGTATTGCCGACACCGAAACCCAAGCTGTAGTACGAAGTCGTATTCTCATCACCGAGTGTGTTATTACCGCCGAATGCCATCGAAGCCGTGGAATAGTTTTTATTGTCAATCCCAAAAGCCAAGGAATAACCTTTAATCGTCTCCTCGCCCGTGGGATCTAGCGGATTCGGTATTTCTCCACCTTTTACAATATTCTTTCCGCCGATCGCAACCGATGCATCCGAGAGAATCGTGTTGTTGATCCCAAGCCCGATGCCCGTCTTGACATTAATCGCCGGTTCACCCTCGGTCTTCGCTCGACCAATCGTATTACTCCCGACGGAAATCGTCTGCGTCCCGTACGATGCATTCCCGATCCCCATCGCGACATTCAACGAACCCTCAATTGTATTCTTCGTCCCAATCGCCATAGACATGAAATCGCGCGTATCATCCGTCACGCCCTCGGATTTCCCGACCGTATTGCTGCCGCCGACGACAATCGAACCGATGGCATTCACCGTGTTATCCGTACCGAATCCCAAAGATTTCGCACCGTACACGGCATTATTCTCCCCGATGAGCATCCCATGCCCGCTCCAAGACGTCATCTTGTCGATAGCCGCCACAGCAGCCTCACCGGCAGCAATACCATATTCTTCGATTATCGTCTCATCTGTAATGCCCGCTGCCCGCGCCGCGGCCTCGCCTTTTTCTTTGCCCGCTTCCCTTGCATCAACCTTTGCTTGATCTATCGCAGCTATTAAGTCCTTCATGCTGGTGATGTCCTCAAGTCCCGCTACGAATGTATCCCCGCCTTCTACACCGGCCGCATACATCTTCACCAGCATTTTGACCGACGCCAAATCCGTCTCACCGGTAGTGATGGCCTGTCCCGCCGTAGCCAGCAAATTCGTCGTCCCAATCAACGCCTTATTATCCACACCGAAAGCCAGCGTCACATCTGATTTCGTACCTGCTTGGGACCCTTCGTCATAAGTCCCAATAATGTTCCTTGCGCCCATGGCAATCGAATTCGCACCGAAGACTTCATTATCCATCCCCTGTGCCATAGAGCCTTGAACGCCACTCGTTTCATCTTTTGTCCCGTCGCCGTAAACCTTATTGCTAAGCCCAAATGCCATGGACGCATAGGCCTCTGTTGCATTCTGTCCGCCCAAAGACAAAGCATTCTGCGCCGAGGCCGTATTTGCCGTGCCGATAGCAAAAGAAGAATCTTCCGTCGCATGATTGACATTCCCGATAGCAATAGCATTCAAACCTGTTGCTTCTTGCCGTATATCTTCGCCTACATTACCGGCACCGATGGAAATTGCATTCTTCCCTGCTGCATTGTTATATGTCCCCATAGCAATAGAACTTTGAGAACTAACCTGCGTCTCCTTCGGATTACCTTCACCATCGAGTCTGGCATCCCATGTAGAAATATTGTCATACCCGACCGCAACAGAATATTGCGTTTGCACGTCATTCCGCCCACCCAAAGCAACAGAATACTCCCCACTGGCCGTCTGCTTTTTGGCGGAAGACTCACCGGAACCGATCGCGATGGCATTCTTTGCCGTCGCCTCATTGTACGAACCGATGACCTGTGTATTATCCGCACTCCCTATGTTTCCGGAACCAATCGCGAC
This sequence comes from Lachnospiraceae bacterium, assembly GCA_963615055.1. GTDB lineage: Bacteria > Bacillota > Negativicutes > Veillonellales > Dialisteraceae > UBA1822. The sequence continues at coordinate 13,130 of CAVEFO010000028.1, forward strand.
GACATTCGTGCCGGTCGCGCTGCCACTCGTGTCCGTATTCCCCGAGCCGATGGCGACCGAGTTATCTCCTTTGACGACGTTCGTAGAACCGTAGGCAAGAGCATCCTTTGCATAGACTTCATTGCTTGCGCCGATAGCCTGGGAATTCGTTGTCTCTACTGTGCTTCCCTCGTCCCCGACCTTATTTTGATAGCCATAAGACAATGTATTGTCGCCCTTGGCATAGTTGTTATACCCAAGGGTCTGTGCATATTGCGAGACCGCTTCATTCTGATACCCAACAGCAATGGAATAGGCCCCCGTCGCTTTCTGGTATGTGGTCACATTAAACTCATAATCACTGGATGCCTCGCCGGATGCCTCGACCACGCCGGAACCGATGGAAATGGCTGCCTTCCCTTTCGCTATATTGCCTGTACCAAACGTCACAGCACCCTCTCCGGACGCCGTATTTCGGGCGCCGTAAGCAAGGGTGCGATTATTGCTAGCTGTATTCGAAAATCCGATACTCTGGGCGTAATATGCCGTAGCACTGTTGCCACTCCCTATCGACTGCGCAAAATAATCCGTGGCCGAATTGGCATATCCTAAAGCGATGGAATACCACCCATCCGCTTTCTGCCGCTCTGAGGCGCTTGCCCCAGTGCCGATGGCTATCGCGTAGTTTTCGGCCGCAGAATTATACGTCCCGACGGCTACGGAATTCTGTCCATTTGTCGTATTCTGATACCCATATGCAAGCGCATTATTTCCTATCGCGCTATTATGAGAGCCAATCGCCTGAGAATATTGAGAATTGGCCGTATTGGTATCCCCGATCGCCACCGAATAATTTCCGATAGCGCTCTGATAGGTAATCGTAGTCCCATTGATTGTCCCGGACCCGATCGCAATCGAAGACGTCCCCTGCGCTTTATTCGCTGTACCAAAAGAAACCGTATCGGAGCTGGAAGATATATTGCTATACCCATAAGCGATAGAACGAAGCTGCTGCGCCTCATTCGAAGCCCCAATTGCCTGTGCATACTGAGCCGAAACCGTATTGGAAGACCCTACAGCGATCGCATTGTCAACAGCCGTATCCTTCGTGGCACCGTATACCGCATTGCCCGAACCATAAGCAACCGCATTTTGGCCATTGACCACATTGGAAGAACCAATAGCCTGTGAATTTGTCCCACTCGATTTATTGGAAAGACCGATAGCAATTGACTGCTCACCCGCAGCTGTATTTTGATCCGTAATAACTGTCGATTCGTCCTCACCTTCCGTCTCATTTCTGCCGCCGATGGAAATGGAATTCTTACCTGTTGCCTTCGTCTGAAACCCAATCGCCACCGAGTTTTCGCCCGCAGCAGCACTCGTATTCCCCAAGGCGACAGTATTTTTCGCTTGGGCCTTCGATTTATACCCCACCGCAATAACATAGTTACTAGACGCCGTGTTGCCATAACCAATCGCACTCGAATTACTTCCTGTAACCTCGTTTTCAGACCCAAGCGCGCTGGACTGTTTTACTGAAGTTACTGTATTTTGACTACCTATTGCATTGGAATTCCACGAATCCGTTATCACGTTTTCCACACCGATAGCATTATTGCCTTTATAGACACCGCTATTACCAATAAATGTCGTCCCTATGATCTGGTTATGTGTCCCCACTGCTATAGAATTTAAATTATCTTTTATCCAGTTTTGCGTACCTACTGCGGTATTCCCGGCTGTGTATTTAGTATTTACATCACCAGCAGTATTCCATATATGATTTTGCCAACCAAAAGCGTTACTATTTGTAGTCTCAACTTGGTACTTAAAGTCGCCGCCGGATCCATCTATATTTTTCGTTCCGGCCGCACCGTACTCCATGGCCCCTGAGGCACCAAATGCTTCGTCCTTTAGTGAATCTACGTATATAACCCCCAAAACCTGTTGCGGCAACGCCACAGCACTCAACGCCATGATGACAGCTGCGGTCAGCAGTCCCCATTTTTTGTTTTTCTGTTTCATCATCACACTTCTCCTTTGTGTAAATACCGGAAACGTAAAACCAATCTTTTGTGTTTTTTCCTCTCCCGAAAGAGGATCAGCATCGCTATCAGAGAGCGACACCAAACGACGCCGAAGCGCCAACCTATCTCAGCGGAGCCTCCTTTCCGCAATGATTCCAAATAAATTAAGTATTGAGGGGATAAAATAGTTAGCAGTGAGCAGTGAGTAATTAGCAGTTAATGTGGCGGCCTTCGGCCGCACTTTTAAATCATCGCCACAAGGCGATACCTGCACTGCTCACTGCTAACTGCTAACTGCTAACTGCTAACTGCTAACTGCTAATTGCCATCCCCCACGCAAAAAGACGTCGAATCGCCTCTGCCACCCAAAGATGCACATCACCTTCGGGCACGGCAAGGGAACCCAACGTCAAAACAATCACAGGCGCAAAACGCCCGCACTCCTTGTCTGTTCTGTTTCATCACACTTCTCCTTAGTGAACGCCAGAAACTACAAGCCTACTACAGCTCAGAAGTATCCTACCACCCCCCCCCTGGTAATTGTCAAGAGGAAATTTGCATTTTTCGTCATTTTCTGTTATTGAATTTTTTTATAGCAGGTTATAGACAAAGATGGGCGCGGCCTTTTTTGTGTTCATCTTTAGCGGCATTTGTGCGGGCGGCTGTCGGGAGATAGGGATGAGGGGCACAGCTTTCGGGGAAGCTTTCCTTTTGTGGCATTTGTGATGACAATTTTGGGCAAGATAGGGATGCAAAACGCGCTCCGCGCGATTTTATAAATGCGGCACAGCTTTGCATAGCACTCACAGTCGCCTTGCGTCACTGCGTTCCTAAGGCTCTTGTTCGTTTGCACAAGCCGCCACCAGTCAAGCCTTCCTTATCGGAGGAAGGTGGCGCGGAGCGCCGGATGATGGGACGCCAAAGGCGTTTCAAAAATCGTCGCCGTGCTTTGCATGGCACTCACAGTCGCCTCGCGTCACTACGTTCCTAAGGCTCCTGTTCGTTGCACAAGGCGACACCTGCACTGCTAATTGCTCACTGCTAATTGCTAACTTTTCTACCTAACGTTTCCGCCATTTTGTGCCCCCGACGCTAACCACAAATTTGATTTCTATTTCCCAAAAACAAAAAAAGGTTGATTTCGGGTAATAAGGTGGCGCGAAGCGCCGAATGATAGGGCGCCGAAGGCGTTTCAAAAATCGTCGCCGAGGCGACACCTGCACTGCTCACTACTCACTGCTAACTTTTCTGTCTAACGTTTCCGCCATTTTATGCCCCGGCGCTAACCACAAATTTGATTTCTATTTCCCAAAAACAAAAAAAGGTTGATTTCGGGTAATAAGGTGGCGCGAAGCGCCGAATGATAGGGCGCCGAAGGCGTTTCAAAAATCGTCGCCGAGCTTTGCATGGCACTCACAGTCGCCTCGCGTCACTACGTTCCTAAGGCTCCTGTTCGTTGCACAAGGCGACACCTGCACTGCTAATTGCTCACTGCTCACTGCTAACTGCCATCCCCCACGCAAAAAGACGGCTTTCGCCGCCTTCTCACTTCTTGCTGAATCGAATAATCTTATCGATCTGCCGATACTCCGGATTCCTTGCGCCACCTCTCGGTTAAACGAATCAGACTCGCGTAGGTGTGGAAGCAGATGATAGGGATGATTGATCTCCCAGCCACATTTTTACCGTTTGGGTATCATATCCGACCAGATCCGCGATTTCTTCCGGCGAATTTCCTCGAATTGCCATTTTGAATGCCATGAGTTGTGCCTGCTCCACGCGCCCTTCTTCGCGCCCTTCTGCACGTCCTTCTTCGCGCCCTTCTGCACGTCCTTCTTCGCGCCCTTCTGCACGCCCTTCTTTGCGCCCTTCTGCACGCCCTTCTTTGCGTCCTTCTGCGCGTCCTTCTTCACGCCCCTTTTCAAGGCCTTCGTCAAGGATTTCTTCCATAATTTTGCACATGGTTTTCACTCGCTCTGTCTGTTTGAAGCCTATCAGACTCGCGTAGGTGTGGAAGCAGATGATAGGGACGATTGATTTCCCAGCCACATTTTTACCGTTTGGGTATCATATCCGACCAAATCCGCGATTTCTTCCGGCGAATTTCCTCGAATAGCCATTTTGAAGGCCATGAGTTGTGCCTGCTCCACGCGCCCTTCTGCGCGCCCTTCTTTGCGCCCTTCTGCGCGCCCTTCTTCGCGCCCTTCTGCGCGTCCTTCTTCGCGCCCCTTTTCAAGGCCTTCGTCAAGGATTTCTTCCATAATTTTGCACATGGCTTTCACTCCTTTCGTATCTTCTTTGTAATATCTGACTTCGTCTGCCAGGATTTTATAGTTCATATCATCCGGATTTTTGCAGTAGAGGTCGTGCATGAGTCTTCCCAAGGCGGTCTCGTCTTGGATTTTGGAGTTGACGTAGATAATGTGTGCATCGTCGGCAAAGTCTTCGCCTGTCTCTCGTATGGTGCGATCGATGTGATAGAGGGGTTTCCCGGCTCTGAGGACGTCGTTTTCGGTGATGAATATCACGTAGGTCTCAAAAATATTTTCAAAGTTTTCGCCGGGTTCTGTGATATTCGCATCGAGGAGGGCGCTGTAGTAGCGGGCGCGTTTGGGATTGGCGCCTTCGTCTTTTCGCTGGACTTCGATATTGTAATATTTCCCGTCTCGATCGACGGCCAGGATGTCCAAGCGGGCGGATCTGCCCCATAGGTTTTTCATGTCTCTTTGTGTCCGGACTTCTTTGACGGTGAGGTCTTTCCGCTCCAGTACGAGTTGCAAGAGGAGCTCGGTGCATTCGGGTTTCCGGAAAACGGTCGATAGAAACGTGTCATCCATCAGACAGAAACGCAAAATTCGTGATTGGTCTTTCTCGCTGATGCTGTCCCAAAATTTTCCTTTTGCTTTCGGCATGGCGCCACCTCCGTTTCTTTGTTTTTTGTATTATACCATATTCCGCCCGCCGTCGTCTGCGTACCCGTTTACCAATCACGTCGCAGTGAATGCGTGATGGGAGTTGACGACGTGCTCAGTTTTTCGTCTCACCGGGATTGCGGCCCTCAAATTTCAAACAAAGAAAAAAGCCGCGGTTTCCCGCAGCTTTCCTTTTGCGTTTCTTATTTCTTCAATGCTTTCATAATGTCGTCATAGTGCGCATTGAGTTCTTCCTGGATGGAATTCAAAATGGCGATGACGAGAGCCGGTTCGAAATTCGGGAGGCCGGCTGCGACGACGCAGGCGAGGAGAACGTTTCCGCTGACGTCGACGGAGAATTTCAGCATACGATATTGATCGTTCAAGGCGTTGAGGACGCTGTAAATCTTTTTGGCTTTTTCGCCGGTCGCCAGACCTTCGCCGAGCTGAATCTGGATGATGGCATAGACGCTGTCATCAAAGAGAATGCCGAAGGGCAATTTCGCCTCTCCGACCGGAAGAAGGCTGCGGACGACGTGACCGCCGGCCGGCCAATCTTGGACGTTGAAGCCCGTGATTTTATTATCTTCCACATATTTACGGAATTCTTCGAGTTTTTTGTCTGCGACGCTGGCCGCTGCTTTGGTTTCTTTTGCCATGATATATGCTCCTTTGAAAACCTATGATTTGGATTCGTTGAAAATAAAATCCCCGCGCCCCATCTACGCCGAAATCTCATTTCCACGCGTGTATTGTACCATATTTGCGCTTTTTTGCAAGGAAATTTTAATTCCCCCCGCCTGGCCGCCATCCGCCGAACGCAATTGCGCGCCGGGTGGCCCGTTTCCGATTTCATTTGTCGAAACGCCCGCACTTGTATATAATAAAGGAAATTTTTGATACGCGGAGGCTCTCATGGCATACGAAAAAAAATCTGACAAATCTTATGAAAAGAAACCGGCCGACACTGCCGCGCTGGCCGTGGAGCACATCCTGCCGCAGAGCATCGAAGCGGAGCAATCGGTCTTGGGCGCGATGCTGCTCGACCGCGACGCGTTGGTAACGGGGGAAGACATTTTGCGCGCCGATGATTTTTATCGGGAGGCGCACGCCGTCATTTTCAATGCCATCTTGTCTCTCGCACACAAGGGGACGGAAGTCGATATCCTCACGGTCACGGAAGAATTGCGTCGCATGGGACGTCTTGACGATGTGGGCGGCGTCATGTACGTCAATGAACTCCCGGAGCATTGCCTCTTTCCGAAAGCCGTGCGCCAACACGCCGAAATTGTCGCGGATAAATCGAAGTTGCGCCGGCTCATCAATGCGGCCAATACCATCGCCGCGTCCGCCTACGCCGCCGCCGACGACACGCTCCAGATTGTCGACAATGCCGAGCGACAAATTCTCGAAGTATCGAAAGACGACCGGCGAAACGATTTCGTCCCGATCGGGGAAGCCGTGCAAAATGAGCTCGCCGATATCAATACGAAATACCAAAACAAATCGGGCATCACCGGCCTTTCTTCCGGTTTCATGTCGCTGGATTCCATGACGACCGGCCTCCAAAAAGGCGATTTCATCATTGTCGCGGCCCGTCCCTCCATGGGAAAGACCGCTTTCGTCCTGAATATCGCTTACAATGTGGCCATCAATGCGCAGAAGCCCGTCGCGTTTTTCTCGCTGGAAATGCCGCAAAGCCAGCTCGTGCAGAGGCTTCTGTCCTCCGCCGCTTTGATTGAAGGCCAGAAACTCCGCACAGGACGCCTCACGACCCAAGAGGAATGGAATAATCTGGCCGCCGCGGCCAGCGTGCTCATGGAGGCGCCGCTCTACATCGACGACAGCGCCGGTGTGACCGTGGCGGATATCCGCTCCAAATCCCGCCGTCTCAAAGCCGAGCACGGTCTCTCGCTCATCATTATCGATTACCTCCAGCTCATGCAAAGTCGCACCATGCGCGGCATCGATAATCGCCAGCAGGAAATTTCCGATATTTCCAGAAATCTCAAAAGTCTGGCGCGTGAGCTCGATGTCCCCGTCATCGCCCTCTCCCAGCTCTCCCGCGCCGTCGAAGCGCGTCAGGATCACCGCCCCATGCTCTCCGATTTGCGCGAATCGGGATCTTTGGAGCAGGATGCGGACTTGGTCGCCTTCCTCTATCGCGAGGCGTATTACAACAAAGAACTCGAAGCGGACGACGCGCGCAAAAATCTCACGGAAGTCATTCTCGCCAAAAACAGAAACGGTCCCATCGGCCAAATCGAACTCTATTTCTACGGCCAATACACCCGTTTCCACGAGACGACAAATCGCGAAGAGCCGGAAGATTTCTGATCTGCACGCATCATTTTCATTTTCGGAAACGAATTTGCCGAAAGATACGCATTGCGAAAACAATAAAATTATGCTACAATACGTCTCGTCGATGCGGATTCGTTTCGCATCCGTGCGGGTGTAGTTCATCGGTAGAACGTCAGCTTCCCAAGCTGAATGTAGTGGGTTCGATTCCCATCACCCGCTCCAAAGAGAAAGAGCTCCTGTGACGGAGCTCTTTTTTTGCGCGCCGGGATTTTGCCGTACGGAGCACGTGATTCCCTTTTGTGCCCATCGAGCCGCTGTCCGTTCTTCGTTGTCCGTGAACCCTGTATGAAGAATTTTAGCCGTCATTTTAGCCGTCACAGAGATGGGCGGAACGGTAAACGGATAACGGCTTTTGTGTCAGGCGCAAGATTGTAATCGACCATCAGGCTTCGACATTGATGGTATAATAGAAAGAGTCCGATTTTGCGAAAGGAGCGTATCATGGGTTTTCTCAAAGAATTTAAGGAATTTGCCTTACGCGGAAACGTGCTGGATATGGCTGTCGGCGTCGTCATCGGGGCGGCGTTCGGAAAAATCGTCACCTCTTTCGTATCAAGCATCCTCATGCCGCCGCTCGGTTTCCTCGTCGGTCGCATCGATTTCTCCAATCTTTTCATCAATCTGGGCACCATCGACGTCAAGACACTGCAAGAAGCACAAGCCGCCAATGTCCCCGTCATCGCTTACGGCGCCTTTTTGAACGATGTAATCGATTTCCTCATCGTCGCCGCAGCCATTTTTATCGTCTTGAAACAAATCAATCGCCTCTTCCCGAAAGAGGAAACGCCGGACCCACGGCTTTGTCCCTTCTGCCGCGAAACCATCGCCGACGACGCGACGCGCTGCCCGCATTGCACAGCCGAGCTTCCCGCGGAAACGAAAGAATAAATTTCACAAACATTCAGATGTCACCTTGTGTGGCATCTTTTTTTGTAAGCACAAAACAGGTGCTCCTATATTTTGTCAGACGCAAAATAGTTATTAGCTGTGCGCTGCCGATTTTTGAAGCCTCCTAGAAATCAAGCGCGGGGCATCGAACGCCTGCTTACCATTTGGTTCCCATCGAGTCACTGGCCGTTCTCCGTGAACCGTGAACCGTACATGAGCACCTTGTAAATTCCCAAGATGTGACGAACGGTAAACGGATAACGGCTTTTGCGTCAGGCGCAAGATCGTTGTTAGTGGTTAGCTTTTGGCTGTTAGTTTTAAGCGGTATCGCCTTTGGCGATGATATAAAAATGCGGCCGCAGGCCGCTACCTTTCAGCCCTCTTTTGAAGGCGACCTTCCGGTGGACGGTTGCCGGTGCCCTGAAGCGACGGGAGATAGACAGCACTATGTGAGAAAAAGTTTTTCATCGAAGCCTCCACGTCGCAAAATTTCCCTCGCTCGAAGAATTTCTACAAATTTTTACAAAGTATCTTGCATTGCAAAGTACTATGTGATATACTGCCTTCATCCAAAGGAGAAAGAGAGGAAAGTTTCTCCCGTTTCTTTCCAAAGAAAGGAAGGTGACTCATGAATGTCCAATTGAAAAAGGGCGTCATGGAGATTGTGGTCCTCTCCATGTTACGCCGGAAACATTATTACGGCTACGAGCTCGTGACGGATATTTCCAAATACATTGAAATGTCCGAGGGCACCATTTACCCGCTTTTGAATCGTTTCAAAAAGGACGGGCTCGTGGAGACGTATCTGGAAGAGTCGCACAACGGACCGCCGCGAAAGTATTACAAAATTACCGAGAGCGGCCGGGCGGAGTACACGGAATCCGTCCGCGAATGGAAACTGTTCAATGAAGCCGTGACGAAATTGTTGGAGGAAGGAGAGGGCGAAAATGACTAAGACTGAATATCTGGATTTGCTCCGTTACTATTTCCGCCGCGTGGAGGAGAAGCGTCTGGAAGAAATCTTGGCCGATTATGAGGCGCATTTTGAAGAGGGCGCCCGCCGCGGCCTTTCGGAGGAGGATATTTCCCGCGAGCTCGGCAGTCCGCACGATGTGTATGAAACGTATATTCACGAAGGCATCGTGGAGGAAACGGCGGAGGCGGAAACAGTTTCCGACAAAGCGTCCGGCATGGCGGCGACCAAAAAACTCGGAGCGGCGGCCGACAAGATCGCGGAGGGGGCCGACATGGCCGCTGCCACGGCGCAAAAAGCATGGAATGCGGTGAAAGAGGATTTCCCGGAAAAGGCTGCCGGCGCTTCTTCTCTTCTTTTGAAAGTTCTCATGGGCACAGTCTATGCGCTGGGTTTTCTGATTCTGGTCATGACGGCGCTCGCCCTGTATCTCATTTCCGGTACATTCCCCGCCATCGGTGGTCTGCCGCCGCTGCCGGCGCTATCGCCCGTGACGCTGGCCGGTGTGGGCGGTACGGGCCTCTTCGCCGGTCTGGCCCTCTTCTTTACGGGCATGGAAATCCAAAAATGGACGCGCCGCGAGCAGTCCGCAACCACGGAGAAAGGAGCGTGACATCATGAAACGGATTATTTTTTGCATCGCCCTCTCCGTCATTTCACTGGCGGTCGCCGTCGGTTCTTTCCTGACGAATGACATCGCTTCGTATAAGCATTGGATCCGGGACAACGCGCCGAAAGCCGCCGAGTCTTTTGACAAGCACATGCGCCGCGCGCCGGATGAAACGCGCTCACCGGCGGAAAAACGGATACCGGACGAAAAGCGGGTATCGGAGGAAAAGCGCCCGCCGCTTCCGGAGAAGAAACACGCCGAGCGCAAAGACGAGCACAAAGCGGAAATGAAACACCCTCCGCTCCCGCCAAAAGGAGAGGCGCGACAAGAGCATCATGGCGTGAAAGCGCCGTAAGCCTAAAGGAGGAGCCCGACTTCTGTTCTTCTTTCCTGCGGAGGCAAGAGTGCTGAAGGCCGTCTGCTGGTAGGGATGGGGGGCTTGCCTTCTGTTCTTCTTTCCCGCGGAGGCCAAAGTGCTGAAAGCTGTCTGCTGGTAAGGATGAGGAGCCTCTGTTCTTCTTTTCCGCGGAGGCAAGAGTGCTGAAAGCTGTCTGCTGGTAGGGATGGGGACCCGGCTTTCCTTCTTTTTTCCGCGGAGGCAAAAGAAGGAAAGTCGTCTGCTGACTCCTCATCTCTATCTTACCGTAGTTGCTTATCGCAAATGCCAAAAAGGCAAAGCATATATACAGCCTTGCCCCTCATCTCTTCCTTGCCGCAGCCGCTTATCACAAATGCCGAAAAAGCAAAGCATACATCCGGCGTGCCCCTCATCTCTATCTTGCAAAAGCGCTCACCGGAAACGCCGCAAAAATAAAGAATCCATTCCGTTTTGCCCCTTATTTTCCCTGGGAGGTATCTATCATGAAAAAGAAAACCATTCTTCTCGTTTTGGCCGCGTCTCTTCTTCTGGCCGGTGCCGCATCGGCCACTGAGCCGTCCACGTCCTACAAGGACAGCCTCATCCGCGCGGGGGAACTCCCCCCGTCGGCCGCCGCTCGTCCTTATGTCGCGCCCCCGCCGCGTCTCGCCCCTTCTCCGACCGCTCCCGCCACGGAAGAAGCACCCGCACCGGAAGGAATGGGACCGGCTCCGGAGGGAAGAGCCGCCCCGGCACCCCGGCATCACGTTCGCGGTCCGGCACCTATGCCAAGACCCCATCCGACCCGCGTCATCGCCCCCGTCCATCCCCCCAGACCTCACCATGTGAAACCGGCCCCGAAAGAAGAAGCCACAGTAACACTAGACGTCAATATCGGCCCCGTCCATCCGCATCATCACCATCACCACCGGCATCATCACCGCCGCTGATCTTGACCGTTGGCCGCCGCCCGCCGCCCGCCGCCCGCCGTCCGCTATCCGTTTACCGTTTACCGTTCCTCACATCTCAATGAGCAAACAAAATCCTCATGCACGACTCACGGTTAAAAGCTATGTTTGCCCGCTTACTCCATGTTCCTCAATCACTTCGGGCACAAAGGTCCGCGCCCCGAAGCGCGGCCCTTGTTGATGGCGGCCTTTTATAATTTATGGGCCGCTGTTTCCGATTTTTTGTGAGTAGCCAAGCGACGCGCAAGGAGGCCCGCCTGTTTGAAATTTTCCGATGGCGGG